>PLCK01000172.1 GCA_003134755.1 Actinomycetota bacterium | reverse complement strand
CGACGGTCGTCCTGGACGCCCACCTGGGCGGCTACCCGGTCACCGTGCTAGGCGTCGAGTCCCGCCCGATCCATCGGCGTGGCTGGCTGCCCGCCGACGGCCCCGACCAGTGGACCGCCGGAACCCTGTTCCCGCGGTCATCCAAGAAGGCCGCGCGAGCGATCAACGCAGCCAGTGGCAGCCGTCCGCTGGTGGTGCTGGCGAATCTGTCGGGGTTCGACGGTTCGCCTGAGTCTCTGCGCAAGCTGCAGCTNNAACTTCGACGGCCCGATCGTCTTCTGCGTGATCTCGCGCTATCACGGCGGCGCCTTCGTGGTCTTCTCCGGTGTCCTGAACGACAACATGGAGGTCATCGCCGTCGAAGGATCGTTCGCGTCGGTGATCGGGGGTGCGCCGGCCGCGGCTGTCGTGTTCTCCCGCGACGTCGCGAGCCGCACGTCGCAGGACCCCGGGATCGTGGCGCTGGACGGCGCCGTGGCCGACGCCGCAGAGGTCGACCGCCCCCGCCTGCGGGTCGAGCTGGCCGAGCTGCGCGCCGCGGTGCTCTCTGGGAAGGTCGGTCAGGTGGCCAAGGAGTTCGAGCAGATCCACAACATCGGACGTGCGCTCGCGGTCGGCTCCGTCCACGCGATCATTCCCGCGCGTGAGCTGCGGCCCTACCTCATCGGCGCCGTCGAGCGGGGAATCAGCAGGACGAGGTCAGAGACCTCCACGGTGGCGCCCCCCTGACCCTGCCCGGTGCACCATCCTCGGTCGTCTCGACACAAAGGACGTGCTATGCAGCCATTCGTCGTCAACCGTCACGACCGGATCGTGTTTCCCTCCAACTTCGTCCCGCAGCTGGACTTGTCGGTCATGCACAGCCTCGACCAGCTCGACCGGGTGATCAGACGGGACTTCGAGGTGAAGGCGCCGACGGGGACCGACATCCTGCATCGGGTGGAGGAGGGCGCCTACTCCAGCCGGTACGAACTGATGCGTGACCTCGCCCTGAACCTGTTCTGGACCAACCGCTTCGCGATGACTCTCTATGAGAAGAGGCCGACCCGCTGGTGCGACGTGCCGCGCACCCGCTCTGACGTCTTCCTGCCGATCTTGACCCCGTGGGAGGACGGTGACCGGAAGATCGCAGCCGTGCAGGGGGCCTACGAGACGCTGCCGCCTACCTGGGACCGCGAGGTGGAGGACCGCGTCTTCGGGATTCTTTTCGACGTGTTCGGGCACCGCAAGCACCATGCCAGCGATCTGCCGACGATCAAGCCGACGGTGGCCGAGATCCTGTCCGATCCCACCAACCTCACCTTCCGGCTACCCAGCTACGACGCCGACTTCCCCATCTTCGGGCTCACCGACATCGTCGACTGCGCCGAGGAAGTCGCAGAGCTCGAGGCCCTCAACCGCTGGGCCATGGTGCTGCACAACCAGTACCCGTGGGATCGATCGAAGGCTGAGCTTGTCGAGGTCGGCAAGTTGCGCGATGACGACTACGTCGTGGTCTTCCACCCACGTGATCAGCAAGTTCGGCACTTCCTGCGCCGGGTCGCAGCCGGCGTACAGCCGCCGTCGCGTCCGCCGGCGAAGGCGGCCAGCGAACCGGTCCGCCCGTACCCGCCGGTTAACGTTCGGACGCAGTTCGCGACGCTGCCGCGCATCGAGGCGCTGGCCGTCGTTCATGGTGATGTGGTGTGCAGCAACGAGGATCTGGTCTGCAACGCTGCGTACAACTGGTCGCCGATGACGGCGGCCGAGATCCAAGAAAAGACCGGCATCGAACAGCGGCGTTACACATCGCACAGCCTCGAGGAGATCGCGCTNNTGGCCTACGGTCTGTCCGAGGCGACGCGGATCCTCCAGGAAGTGCAGCGTCCAGTTCTCGTTGTCTGCGTGGAAAAGTTCTCGGACAAGATTGGCAACGTCCGGCCGTCGCGCATGATCTTCGGTGACGGCGCTGCCGCCATCGTGGTCGGCGTTGCTCCGCCGGGCGAGCCACCGGACATCGACTACTTGCAGACGTACGCGAGCGGTCCGGCCAGCCAGGTGAACTCGATCATCTGGCCGAACCCTGCCTTCGACAACAACATCACTGTGTACGGTCCCGAGGTCAAGGCGCTGGCCGGCCGCTATCTGGTCCAGATGATCGACGAACTCAAGACCCTCCCAGACCCGGACGGCGTGGCCGCTTCGCTGTTGGAAAGCATCGACCTCATCGTGCCGCATCAGGCGAACAAGACGATGGTGAGCAAGCTTGCCGTTGAAGCCGGTCTCTCGACCGACAGCCTGTACTTCAACATCGAAAAGGTCGGCAACNNATGCGGATCGATCCGGCCGTCGTGGCCATCGCCACTGATTTGCACACCGAGGAGCACGCGCCGTCGGCTACGAGTCCGCAATCCCATCCGACGTCATCCTCGGACGACGTCCAGCTGGCGTTCGGCTAGACGCGTCAGGCCGCAGACTCATCGCGGTAGAGCGCCTTGGCGATGATCGCGGTCTCGTCGTCGAGCGACAAGGGCTGGTGGAAGACCTCGACGTCCAGTGCGTCGATTTCGGGCAGCTGCGCGCGGATTGCCTCAGCGGTGTTGTCGGTGAGCAGGACGCCGTCCGTCTCGGCGACGAAGATCCTGGCGATCCGGCCGCCCGCCACCGAGTAGACGTGTCCGCTTACTGAGCATTCCTCGTGAGCGAGGTAGGCGACCAGTGGGCTCACTCGATCCGGCGAGACCAATGCCGCGAGGTCGCCCAGGATCTCCTCGGTCATCCGGGTCGCGGCGATCGGCGCGATGGCGTTGACCCTGATCCCGCGGCTGGCACCCTCGAGTGCGAGAACCCGGGTCAGCCCGGCGAGGCCAGCCTTGGCTGCGCCGTAGTTCGCTTGACCGAAATTGCCGAACAAACCGGACGCCGAGCTGGTGTTCACAATCCGCCCGTAGCCCTGTTCGCGCATCAGACAAAACGCCGGCTGACTGACGTAGAGGGCTCCCTTGAGGTGGACGTCGATCACCGTGGAGATCATCGCGGGGTCCATCTTGTGGAACGCTTTGTCCCGCAGGATGCCTGCGTTGTTCACCAGCACGTCGACTCGACCGAACGCGTCAACGGCGGCCTGGACGATGGCCTGACCGCCTTCCGGGGTGGCGACGCTGTCGTGGTTGGGCGCCGCGCTGCCACCGAGACTGGTGATCTCGTCGACGACGCGTTGGGCCGCGGACGCCGAGGAGCCGCTGCCGTCGAGTGCGCCGCCGAGGTCGTTGACCAGC
>PLCK01000255.1:213-4792 GCA_003134755.1 Actinomycetota bacterium | reverse complement strand
GAAAAACCTGGGATGTCTGCCGCGAAGACGGTCGTCGCTGAATTGCTAGATCGTGCAGACCCGAGGGTGGGTTTGGCCGCGTAACCGTCGGATCGACTACGACGGGCCCGACACAATGGGTCGGTGGACACGACGGCGCGCAGCTGGTGGGACCAGCACGCAGCAACGTTCGACGACGAGGCCGACCACGGGCTTCGCGATCCCGAGGTTCGGCGGGCGTGGACGGTCCTGCTGGACTCGCTGCTGCCCGCTGCGCCGGCGACGGTGGCTGACCTCGGTTGCGGAACAGGCAGCCTGACTGTGCTGCTGAGCGCGGCAGGACACGATGTTCACGGACTGGATATGTCCCGCCCAATGCTCGACTACGCGATTGCGAAGTCGGACCGCGCGGGCAGTCCGGCGAGCTTCGTCCAAGCCGACGCGAGCCGACCACCATTCGCCTCGTCATCGTTTGACGTCGTGCTGGCACGGCACGTGCTGTGGGCCTTGCCCGATCCGAGCGACGTGCTCCGGCGGTGGATCGACCGACTCAAACCCGACGGGTGCCGCATCCTCGTCGAAGGACAATGGTCGACCGGTGAGGGAATGCCGGCATCGGTGTGCCGGTCGCACGTGCTACTTCACCGCGACGAAGCGACGATCCACGAACTGGATGATCCCGCGTTGTGGGGCAAACAGATCTTCGACGAGCGGTACCTGATCCTCAGCCGCCGCTGACGCACGGACAACGCCACGCACCCATAACCGCCCGCCGAGTGCACACATTGGGACGTCCGCATGGTCACCCGCACATGCCGCAATGACGCACTTCCGGTCGTCCCGATGTAAGCGCGTTACGCGCTTGTGCGCAACACTGGTGCGCCCGCGTGTCGCCAGCATTGAGGGGTCCACGTGCTTGCAACGAGCGACGTGATTGCTTTCGCTTCCAGCACGGACCTGGCCAGGGCACGGGCCTTCTACGAAGCCACTCTTGGACTCCCCGTGGTGGATGCGAACCCCTATGCCTGCGTGTTCGACGCCCACGGCACGATGCTGCGAATCACTGCGGTAGCCGAGGTCGCTCACCCCGGCTACACCGTGCTCGGCTGGCGTGTTACGGGCATGAGCGAGACCGTCGCCCACCTTGAATCTCTGGGTGTCGTATTCGCGCGCTACGACGGCATGGCACAAGACGGCCAAGGCGTGTGGACGAGTCCGAACGGTGACCGCGTCGCCTGGTTCACCGACCCCGATGGGAACGTTCTGTCTCTCACCGAGTTCACCTGACGGCGGGGGCCGCTCGCCATCCGCTATTGCCGCTGACACGGTCGTTTCGAGATGGCGCTCTCGAGTGAGGCCTTGTGTCGGCACCGAATAATGAAGGGATTCCGGGGTCGGCGTGGATCGAGTCGGCGAACTCGCGCAGGAGGCCGATCAGAGCGTCGCGCTTACCGTCCGCCGGCTGGAGCCGGTTGATGAATACCACCGTGGCCATGTTCACTCCTGGGAAGAATCTTCAGAGGACCTTTGCGCCGAAGGCGATGTCGAAACCGGCGCCATTGCGTGCCAGGCCCACCAAGAGGATGCCCGCCCATTCAAGGGCGTGGGCCATCTCGAGCCCACCTGCGTCGAGGGGTCGCATGTCCAAGCTCTCCAGGAACGCCGCGACACGTGCCTTCGCTTCGGCGCTGTCGCCTGCGAGGAACGCGTCCAGCGGCTTCTCTTCAGCAAGGACGCCGCTGAAGATGGTATTGAATGCCTTCACGACCTGTGCACCCTCGGGGGCGACGGCGGCGATCTGCTGGGTCACCGAGTTGCCCGCAGTAGTCACGAGTCCGGTGGCGTCGGCATTGAACGGGTTGGTGATGTCGACGAGGACCTTGCCGCCCAGCGCATCGCCGTAGTGCGCAACCACTTCGACCGCATCGGCATACGGGACGGCCACGATGACGATGTCACCCGCCGGCCTTGCGCCGAACGTGCCGACGGTGGCTCCGTTACCGATCTGGTCAGCGAGCGCCTGAGCCTTGGCAGTGTTGCGGCTCATGAGCTCGATGGTGTGGCCGTGCTTCGCCGCCCGGGTGCCGATGGCGGTNNCCCGAGCCGATGATGCTGATGGTTGTCATGACGTGTTCCCTTCGCGTATATGGATCAGTTGGCTGGGGGTCTTGCGGGCGTGCGGGGCCGGGGAGTCGAGGGTTTGCCGGCGCCGGGTGTCAGATAGGCCCGCTGACGACCTCGCACGGGCTCTGGCTCGTCGGCCTCGTGGTGGAGTGCGGTGCTGGCGACCATCAGCGACGGGCTCAGATCACTGTGGTGCCGCCGTCGACAACCAGCTCCATGCCATTGACGTAGCTCGAGTCGTCTGAGGCGAGGAACAACGCGACCGACGCGATCTCTTCAGGGCGCCCCATCTCTCGCCGCGGGATCACGGATTCGAACTGCGCCTTCATCTGCGCGTCCATCACCTTCTCCAGAACCGGCGTGGCGACTTGGCCGGGGGTCAGCACGTTTACCCGGATCCTCCGGTCCCTCAACTCGGACACCCACACCCGTGCGTAGGCGGGCAGCACCGCCTTGCTCGCTGCGTATACGCTCCAGCCGGGGTAACCCCGCAGCGACGCGTTCGACCCGGTCATGAAGATCGAGCCTCCATCGTTGAATAGCGGCAGCGCCTTCTGGACCGTGAACAACGTGCCGCGCGCGTTCAGCGAGAAGGCGGCATCGAACTGCTCCTCGGTGATCTCGCCGAGCCTGCCCTGCTCACCCATTCCAGCACTTGCCCACAACACGTCGACGGTGCCCTTTTCCTGCCTGACCGTCTCGAACAAACGATCCAGATCCTCAAGGTTGGCTGAATCGCCCTGCACGCCGGTCACGTTGCGACCGATCAGGTTGACGGCTTCGTCCAGCGCGTCTTTCCGCCGGCCCGAGATGAAGACGTGAGCTCCTTCGTCGACGAACAACCTTGCACCGGCCAGCGCCATCCCACTCGTCGCGCCTGTGATCACCGCAACCTTGCCTTCGAGCTTTCCCACGACTGCTCCATCCACATGCCGTACCGGCGTTGTGAGCACCGATCTGCGTAGTTAACGTGTTAACCAGACCGTAAGTCGCGATAGTTAACGTGTCAACCCCGGGTGGGTAAGGTCATCCCATGACCGAGGCGCGGTGGCTGGACGACGAGGAACAACGGGCGTGGCGTTCCCTGATCACCATGCAGGACGGACTGACGGAGTTCCTCGACCGCGAGCTGCGTCACCGCTGCGGAGTCTCCACGCCTGACTACGAGGTGCTGGCCCATCTCTCGGAGTCACCGGAGGGCCGACTGCGGCCGTTCGAGCTCGGTCGACTGCTGCGTTGGGAGAAGAGCCGCCTCTCACAGCACCTGGGCCGCATGCAGAAGCGCGGCCTAGTCTCACGCGACCGGTGCGTCACCGATCAGCGCGGGGCTGTCGTCGCCATCACCCCGCGGGGCCGCGACCTCATCACGGCTGCGGCTCCGCAGCACGTGGCCAACGTGCGTGACGTGTTCATCGACCAGCTCACCAAGGCGGAGCTGAAGAGCCTCATCGCCATCGGCGACAAGGTCCGGAAACGGTTGGCGGCCCTGGAGAACCAAGCCCGAACGGAATGAGGTCCCAGCTCGTCGTTTGGCGACAGCGGACCAACCGTGTCGACGCCCTGGAGGCCGACGCGTGTGAGCTTGGTGGTGTCGCGGGTCGGTCCGGGCTCGATGCCCGGCCGGCCCGCGCTCGACCTTCCGTAGCTGGTCAACCGACGGTTGAGACTGCGCGCACCCCGTCAGAAACAGGGGTGCACCGAGCAGGCCCGCGATGGCGATCGTGGTCCGGTGCTGGTACCCGTAGCCCGGCCAAAGGTCAGCGCCTTCCGTACGACTCATTCGGGTCTGCTGCCCGTGCCATCGGCGGTGCGTCCACTTTGCTTGAAGGGCCGCCTCAGATGCCGGCACGGCGAGCGCGGCCGCGTTTACTAACACCGGGGTTATCCGGCACTTGACCGAGCGCGTGCAGGAGGCGCGTCATGCCGGCCGGTCGTGGTGACAGAGGCGTCGCGGCAAGGACGGCCCGGCCAGGCCGGGCACAAATGAGTAATCATGCAGGCTGTTTGTCGGCGAAGGTGCAGGACGTCTGCAGCAGGAGGAATGCCCGGCAAAAAAGAACCCACCCGGTCGCCCGCAAAGGTCCGGCTCTGACGCCAGTGAGTTTCTTCATCCTCTTAATCAGCAACCCTCGACGCACGCCGCTGACACACCGCGGCTGGGACGGCCGTTTCTAGCCTGCTTTAGGTCAAGCATCGTGGCGGGCGTGCGTTGATGAGAACCGCCGTAGGCGCGGGGAAGTCTGCTGGTGTTCAACTACTGCACGGCGGCGTGGCCTGTTAGCAGGAGCGGTGGCGTTTTGGCCGGCGCGCGCTTGGCTTGACACCAGCAGATTTCGTGTCGATGGACTGATGCGTGCAAGCCGTGCTCGCGTCTTGCGCCCATTTGACCGCTTTGGGCCTGCCCCGTGCGTCGCGCAGATGGGCCAGCAAGTGCATAAGTCCAGGTCAGGCACGGTGCGCCGCCAGGGACTTGAAC
>PLCK01000255.1:0-204 GCA_003134755.1 Actinomycetota bacterium | reverse complement strand
GTGCTGAACTGTTCGCACGCATTCTGCACGCACGAAATCCGGTCCTGGCGGCGACGAAGCGCCGCGTGCCGTGTGCGTCGCCCCACCGGCGTACCGATGGTGGCGTGTGCGGCTCGGCTCGTCCGAGCGGCTCGCGGACGCGGCCTGGAGTGATTTTCGTGGGTCGCCGCAGGTTCTCGCATCGCGCCGTGTGCGTGCGTATCG
>PLCK01000151.1:9035-9192 GCA_003134755.1 Actinomycetota bacterium | reverse complement strand
TCGCGATCGTCCGCGCGCTGCACTTTGAGGCGGATCTGATCGTTCTCGACGAGCCCACGATGGGCCTGTCACTTACCGAGACCGAGAAGTGCCTCAACTTCGTCCGCGACATTAAGGCCGCGGGCAAGTCTGCCATCTTCATCGATCACAACATCTT
>PLCK01000151.1:0-9016 GCA_003134755.1 Actinomycetota bacterium | reverse complement strand
GACCGGTGGTTACACCGAACCGAACCGTGAACCAGATGCCGGAGGAATTCAGTGACCGCGACGGTGGAACGCGCATTGCCGCCGAGCCGCGTGAGTCGGGAACAGAAGGCCCGCGCGCTCTTCTCGCGATGGGCCTCGCCAATAGGCATCACCATGGCGTTCTTGATCGTCTGGCTGATCTTCACGATCCTGGCTCCCAACACCTTCCTGCACAGNNTACGTGTCCTACGCCCAGACCGTGCCGTACTTCGGCCTGGTCGCCCTCGGTCTGACGATGCTTATCGTTGCTGGCGATATCGACCTCTCGTTTTCTTCCACGTTCGCGATGGGAATGGTCGGTTACATCGGCGTCGAACACGCAACACACAACGTCGCGCTCGGCGTGCTCGCGACGCTCGCAGTAGGTGCGGCCGCCGGACTGGTGAACGGATTCTTCGTCACGGTCGTCGGCATCCCGGCTCTGGTTGTCACCATCGGCACCCAGTTCCTCTATCGAGGGCTCACGCTCGTTCTCGTCAACGGCAGGAGCTACACGCTGACCGAGATAGATCACACGATCGCAGGGCGTCTGCTTGTAGGCCGCTGGTTCGGCATGCCGATGCAGTTCTTCTGGTTCGCCATACTCGCTGTGGTCGTGTGGCTTCTGATGTATCGCCACCGCCTAGGGGCGAATGCCCACATCATCGGGGATAACAGGCAGGCCGCGGGCCTCATGGGTATTCCGATCATGCGCACCCGCATGATCCTGTTCGTGCTCACCGGCGTCCTCGCCGCCTTGGCAGGGATGATGAACAGCTTCCAGGTATTCAACTTCTATCCGTCTCAGGGGTCTGGGTACCTGTTGCCGGCACTCGCTGCGGTCTTTGTGGGCGGTACATCAGTGTTCGGCGGCCGCGGCACGATCTGGGGTACGTTCGTCGGCGCATTTCTCATCGGCGGCATCGAAGCGGGCATCGTCGCCGTAGGTATGAAGGACTTCTACACCGAGCTGATTTACGGTGCCATCATTCTGGCCGCCGTCTCGGTCCACGCATTGCTCCAACGAAATCTCGGCCGTTGATCGGCTGCTCAGACAGCGGCAACCGGGTTCTATCGGGCTGGCCTCGGCTACCGAAGAATGTGATGGTTGGCAACACCAAGGCGCACTAGCGGGCGCGCTAGTTAGGTGGCGGCGATGGTGTGGGTCGCGGGCGACCCGAACCTGCGTTCCTTCAGTCGCAGGAACGGCTGCTCGACGAACCGCCACGACAGGTCCGTCACGATCAGCGTGACGATCAGTCCAACAGGAGCCTGCGCGTATACGCCGCTCACGTGCTTCAGGAGCAACCTCAACACCGGGTAATGCCACAGGTCAAACACGCCGTCCTGAGGCTGAACGGCACTGATTGAGCAAGATGGCAACAGTCGAGACATGTGCGGGGTCGACCAGCCGGCAGTCGGCAGGTGGAGTGAGGACGGTTAGCTGGGTGCCTTACTGTTTGGCCGTATGGCCCGTCAGCCATCTTGGAAGCCTGTCCGCCACTTCATGCGTGCGCGAACGTTTGTCGCACGAGTCGGGCGCTTCGTCCCCGTTGAGCGCGTCCGGGACGCTCCCTCCGGCCCCGCTAGGACGGGCCTGTTGCGGCTCGCGAATGCGTTCCTGGTTCGCTCTCCTCGTTCCTTTGGCCCGACCACCGTTCCCGGAGGCTTCCGGACCTCCGGCCATACCGCCGACATGATCCAGCGACACATCTACGTGTTCGGTGTTTGGGAGCCGGCGATGTCCGAGCGGATCGCGCGATATCTGCGCCCCGGCGACGTTTGCCTGGACTTCGGCGCGAACATCGGCTACTTCAGTCTGCTCGCCGCGCGCATGGTCGGACCGAGCGGGCGGGTCGTGGCCTTCGAGCCTGTGCCGAGCATCGTCGCCAAGCTGCGGGCCAATATCGCTGCGAACGGATTCGCGAACATCGATGTGCAGCCGGTTGTGGCGTCCGACGTGGATGCCGAGTTCGAGGTCTTTTGTGGCCCCGCCAGCAACAGCGGAACGTCAGGCACCGAGCCCGTGGCTGGCGGTGCATCGGAAGGGTTGGTGAACAGCGTCGTAGCTGCGCACGCCGTGCCAAGGGAGTTGTGGGAACGCGTTCGGTTGGTGAAGATCGATGTTGAGGGTCACGAGATGCGGGTGCTTCTCGGTCTGAAGTCTCTGCTCGACGTGCTTGCGACGGACGCGGCCGTTGTCGTCGAGGTCGCACCCGGCCGGCTGCGGTCACATGGCGAAAGCGCCGAGGCCCTGATGTCTTTCATGACGAGCCGCGGCTTCTCGTCTGCTGTGCTTGAGAACGACTACAGCGCCAGCTTCTACGCGAACCCTCACTCAGTGCATCCGATCCCGGTCACGGCCGCACCGACGGAGCAGGTCGACATGATCTTCGTAAAGGGGCAACCCACTGCGGGCTGATCCCACCCGCCCATGCCGTGCGCCGACCGAGGATCAGGCAGGCCGATCGGACGGCACGGACCGGTCGAGCTGGGTCTGCCTCATATCCGAACAGCGCCGACGACCTGATCCGGGGTGGTGGCAGTCGCGGTGCACGGCGAACTCACGTCAGCGGCAACCAATAGCGCCGCAGTAGCGAGGTCAGCTGGCGGTTTGGCGGTGTTGGGCGAGGACGCTGATGGCGTAGGGCCGGTCGAGGCGTTGGCCGTCCCATCGGGTGGTGGCGGCGTCGGGTGCGATGGTGGGGTGGTCGTCTTCGATCGGACCCGCGTATTCACTGGTTGCGGATCGGATCGGGGTGCTGAGGTCGCGGCCGTCGGTGGTGATGAACCGGAACCGGCCGGCGCCCAGGGTGTGGATCTGGAATGCGCCGTCGTGGTGGGCCAGGTGGTGGCGTTCACACAGCAGCAGCAGGTTGTCCAGATCGGTCCGCCCGCCGTGTAGCCAGTGGATGCGGTGGTGGGCGTGCAGGTTGGTGGTGTTCGGGCAGCCCGGATGCGCACACTGCCCGCGCTGGCGGATGAGCAGCGCCCGGTACTGCCGGTCGGTGACCAGCCGATGGGATCGTCCGACGTCGAACAGATTGTTCGCACCGTCATGGATGACGGTGCGGACCCTCCCTGCGCAGATCAGCCGCCCGATCACCCGGTCGGGCAGCCCCGGCCCGCCGGCGATCCGCCCATAGGGCCGGTGCCGGCCACGTTCAGCTGAACGCGACACCTCGCCCGGCGCCGTGTCGTCGGGCGTCGCTGTGCCCCGGCCGAGCTCAATATTGGCTTCACGCTCGTCATGGGCGTCAGGTGCGGCCGGTGCGGGGACCCGGGCGGCGTCGAGGTGGATGACCACCGCGGCCCGTTCATCCCCGCGCAGCCCGCGGGGCGGGTGGTCGGCGTCGGCTAGTGCGGCCAGGGCGATCTCGGCCAGTCGCACCAACGCATCAGCCGCACTGATCCCCTCGGCGCGGGCGATCGCCTCGACCGCGGCGTCGACGACCGCGCCACGCTCGGGATCCAACCGGGCCCCCAACCACCACCGGCTATCGGAAGTCCACGACCGGGTCACATACTCCGCCGGCTGGGTCAGGGTCGAACTGTCGTTGTCGTCGACGGTGCGCAACCCGCGCACCAGCACCTCCAACTGGGCGACCGTGCCATACCGGGCCGCCTCCACCAGATCCTCGACCAGCGCGTGCTCACCGGCATCACCCGGCGCGCCCGGTGCGCCCGGTGCACCGGCATCGCCGGGTGCGGCGGGGGTGGCGATGCGGCTGATCGCGCGTACCTGTGAGTACGACAACTGGCCCGCACCCATCTCGACCGCCAGCCGCGGATACGCCACTAGCGCCCGGCCGACCCGGACATGCTCAACCGCGGTGCGGCGCGCGATCCCACACGCATGGGTCAACCACTGCGCCGACGATGCCAACCCGAGCTGCAGGTAACCCTGCCGCGCGTCGAACTCGGCGACCAACACCAACCAGCGCGACGTCGCCGCAGCGAGTCGTCCCGCCATGCCGACGATCCGCTCACCCAGTTCGTCCAACGACAATTGTGGCGATGGACTGGCTGCTACCAAAGAAGAATCAATGAGTTCCATGCGCGCACGCTACCCACGCCCACCGACAATTTCGCGGCCGCAACTTCCGCGACCGCGTTCACGTGAACGCGCACCAACGACGTGAACCGCGAATCGACGACGTGAACCGCGGACCACGCGCCGCGCCGCGTCGCCTCGCGGAACGCGTTCACGTGAACGCGTCGCGAGGTCAACCTCGAACCGCGCACCGCTTCGCGTTCAGCGGACGCGTTCATGTGAACGGGACCCGAAGTAGAACCCGAATCGCGCGCCGCGCGCGCAAGCAATCGTGTGAGCCGTCGGGCGTCGCTTGGGTTGGTCGACGTTCCGCCGTCGCCGGCATCGGCGAGATGCCTCGCCAGGGAGCTGAAGGCTGCACGAAGTCCGCGAGCTGCGGGCGCTGGAGCCGACCCAGCCGACCCAGCCGACCCAGACGGTTGCTGGCCGCCAATCCTCGGCTTCGTAACGTCGGTGCCGACGAGTGAGTCGGTGAACTCCACGCGAAATCCTGCGCTCTTTCTCGACGTCCATCTTGTCTGGAATGGTCCCCGCCCGTAGCCTCGTGGCCACACTGTGGGCGCTTTGGGGGTTTTGCGATGCCTGGCCACTTCACGCACATCTATACCGCTCGGCGCGTCGCCGACCTCTTGGTGAGCGGCGAGTTCCATGACTGGCCGGCGGGCGTCGAGGTGCCGTACGACCCGAAGTTCTGCGGCNNCGTCATGCGCGAGTGGGAGAAGTTCACTGCCGTCGGCGCGATCGGGCCCGACCTCTTCTACTTCTCGCAGGATTACAACACCAATCCGGTGGGGCAGCGCAGCGACCTGCTCATGCTGCTCCTGGCGACCTACTTCTACTTCGATGCGGCGAAGGAGGACGACTGGGAGCCGCTGCTCATCATTCTTGACGAAGTCAACGCGACGATGGCGGCGTTGCTGCGATTCCTCATCAAGCTCGAGAAGATCTGGAAGAGCTTCGTCGAGACCTGGGACGCCACGATCGGCCCACTCGTCAACGCCGCGTCGAACGTGCTGGACGACCTCACCGGAGGTCTGATCAGCCAGTTCAAGGTGGCGATCGACGAACTGCAGGTCGGGCTCAAGACGATCGCCGAAGAAGAGTTGCTCACCTTCAAGGACATCTTCTACAGCTTTGACACTTGCGTGAGCAAGGGATGGTCGGAGAACGCGTTCCTGTGGAGCGACATGTCGCACTACCGGGGGACGACGGCGATGTGCCGCAATCTCGTCAAGCAGGCCGAGGCGCTGCGCAAGAGCACGCCCGACAAGAAGGAGGGCGAGCAACGGTTCAGGCAGTTTCTTGCTTTCGCTTTGGGCTACACCACTCACGTCGGAACCGACACCATTGCGCACTCGTTCGTGAACGAGCAGTGTGGCGGCCCCTACCGCGACCACCCGCAGCGGCATCACCTGATCGAGAACCACATCGACGCGTGGAACTACAAGCAGAGCGGGGTCGGCGGCAAGATTCCGAACGACCCTTGGGGCGCCAACGCGACCTATCCGGAGATGAGCATGTCGGCGCTGCACTACGCCGTCCAACTCACGCCGGAAAACCCATTAGGTGAGCAGCGTCCCGCGTCGATACCCGATGATCACAAAGGACGTAAGAAGGCGTTGGACGTCGACGGCGAGCTGCCCGACTGGATGTGCGACTCCATCGTCTTGGCGATGATGGAGACGTTCGCCGAGACCGGTCACCCGATGATTTTCGGCGGCAACGACTTCCAGCAGCAGATCGACCAGGGGCTGCTGACGCAGATCGTGCAGACCATCACGGGTCATGGGCTTGACAAGCCGTTCCAGGAACTGCTCGACGGGATCGCGCCGAAGCCTGGCTTCAACGATCCGGTGCCGCACGGCTTTCCGATGCCGTGGGAAATCCAGACCATGTATCGCATCATGATCTTCTTCTACAAGTTCTCGTTCGAGGGCAGCTGGGAATTACAGAAGCCGCGCAAGCCCGACTTCATCATCGTTCCGCCGTGGTCGGACGTCGAGAACCTGTTCCAGCCACCTGACTTCAGCGGTGTCGACAGTTCGGATCCGGCAGTCGATGTGTGCGAGGCGATCGTTGCGCTGTTCGAATGGGCGATCAAAGAACTCGGTGCGGCTGCTCAATTGGCCGGCGACCTCGTGAAGATGGCGGCGAGCCCGGGCTCGTACCTGCTGCGGCTTGGACTTTACGAGTTGTCGATGATGATCTGGGACGTCATCACGAAGACGCACGAGGTGCTCGCGCACACCGGATTCATGTCACCGCACGGCCAAGATGACTATGGCGACGGCGAGCTGCGGCTTCCGAACGAGATCGACCTTCCGTTGATCACGCTGGGCGGGACGGCGGACGCGGCCTTCCAGCAGGCGCTTGCCGATGCGATCGACCCGATGGGCAATCTCGACCGTGATGCGAGTGTGTTCGGCAACGGGCACTCGGTTACCGACCCGCGATATCCGTACTATCCGGTGTTCCGCTACACCCAACAGGACCACGAGCTGAAGCACGAGAACTGGGAGTACCACAGACCGTGGGCCTACCCCGACACCAGCCTCATCGGTACCCAAGGCGTGAACATCCAGTTTCCGACACCTACCGAAACCTACGACCCCAGTCAGCCACCGACGATTCCGGAGCCTGACGGAGGATTCCCGGGCTTGCGCCCTGGTCCCTATCCTGCGGGCACGACGCCCGACGAGGTATTCTTCCGCACCGGGGCAAACGTCGACCAAACTGTGCGTGCGTTGTACGAGAAGGCGCAGAACCCAGCGGCGACCGACGAACTGAACGACGAGCACCTGCTCACCGGCCGCATTCCGCGAAGTCCGCTCGGAGACCCGGTGCCGTTCTCGGCCTATCTCATCGGCCGGCTCGCCAACCCGACCGGGTACGACACACAGTTCAATCTCGACAGCGATCGTGCGTACGCGTACCTGACGTGGGACTGGATCCGCGGGGCCGACCCGGGAACGTCCGAAACCGGATTCCCGTACGTCAAGCCTCTCGTTCCGCCGGCGAACGCAGACGGATGGGTCTTGGGCGGGACGCCGATGCAGCTGGAGTACGTGGACACCCCCGCGGCACCGCCGTCGCCGCGAAGGCGCAGAAAGTCGGTCGGCCAGCCGCCGCCCAACCAGCCGCCTGCGGGAGCTCCGCGATGACGGGCCACCACGAGCACGGCTGCCAGTGTGAACATCGCCACGAGCAGCATCACGGGCATCATCACGAGCAGCACCACGAGCAGCACCACGAGCAGCACCACGAGCAGCATCACGACGAGCACTGCGGATGCGGGCATGCACGTCATTGCGACTGCCACGACGAGCACCGGTGCGGGTGTCATCACGATCACGACGGTGGCGGCGGGCACGGTGGTCACGAGGGCGGCGGCAATCCGAATCGACCGGGCAAGACTGTCGGAACTAGTCGCGGTCGGCTGCCGAGCGACAAGGGTTTGGACGGCGTCGACATCAACGGCCACCACCCGACGGGGTCGTGGGCCGGTCAGCGCAAGGATCTCTATCTGCCGTTCCTGTTCATGCGGGCGAACGCGGGTGACATCGGCACTCGTCCGGTCGTCGCCGCATTCTGGGAGAGTCCCGACGTCCTGATCATGGCCGGCCTAGCGCCCGCAGACGCGCCGGCAGTGCCTCCGGCGCTGGGACAGACTGCACTCGCAGGAGCGCCGAACACCGTGTACGCACACGTGTGGAATTTCGGTCAGTCATCGGCGCCACAGACCGTCGTGGAGTTCTATTGGTGCGATCCGTCGTTGGGCATCGGACCCCAGAGTGCACACCTGATCGGGCAAACCGTCGTCGCACTCGGCCACAAGGGCAGCGGCCAGTCGCACGCGCTCGTCAAGTGTCCTGAGGCGTGGACGCCGACTTTCCTGAACGGTGGCCACGAATGCCTTCTCGTGCGCGCGTGGGACTACACCTCAGACGCGCTCGGGACGCCGGCCTGGGACGCTTCGCTCAACCGTCACATCGGCCAGCGCAACATCCATGTCATCGACTCAATGAACGCGATGATGCTCGCCGGGCAGCCTGGCGCCGAACGTGTCGGAGCCGCATTTGCCGGAGCGGCGGCAGCGCTCGGGCCTGCCCTCGCCTCCCCGCTGCTGCTCAAGGTCGGACCGTTGTTCGGCGCTCCCGCGGACGTCACCGTCGAGCGAGTCGTGCCGTCAGCTGTTCCGTGGTTGCAACTGCGCACCGGGCGTGNNAAGCCACTCCGACTGGCACCATCGCGTTGTCGCGACCCGGTGCCACGGGCGGTGGCCTACCGACTGGAGGTGCGGGCGCGGTGCAACGCGTCACCGGCGACGACCAACATCTTGCGTTCACCACCACCGACGCGCACCCGCCGGCGGGGGAGGCGCATGTCTACCGAGTGAGCGCGTCTCAACAGGGCCAGGTATTCGGTGGCTACACCATCGTCATCCTCGGCTGACGAACGCTGCTTGCCGTTCATCGCACTGGTCAGCGGTCGTCCGATTCGACCGACTTAGGCCGCATCGGGCGTATCGGCGGCCATCCGGCGTTCACATTTTGCAGTGGTGGGTTCGCGATGTGCATTCGCTCGGGCGCGCCGCGTGGATAGCGGAAATTTGATCAGGCACAGTGAATGCGCGCGGCGACGATCGGTCGCTTGTCCCCCCGGGTGACTCGGTCCCGCCGCGCCCCCCGGCAGGTGGCCACACCCCCCACTGGCGGCCGACCTGATGGCAAGTTTGCCGGACGTCGTGGGTCCGCCGACATTGGCCATCCGGCTACAACCGCCGGCGCGGCTGCCTCACGGCCGTCGCCGTTTGGCGTACGCGACGCGCATCGAGGCCGTAATGGAGATCGTCGTGGAGCGCCACGGGCGTACACTTGCGGCCATGTCGCGACTGCTCCTTCCATTGCCGCGCTGACGCAACCGTCGGCGCGGCGACCCCTCGTG
>PLCK01000190.1 GCA_003134755.1 Actinomycetota bacterium | reverse complement strand
CGGGCGTGCTGTAACACCAACTGCATGATCACGGAGGAGGGGCGGGCAGGGCGGGGCGCGTTGGGCCGGTGGCGTGAGGGCTTGCGCGAGTTGGTGGCGGGGTGGAGGCTCTGCCGCATCCACACTCTTGAGGAGGGCATCGTGCCCGGATTCGTGCAGATTATCGAGTTCAAGACCTCGCAACCCGACGAGGTCAGAGCGTTGGCCGAGGAGTTCCGCACGGAGAGCGCCGCGACGAGCGGTGGCCCGATCCCAGTGGTGCGCGGCACATTCACCAAGGACAGGGACCGGCCCGACGTCTATCTGAACCTGGTCGAGTTCGAGTCCTACGACGCGGCGATGGCGAATTCGAACCGGCCGGAGACGCAGAAGTTCGCCGAGCGGATGTCCGAGCTGTGCGACGGACCGCCGAAGTTCCTGAACCTCGACATTGTCGAGACCTGGGAACCGTAGGGGACTCAGCCTCCGGCGACCTCGGCGTGGAATGCGACGAGTTCCTCGGCGACCCGCTCCGGTCGCTCCTCGGGCAGCAGGTGACCGGCACCGGCGATCGGAACCCACGCTGCGCTGGGAAGTTCGCCGGCCACGCGCCGTCCGTAGGCGAGGTTGTGCACGCGGTCCTCGGCGCCCCACATGATGAGTGTCGGCGGCGCCGAGGCGCGCACGATGTGCCACGCTGCTTCGATGGCGACCGGGTCGACCGCGGTCGCGAAATGCACGAGTCCGCGGGCGGCTCCCGGTTTGCGCAGCTCCTCGACGTAACGGTCGAGCGGGCGCTGCCCGTTGGCTTCGCTCCCCTGGCCGACGAAGGTCGCGAGCAACCGCTCGGCGAGCCACGGCACGACGGGTAGCGCGCGAGCGCAGATCTCCCGAATGCCGGGGATCAGCATGGGCAATGCGCCGGTGACCGGCCAGACGTCGGCATGCAGCGGGCTGTCGAGCAGCGCGAGGCCGGCCACTCGGCGTCCGTCGAGTGCAGCGAGATGAACGGCGACCGCGCCGCCGAGTCCGTGACCGGCGACGAGGACCTTGTCGACTCCGTTGGCGTCAAGCAGGCCGAGCAGCAGTCGAGCTTGGGTGGCCAGGTCGATGCGACAACCGGTGCGCTCGGACGCACCGAGCTGGACGAGGTCGGGTGCGAGCACGTGCAGGTCGTCGTCGGTGCCCGCGCACATCTCGGGTGCGACCTCGCGCCACAGCTGCGACGACGTAGGGAAGCCGTGCAGGAGCAGCACCGCCGGTGACCCGTCGAGCCCGTCACCTGGTCCGCCAAGGATGGTGACGCGGATCCGGATGCCCTCGACGACGTGGTCGACAGTGCTGGGAGCCAGTTGGGTGCGCATTCGTCCATCCTGCACCGGATCGCCTCACCGAAACCGAGTCGGTCCTCGCAATCTTTGGTTCGGTGCCAGACTTCGGGCATGGCAGATCCAGCCGACCGGGATCGGCAGGCATGGCTCGACGACGCACGGGCAGCCGCCACGTTGATCGAGGGGGTAGCTCGCCGGACGCCGATCGAGACGTCGCGGGCTCTTGCCGAGCTGATCGGCGGCGATGTCTATCTCAAGTGCGAGAACCTTCAGCGGGCCGGCTCGTTCAAGATTCGTGGCGCCTATGTCAGGATCGCCAGGCTGACCGACGCCGAGCGGGCCCGTGGCGTGGTCGCTGCGAGTGCCGGCAATCACGCTCAGGGTGTCGCGCTCGCGGCCTCCTTGCTCGGTGCCAAGGCGACTGTATTCATGCCGGAGGGCGCACCGCTGCCGAAGGTCGAGGCGACCCGTAAGTACGGCGCGCAGATCCATTTCTCCGGCCATACCGTCGACGCCGCGTTGGTCGAGGCGAAGGCGTACGCGGACAAGACCGGCAGCGTGCTCATCCATCCGTTCGACCATCCCGACATCGTCGCCGGACAGGCGACGACCGGCCTGGAGATTCTCGAGCAGTGCCCACAAGTGAAGACGATCGTCGTGAGCACCGGAGGCGGCGGGCTGCTGTCAGGGATCTCGGTGGTGGCCAAGGCTTTGCGGCCCGACATCACCGTC
Organism: Actinomycetota bacterium; assembly: GCA_003134755.1. GTDB lineage: Bacteria > Actinomycetota > Actinomycetes > Acidothermales > Acidothermaceae > PALSA-607. Next base: position 8,878 of record PLCK01000190.1, on the reverse strand, counting down.
GTCGGCGTGCAAGCTGCGGGTGCGGCCGCGTTTCCCGCGTCGCTGGCGGCCGGCGCACCTGTTGCACTCGATGCCATGACGACGATTGCCGACGGGATAGCGGTCGGGTGTCCGGGCGACCTCACGTTCGGGCTCGTACGCGACAACGTCGAGCGGATCGTGACGGTCTCGGAGGATTCGATGTCGCGCGCGCTGCTGTTCTGTCTCGAGCGCGCCAAATTGGTCGTCGAACCAGCAGGAGCAGCAGCTGTGGCCGCCCTGCTCGATACACCCGGTGACTTCGAGGCGCCGGTTGTCGCCGTTCTTTCGGGTGGCAACGTCGATCCGCTGCTGCTCGTGCGGATCCTCAGGCACGGACTCGCCGCCGCCGGTCGTTACCTGTCGTTCGAGGTGCGCATCGCCGACCACCCAGGCGCACTCGCGGCATTGCTGCATACCCTCGCCGACGCGGGCGGCAACGTGCTCGACGTCGTCCACGAACGGACCGGGCCGTCGTTGCACGTTGACGAGGTCGAGGTCGCGTTGCAGGTCGAGACGCGTGGCCCCGAGCATTCCGCCGACGTTCTCGACCTGTTGCGCGCGCACGGATATCGGGTCGCATTCTCCTGAACCATTGCAAACCAGTGCGGCCGCGTGAGCTGGCCGATAACTGGGTTGACTTCACCTTTGCGGGAGTCGGTCGCCTGCGAGACGTCGAGCGACCGATTGGCGGTTCTCAAAGCGCCGTGAGGCGTGCAGAGGGAGTGCATCTGATGGTGGCCGCTACACCGGAACCGTCCGCCGCCGGGCGCGCTGGCAGTACCCGTGCCGGCGCCGGTGCGATCGTCGCTCACGGCCTGGTCAAGCACTACGGCGAGGTCCGCGCGCTTGACGGGATCGACCTCGACGTTCCCGAAGGCACCGTGATGGCCCTGCTCGGCCCGAACGGTGCCGGCAAGACCACGGCCGTACGCATATTCACCACCCTGCTCGAGCCCGACAGCGGCCACGCGACCGTCGCCGGGCTGGACGTCGTCCATGACGCCGATGCGGTTCGTCGCACGATCGGGATGTCGGGGCAGAACGCAGCAGTCGACGAGTACCTGACCGGTCGCGAGAACCTCGACATGATCGGCAACCTGTACCACCTCGGCAAGGCGGCCTCCCGGGCTCGCGCCGACGAGCTGCTCGAGCGTTTCGACCTCGTCGATGCGGCGAACCGGGTCGTGAAGACGTACTCCGGCGGCATGCGACGCCGTCTCGACCTCGCGGGCAGCCTGGTGGCGAATCCGAGGGTGTTGTTTCTCGACGAGCCGACCACCGGGCTCGACCCGCGCAGCCGGCTCGGCATGTGGGATGTGATCGAAGAACTCGTCGGCGGCGGCACGACGTTGCTGCTGACCACGCAGTATCTCGAGGAAGCCGATCGGCTCGCCGACGCCATCGTCGTCATCGATCACGGCAAGGTGATCGCGCGCGGTACGTCCGACGAGTTGAAGTCGCAGATTGGTGGCGAGCGTCTCGAACTGACAGTGTCGAGCGCCTCCGAATTGGCTGCGACGGTTGACATCCTTCGCAAGGTGGGTGTCGGCGAACCGACGACCGAGGAGAAGGCGCACTCGGCAGGTGTCGCGGTCGAGGGCGGATCCGCAGTACTCATCGAGGCACTTCGTCAACTCGACGCGGCGGGCGTCGTCGTCCAGGACGTGGGCATTCGGCGTCCGACGCTCGACGACGTGTTCCTGGCCCTGACCGGGCACGCCGCCGAAGAGGCTGGCGAGGCTGCAGCGGCGAAGAAACGCGGCCGCCGCGGCGACAAGGGGGAGTCGTCATGAGCGTGCTCACGCAAGCGGCCGCCGATGGCATGGTCGTCGCGAGGCGCAATCTCATCAAGGTCAAGCGAGTGCCTGACCTCCTCATCTTCACCACGATCCAACCCGTCATGTTCGTGTTGTTGTTTGCTTACGTCTTCGGCGGCGCGATCCATCCCAAAGGCGTGAACTATAGAGAGTTTCTGATGGCCGGCATTTTCACGCAGACCGTCGCGTTCGGCTCGGCGATCACTGCCATCGGCCTGGCCGACGACTTGCAGAAGGGCATCATCGACAGGTTCCGCAGTCTGCCGATGGCCCGGTCGGCCGTGCTCGTCGGGCGCACGACGTCCGACCTGGTGAACAACCTCATCGTGATGGTCGTCATGTCATTGTGCGGCTTGCTCGTCGGCTGGCGCATCCACCGCAGCGTCGGCTATGCACTCCTCGGGTACATCGTCATATTCGCGTTCGCTTTCGCTATGTCATGGGTGTCGGCGACGATCGGACTCTCGGTGAGCAGCGTCGAGGTGGCCCAAAGCGCCGGGTTCATCTGGCTGTTCCCCGTGTCGTTCTTGTCGAATGCGTTCGTGCCCACCTCCCAGTTGACCCGCTTCCTGCGGCCGATCGCCGATTGGAACCCGATGAGTTCGGTGGTCGCGTCCGCTCGCGAACTGTTCGGGAACAAGGGCACCGAGAAGTTGTCGACCGCGTGGTCGATGCACCATCCGGTCGTCACCGCGCTCGGTTGGAGTCTCCTGCTGTTGCTCATATTTATCCCGCTTTCGGTGCGCAAGTACCGCGCCGCCGCAACCAGGTAGTACCAGCCGCGCCGCTCTAGAGGTTGCCGCGCTTGGCTTGCTCGCGTTCGATCGCCTCGAACAGGGCCTTGAAATTGCCTTTGCCGAAGCCCATCGAGCCGTGCCGTTCGATCAACTCGAAGAAGACGGTGGGCCGGTCCTGCACCGGCTTGGTGAAGATCTGCAACAGGTACCCGTCCTCGTCACGGTCGGCGAGAATCTTCAACTCGCGCAACTCGTCGAGCGGCACGCGGGTCGAACCGACCCACTCACCGAGGGTGTCGTAGTAGCTGTCGGGCGTGGCAAGGAACTCGACACCGGCTGCGTGCATCTCGCGCACCGAGTTCACGATGTCGTTCGTGGCCAGCGCGACGTGCTGGACGCCGGGGCCGCCGTAGAACTCGAGATACTCGTCGATCTGCGACTTCTTCTTCGCAATCGCGGGCTCGTTCAATGGGAACTTCACCTTGCGCGATCCGTCGGCAACGACTTTCGACATGAGGGCGGAGTATTCGGTGGCGATGTCGTCGCCGACGAACTCCTTCATGTTCGTGAAGCCCATCACGCGGTGGTAGTAGTCGACCCACTCGTCCATGTGGCCGAGCTCGACGTTTCCCACGCAGTGGTCGATGGCCTGGAAGAACCGCTTGGCCGGCGGCGGAACCATCGGCGCCAGCTCGACGAATCCCGGCAGATACGGCCCGGAATACCGCGAGCGGTCGACGAGTGAGTGCACAGTCTCGCCGTACGTAGCGATCGAGGCGTGGACGACGACACCGTGCTCGTCCTCCATGTCGTGGGGCTCTTCGACGCCTCGGGCACCCGCGCCGATCGCGTGTGCGTACGCAGCCCGGACGTTGGGCACCTCCATGGCGAGGTCGACGACACCGTCACCGTGGGCCGCGACGTGCCGGGCGAGCGGATCGTCGGTGCGAATTGCGGTCGTGAAGACGAAGCGCGCGCCGCCCGAGCGCAGGACGTAGGTCGCATGGGCGGCGTCGCCGGTCTCGGGGCCGCGGTAGGCGACGGTCTGCATGCCGAACGCCGTCGAGTAGAAGTGTGCGGCCTGCCGGGCGTTGCCGACGGCGAACACCACGGCGTCCATGCCTGACACCGGAAAGACGTCGGGCTTGGGGGGTGATGCAGGCGTCATTAGTTCGGCGCTCATCGCGTCCTCCTCGGGCGGGCCTGCGGCTGCTGTCCATCCAGCTTGTTCCGGGTCGAGCGTATTGGGCAATAGTGGCGCGATTGGCTGGACACTGTGTGCAGGTTGTCCGGACGATACGGCCCAACGCTGTGCATAATGGCCAGCAGAAGGGCGGGTGCGGTGACATCGGACCGGGCGCTCGACGGGCTCGACGTCCGGCTGCTCGAGCTCTTCGCCGACGAGCCCAGGATCGGCGTTGTCGAGTGCGCGCGCCGTCTCGGGGTCGCCCGCGGCACCGTGCAGGCGCGGCTCGACCGGCTCCAGGCCAGGGGAATCGTCCGCGGCTTCGGCCCCGACGTCGATCCGGCGGCCGCCGGCTATGTGGTCACCGCGTTCGCGACCCTGGAGATCCGCCAGGGACGCGGCCACGACGTGCAGCGTCACCTCGCATCGATACCCGAAGTGCTCGAAGTCCACACGATCACCGGCCCCGGAGATCTGCTCTGTCGGGTGGTGGCCAGGTCGAACGCCGACCTGCAGGCGATCGTCGACCGCGTTGTCGACTACGAAGGCATCGTCAGGACGTCGACGGTGATCGCATTGTCGACTCCGGTGCCGTATCGCACGCTGCCGCTCGTACGCGCGGCCGCAGGCCCGACCAGGTAGCACGCGCGGCCGCAGGCCCGGCTAGGTAGCGAGCGGGCTGGTTCAGCCGGTGTAGGGCTTGGCTTCGAGGACCGACACGGCGACCTTGTTGCCGTTGGGCAGCGCGTACGACGCGCTGTCGCCGACCTTCTTGCCGAGCAACGCCGAGCCAAGGGGAGAACTCGGCGAGTAGACGTCGATGGCACGGCCGGCGTCTTCGCGCGATCCGAGCAGGAACGTCAACGTGTCGTCGTCACCTTCATAGCGAACCGTGACAACCATGCCAGGGCCGACGACTCCGTCGTCGGCTGGGCCGGCTCCGACCTTCGCGTTGTCGAGGAGCTGCCGCAGCTGGCGGATTCGGGCTTCCATCTTGCCCTGTTCCTCTTTGGCTGCGTGGTAGCCGCCGTTCTCCTTCAGGTCCCCTTCTTCGCGGGCTGCCTGGATCTTGCGGGCGATCTCTATGCGGGCTGGCCCGCTCAGGTTGTCGTATTCGGCGCTGAGTCGATCGAAGGCCTCTCTGGTCAGCCAGGTGATCGGGGTGATCTGGGCCACGGAGCTCCTTCTGAAATCCCATGTGGCTGGGATGGCAGCTAGTTGATGACGTGCAAGTTGGATCTCGCGTACCTGCGGGTCACTAAGGCGGCATCTACCTCCTGTTACAACCGTCGGCCGCCCCGCTGGTCGGCCCGTCCCGCGAGCCAGGAGAATGGGAGTCCATGAGCACGAACGGGACTGGACCAGACGTGACGAAGCAATTGCGGCTGATGGCCGTGCACGCCCATCCGGACGACGAGTCCAGCAAGGGCGCCGCCACCATGGCCAGGTACGTCCGCGAGGGCGTCAACGTCCTGGTCGTCAGCTGCACCGGCGGCGAGCGCGGCTCGATCCTGAACCCCGCACTGGCCGACGACCCGACCATCGTGGCCGACCTGCCAACCATCCGACGCACCGAGATGGAGCTCGCCAGGGAGATCCTCGGGGTGCGGCACGAGTGGCTCGGCTTCGTGGACTCCGGGCTGCCGGAGGGCGACCCGCTGCCCCCGCTGCCGGAGGGCTCCTTCGCGCTGCTGACGCTCGAGGTCGCGGCCGAGCCGCTGGTCCGGCTGGTCCGCGAGTTCCGGCCCCACGTGATCCTCACCTACGACGAGAAGGGCGGCTACCCGCACCCCGACCACATCAAGACCCACGAGGTGTCGGTCGAGGCGTTCGACGCCGCCGGCGACCCGGAGCGCTACCCCGGCACGGGCAACCCGTGGCAGCCGCTCAAGCTCTACTACCACCTGACCTTCCACAAGGCGCGGCTGGTGGCGCTCGACGAGGCCGCGACAGCCGTCGGGATCCAGTCCCCGTTCAGAGAGTGGCTGGACAGCTGGGAGGACAAGCCCGAGGACGCCGGCCGGCTGACCACGCAGGTCCCCTGCGGGGAGTACTTCGCGGTCCGCGACGCCGCCCTGATCGCCCACGCGACGCAGGTCGACCCGCACGGTCGCTGGTTCGCGATGCCCCTGGACGTGCAGCGCGCAGCCTGGCCGACGGAGGACTACCAGCTGGCACGCAGCCTCGTGGACAGCGAGCTGCCGGAGAGCGACCTGTTCGCCGGGGTGCGCGATCGGGTTCGTGCCGGCACTGAGCAGTCCCGGGACCGGGCATGAACGCCGCGGTCCTGCTGACCCCGAAGGTGTACAACGACGACACGGTCAGCCCCGGCTGGCTGGGATTCGTGGTGTTCCTGGCCCTTGCTCTTGCCACCTTCATGCTGCTGCGGTCGTTCCGGCACCACATGGCGAAGGTCCCCGCACAGTTCGACCTGCCGGCGGACGTGCCGCCCGACCTGCCGGCCGAGGGTCCGCTCCCGCCGACGGACCCGGCCCACGGGTGAGCCCGGGCCGGTGCGGCCTTAGTCTTCGAGGAAGATCAGGCCATGGACCTTCGCGCGCAGCCCCTCACCTGTGTCGCAGCGCGGTCGCTCAGAGGACCATCCAGCCCAGCACGACGGTCGATTGCAGGTAGACGAGCACGCACATGAAGACCAGGAACGCGATGCTCCACCCGAACACGCGCCGGAAGATGTAGCCCTCGCGGCCCTGGAGCCCGACAGCGCCGGCCGCGATCGCGAGGTTCTGCGGCGAGATCATCTTGCCGAGCACGCCGCCGGAGGAGTTCGCCGCGGCGAGCAGCGTGGGCGACAGATGCGCCTGCGCCGCGGCGGTGACCTGCAGGGCTCCGAACAGGGAGTTCGAGGAGGTGTCAGAGCCGGTGACCGCCACCCCGAGCCAACCCAGGATGGGGGACAGCAGCGCAAACAGGCCCCCGGCTCCAGCCAGCCACCGTCCCAGGGTCTGGGTCTGACCGGACTCGTTCATGACGAAGCCCAGCGCCAGCACAGCCATCACGGTGACGATCGCGAACTTCAGTTGTTCGAGCGTGCGTCCGTAGGTGCGCAGCGCCCGGCCGGCCCCCACTTTCAGCACGATCATTGAGATCAGACCGGAGAGCAGCAGGAGGGTGCCGGCGGCGGACAGGATGTTCAGCTTGAAAGTGGTGGCTACGGTCTTCCCGCTGCCGCTGATGATGTGCAGGCCCGGCCAGTCGTAGATGCGGGTCACCGACTCCAGGCCGGTCCCGCCCGTGGCGGGCTTCGTGGGGGCTATGCCGGTGATGGCGGATACGCGGGTGGCGAGCACGAAGACCACGATGATGATCAGATACGGGGCGTAGGCCCTGAAGATATCGGCAGGGGTGTCGCGGACCGTGGTGCCTGAGGCCGCGGGCGCCTCGACGGTCGCGACCGGGTAGCCCTGCACGGAGTCACCGGAGATGTGCCGCTGGTGCGACGCAGAGCCCAGCCGCACGGGCTCATCGTCGGCCGTCTCGACGTAGCCCTCCTTGGGGTGCCAAACACGGGTGAAGGCCAGGATGGCCAGCGCCGAAGCGAGCGACGCGATGATGTCGGTGAGCGGGATTGACCAGTAGTTGGACGCGAGGTACTGGAAGACGGAGAAGGACACGCCACACAGCAGCGCAACAGGCCATACCTGGCGCAGACCGCGCTTCCCGTCGACGATGAAGACCAGGGCCAGCGGGACGAAGACCGCCAGGACCGGCGTCTGACGGCCGACCATAGCTCCCAGGTCGCCGACCGGCAGCTTCGTGACAGTCGCAAGCGTGGTGACCGGCACCGCGAGTGCTCCGAAGGCGACCGGCGCGGTGTTCGCGACCAAAGCGACCGTGGCCGCTTTGAGCGGCCGGAAGCCGAGTGCGATGAGCATGACGGAGCTGATGGCCACCGGAGTGCCGAATCCGGCGAGAGCCTCCATCAGAGCTCCGAAGCAGAAGGCGATGAGCATCGCCTGGATCCGCTGGTCGTCGCTGATCGAGGCGAAAGACCGGCGGAGCACGTCGAAGTGGCCGGTATCGACGGTCAGGTTGTAGACCCAGATCGCGTTGATGACGATCCACATGATGGGGAAGAACCCGAAGGCGGCGCCGAGCAGCCCGCTGTTCGCCGCGTCGCCGACCGGCATCGAGTAGCAGACCACCGCGACGACCAGGGCGACCGTGAGACCGATGATCGACGCGAGCCAGGCACGGATGCGAAACACTCCGAGCAGCACGAAGAGCACCACCAACGGCACGGCAGCCACGATCGAGGACAGTCCGAGCGAGTGGCCGAGGGGGTCATACACCTGCTGGTAGTCCATGCGCATGGACGTGCTCCTTCCTGAACCGGAGGGCTAGCGGGTCGAGGCGGCTGTCCGCCTGCTGTGCATGGCCGGCGGGCCGGGGTCCGTCCAGCGCGTCAGCGAGAAGACGTCCGACCGAAAAGCAGTGGATCGATGCGTCGAGCACCGGCACGGTGTGTGCGACACGACCAGCAGCCGGTCGGTCGCGGGCAGGGCCGCGCCGGAAAGTCCCGTGCCGGAGCCCCGGGCCACGAACGGGACGCCAGCCTTTGCGCACGGCCGCACCGGGTCGAGCACGTGCTGCTCGCTGTGGACCAGTACGACGGTTCCCGGTGTCATGCGGAGGTTGGCCAAGCCGTCAGACTCGTCGGTGCGAAGGCGCGCGGGCTGGCTGAGGACCCGGTCGTCGCCGACCGCGTTCGGCAGGCGCGCCGCTGGACCGACGGTGCCGCCCCGATCCCCGACCGCCCGCACGTCGGCTCAGCCGATCCGCTCGTAGGCCGGCAGGGTGAGGAACTCGACGAAGTCGTCGGCGAGGGCCACCTGCTCGAACAGCTCGCGGGCCGCGGTGTAGGAGCCCCTGGCGTAGACGGCGTCCCCGACTGCTGCCTTGACCTTTTCGAGCTCCTCGGCCACCAGCGTGCGCACGTAGTCGGCGGTGATCGGGGTGCCCTCGGCGGTGGACACGCCGTTGTGGACCCACTGCCACACCTGCGACCGGCTGATCTCGGCCGTGGCGGCATCCTCCATCAGGTTGAAAATGGCAACCGCACCGCTTCCCCTGAGCCAGGACTCGAGGTACTGGATGCC
>PLCK01000214.1:35107-42492 GCA_003134755.1 Actinomycetota bacterium | reverse complement strand
CGCCGCCAGCGCGTTCGAGACGTGGTGCTCCCCGTGCAACGACAACGCAACGTCGGCCACCGAGCGATTCGCGATCAAACGAAAGGACGGCCGAGCCAGGCCGTCGAGGCGGACGTCGGCAGCACGCACGTCGGCGTCGTCGCCCACGCCGAACGTGACGACGCGCGACCGAGTGCGCGACCTCATCGCGACGACGACGCCGTCGTCGGCATTCAGCACCGCGACTCCGTCGTCGGGAAGGGCTTCGATCAATTCACCCTTGGCCCGGCCCACCACGTCGCGGCCCCCGAACTCCCCGAGATGCGCGGCTCCGACGTTGAGCACGACACCGATACGCGGTCGCGCAACGCCGCAGAGATACGCGATGTGGTCGAGACCGCGTGCGCTGTACTCGAGCACGAGGTAACGGGTGTCGACCCCGGCCCGCAACACCGTGAGCGGCAAGCCGACCTCGGTGTTCAGCGAACCGATCGGCGCGACCGTCGAGCCAACCTCGGCGAGCAGCTGGCCGACGATGTCCTTGGTGCTCGTCTTGCCGCTCGAACCGGTGATGCCCACTACGACCGGATCGGGAAGGCGGGCGAGGTATCCACGGGCCAGGCGGCCGAGTCCGAGCACGGTGTCGTCGACAACCACTGCGGGCACCCCGACCGGCCGGGCGGCCAGGACAGCCTTCGCGCCGGCGGCGATCGCCTGCGCAGCGAAGTCGTGCCCGTCAGCCCGGGTGCCGGTTATCGCGACGAACAGCGACCCGGGCACGACGCTGCGTGAATCGGCGACGACCGGGCCGTCGACGATCTCGGTCAGCTCGGCCGGACCTCCGAGGTCGGACGGCGTGCCGTCGGTGAGCGCTGCGATGTCGCCGATCGTGAGGCCGATCACGGCGTCCCGTCCCGGTCGCCGACACGCTCGGCTAGCTGCTCATGCAGGACGGCGCGGTCGTCGAACGGGTGAATCACGCCGCCGACCTCCTGACCCTGTTCGTGACCCTTGCCCGCCACGACGACGACATCGCCCGGTTGTGCATGTCGCACCGCCGCCGCAATCGCCGCGCGCCTGTCAGGTTCGACGAGCACCCTGCCGCGCTCGGCCGGATCGACGCCCATCGCCCCCTCGAGCATCGCCGCCAGTATCTCGGCAGGTTCCTCGCTGCGCGGATTGTCGCTCGTCAGGACCGCGACATCGGCGAGGCGCGCGGCGGCCGCGCCCATGAGCGGCCGCTTCGACCTGTCGCGGTTACCACCGCACCCGAGGACGACGATCAGCCGGCCCGTACTCGTGGCGCGCAGCGTCTCGAGCAGGGTGACCACGGCGTCCGGAGTGTGCGCATAGTCGACGAGTGCGACAAAGGACTGCCCGACCGACACCGGCTCCATCCGGCCTGGCACCACAGCCAGTCCGGCGATGCCGGCGGCTGCTGCGTCAGGGGCGACGCCGGCCGAGATCAAGGTGACGAGGGCGAGCAGGGCGTTCGCGGCGTTGAAGGCGCCGGGCAGCCGGACCTCGACCGTGATCGCGACGTCCGGGCCGGCCGCCAGGAAGTGCGAGCCGTCGGAACCCAACGTCAGGTCGGTCGCTCGCCAGTCGGCGTCCCGGCCCTCGGTCGAAACGGTGGTGACCGGGATGCCGGCGATGTCGACCAGGCGGCGCCCGTGTTCGTCGTCGATGTTCACTACCGCGGTGCGGGCGAACTGCGGCGCGAACAACCTGGCCTTGGCCGCGAAGTAGTCGTCGAGGTCGGCGTGGAAGTCGAGATGATCCTGCGACAGGTTGGTGAACGCGACGACGTCGAACGTCGTGCCGTCGACCCTGTGCAACGCGAGCGCGTGGCTGGAGACCTCCATCGCGGCCGCGCCGACGCCGGACTCGACCATCTCGGCGAAGAGTGCCTGAAGTTCGGGGGCTTCCGGCGTCGTCCGGACGCTCGGCAGCACGCGCGCGCCGATTCGGGTCTCGATGGTGCCGATCAGACCCGAGGTTTCCCCTGCGGCCCGCAGACCGGCGTCGAGCAGGTACGACGTCGTGGTCTTCCCGTTGGTGCCGGTGACGCCGAGGAGACGCAATGCTCTCGACGGGTCGCCATAGATCCACGACGCCAATGGCCCCAGTTCAAGCCGTGGATCGTCGACTACGAGCAACGGCACACCGGCGTCGTCGGCGATCGCGCTTCCCGCCGCGTCGGTCAGCACCGCGACCGCCCCCGCAGCGACGGCCTGCTTGGCAAAGTTCGCTCCGTGAGTACGGCTACCTGGCAACGCGGCGTAGAGATCGCCCGTGCGCACCAGGCCGGCGTCATGGCTCACGCCGGTTACCACGTCGTCGCGGGTGGGAATGGGGAGTCGAAGCCGTTCGGCAACGTCACGAAGCCGCCGCTTGAGCGATGGCGCGTTCGGGCCGGGCACGGGGTGCCACCCTACCCGTCAGGGGAGCGTGAGCTTGAGGAGCGGCGGTGTCGTGCCGGTCGGCGGAATCTTCTCCGATTCGAGGGCGAACGACATGACGTCCCGGAACACAGGAGCTGCCACCGCTCCGCCGAAGTGGCCGAAGATCGGATTGTCGAGCACCACGAGCACCACGAGCTGCGGGTCGTCGGCGGGGGCGAACCCGACGAAGGACGCGGTATATCCGCGGTAGCAGCCGCATGCCGGGTCGACCCGCTGGGCCGTTCCGGTCTTGCCGGCGACCCGGTAACCGTCGATCCGCGCGGCAGGTGCGGTGCCCTGGTTGGTCGTGACCGCTTCGAGCATGGCCTCGACCTGCTTGGCCGCCGCGTCGCTGACGACCCTGGTCTGTACCGGCGCGGCGGCAGGTGCGATCGAACCGTCCGGCTGCACGTAGCCCTTCACGAGACTCGGCGCGACGCGGACGCCGCCGTTCGCGATCGTCGAGTACACCGTCGCGACCTGGAGGGCGTTGACCGAGAGGCCCTGACCGAAGGGAACCGTGTACTGCTGGGACGGCGACCAGGTGCTCGGCGGGTCGAGGATGCCGCGGGTTTCGCCAGGGAAATGCAGACCCGACGACTGGCCGAGGCCGAAAGCCTGAAGGTAGGAGTACAGCCGCGAGACTCCGACCTTCTCAGACGCGAGGATCGTGCCGATGTTGCTCGACTGCGCGAGTACGCCGGCGAGCGTCAGGTGCAGCAGTCCGTGCGACTCTGCGTCGTGGAAGACCTTGTCGGCGCGTATCAGCGTCGACGGGACGTCGATCGGTGAGGCCGTCGTCAGGACGCCGCTGTCGATAGCGGCCGCCATCGTGATGACCTTGTTCGTGCTGCCGGGCTCGAAGACATCGGACAACGCCGAGTTACCACGGTCCTGCACCGGCGACGAGCCGGGCTTGGCTGGATCGAAGGTCGGCGTGGTCGCCATCGCCAGGATCTGACCGGTGCGCGGCTGCATGACGATCACCGACCCGCCATCGGCCCCAGTGGACCTCACCTGCGCGGTGATCGCCTGCTGCGCCTTCCATTGGATGTCGCGGTCGAGCGTGAGCTGGAGGTCGTGACCGGAGACCGCCGCGGCATCGTGACCCACGCCATCGGGGATGACCTGGCCGTTGTGACCGAGTTCCACCGTGAGTTGGCCGCTCTTGCCCGCGAGCAGGTTCTGGTACTGGTACTCGAGGCCGCCGAGCCCGTTGCCATCGGAGCCGACGAAGCCGAGGACGTTCGCGGCCAGCTCCCCACCCGGATAGACCCGCTTCTTCGTGCTCTCGGTGGCAATTCCCGGCAGTTTCAAGGCCAGGATCGCCTTCGCGGTCTGCGGCGAGGCGTCGTGCGACAGGTACACGAACTGACCCTTGCCACTCAGTTCATCGGCGAGCACGTTGTGGTTGATGCCGAGCAGCGGCGCCAGCTGGCCGGCCATCACCCACGGCGACGTGGTCTTCGACGTCCGCGCCAGTAGCGGATCGCCGGTGATGTTGTCGGCGTCGACCGAATCGGCGAGTGCCACTCCGTTGCGGTCAAGGATCGTGCCGCGGTCGGCCGGCAGCGTGACCTTGTGCAGGTACTGCGCCTGCGCCTGCGCCGCGTAGACCGTGGAGTCGACGCCCTGGAGTTGGACGAGCCGACCGGTAAAGATGATCATGACGAACCCGATGGCGAGCAGCCCGGCGTGCAACCGCCGCGCCGGCATGCCCAGCCGGGCGGTCCGGCGACGCGGTCGCCGCACGGGGCGGCGTGGCCGGACCTGCCGAATCGGCTGCCGGACCGGATGGCCCTGCGGCCCACCCCGATGGGCCTCCGGCCGCACGGGCCGGGGCTGCGGACGGACCGGTCGGGCTGGCCGGGCAGGACGCGCCTCCGGCCGAACAGGCCGGGCCGGCCGGGGCGGCCGGGGCTGCGGCCGGGCCGGTCGACGGGAAGGCGGCGCGATCACGGATGTCCCCCACTCGAATGTGCCGCCGGACTCGAAGCCGACCGTGACGGCGAAGCCGATCGCGAGGGCGAAGCCGATCGCGAGGGCGATGGCGAAGGCGAAGGCGAAGGCGAGCGTGACGGCGAAGGCGAAGCCGATCGCGAGGGCGAAGGCGAAGGCGAAGGCGAGCGTGACGNNCGAAGGCGAAGGCGAGCGTGACGCCGAAGCCGAGGACGTCGGGGACGCCGAAGACGACGGGCTCGGGGACGCTGTCGGGGTGAGCGTGGGCGTTGCCGAGGCCGAGGGCAGGGGCGGCGGCGGAGGCAGCCAGGCCCGGTTAGGCGCGCCGAGCACCGCGCCGTCCGTCGCACGCTTGAAGACCGGGTTCGGGGCCGGGATCATCCCGAGCTCCCCGGCCCGGACCGCCAACTGCGCGGGAGCCGCCTTATCGGCGACCGATTGTGCGAGCAACTCCGACTGGTTGCTGTATTCCGACTCGTCGAGTTGGAGTTGGTGGACCGTGAACGAACCCTGCGCGAGCCAGGTGTTGACCAGCAACAGCATGACGAGCCCGGCCCCCAGCAATAGCGAAACGAGGATGACGAACGGGGTACGGCCCCGGGTCTTGCGCTGCTCGACGACCCGCAACGACGAACCGGCTCGGCGCGGCGTCGCGGCGTCCGGTGTCTGTCTCGGCTCAGGGGTTCGNNCGTCGGCGCGGCTACCGGTTGCGCGCTCACGCGGCCGCCCTGATCCGCTCGACCGCGCGCAGACGCACCGATGCGGCCCGCGGGTTCGCGGCGACCTCGGAGGGTTCGGCCTGCTCGGCGCCACGGGTCAGCAGCCGCAGGCGCGGCCCGTGATCGGGCAATTCGACGGGCAGCTCGGACGGCGAGGTGCTGGCCGCGCCGGCTGCGAACACGTGCTTGACCAACCGATCCTCGAGCGACTGGTACGACAACACGACCACCCGGCCGCCGACCCGGACCGCCGCGACCGCTGCCGGTATGGCGCGCTCGACGGCAACCAGTTCTGCGTTGACCTCGATGCGCAGGGCCTGGAAGGTCCGCTTGGCCGGATTGCCGCCGGTGCGCCGCGCCGCGGCCGGAATCGACTCACGCACAAGCTCTGCCAGCCGGGACGTCGAGGACAGCGGCTGCCGCGCACGCTCGCGCACGACGGCCGCCGCGATCCGCGAAGCGAAGCGCTCCTCGCCGTGCACCCGCAGCACGCGGGCGAGCTCGCCCGCGGTGTAGGTGTTCAGGATGTCCGCGGCGGTCTGACCGGTGGTTGCGTCCATTCGCATGTCGAGGGGAGCGTCGTGCGCGTATGAGAAGCCGCGCGCCGTCTCATCGAGCTGCAGCGACGAGACGCCAAGATCGAACAGCACGCCGTCGACAGCAGGTAGGCCGAGACGCGCGAGAACGTCGGGAAGCTCGTCGTACACCGCGTGCACCAAGGTGGTGCGCGCCTCGTAGGGGTGCAGCCGTGCCGCGGCGAGTGCGAGCGCGTCGGTGTCGCGGTCGATGCCGACCAGGCGGGCCTGCGGGTGCGCTGTCAACAACGCTTCGGCGTGACCTGCGAGGCCGAGCGTGGCATCGACCACGATCGCGTTCGGGCCTGCCAGTGCGGGCGCGAGGAGTTCGAGCACCCGACCGAGCAACACCGGCACGTGCCCATGAGGCACCTGCCCTGATGCGGCGCGGCCGTCGTCCATCTGACTTTCTCGACCCTTCGGTAACGCGGAGCAATGTGGGGGTGGAGCAGAGTGGAGCGCTGCGTGCTTCGGGGTCCCCTGCCGCTCACTGGGGCCGTTCGCCTGGCACCGGGGAAGGTGAGCCAGGAGAGCGAGCGGCCGGAGGCCTCCAAGCACGTCGCGCGGTCGTCGTCCGACGCGCGTCCGAACTGTTGTCAGAGCACGCCGGGCAGCACCTCCTCGCCCAACTCGGAGAAGGCCGGTTCCTGCGCGGTGAGGTAGGTGTCCCACGCCGCGGCGTCCCAGATCTCGACGCGGGTGTTTGCGCCGATCACGGCGCAGTCGCGGCTGAGGCCGGCGTATTCACGCAGCGCGGTCGGGATCGTGATGCGCCCCTGCCGGTCGGGAATTTCGTCCGAGGCGCTGGCGAAGAAGACCCGCGAGTAGTCGCGCAGGCCCTTGTGCGTGACCGGCGACGTGCGCAGCGCCTCCGTCAGCCGACCGAACTCGATGGTTGGGAAGACGTAAAGACAACGCTCCTGGCCCTTGGTGATCACGAGGCCGGCCGCGAGTTCGTCGCGAAATTTGGCCGGGAGAAAGAGGCGGCCCTTCTCGTCGAGACGGGGGGCGTGCGTTCCGAGGAACACCGCCCACCTCCGCTCGACCTCGGCAGGCGATTACACCTGGCCTCCATTTCGCGCCACTGTACTCCACACCGCTCCACTTTCAAGATGCTTCCGACGCATGTTTCGACTCCGTGCTCCCCCGCGAGCGACCGAACCGATTGACGAGTTCGTGCGTTGACAAGAAATGACGGACGCCGAAAGTGGTCGCAGGCAATCGACTTCCCGGATCACTCGTCTGCACCCGCCCGACCTGAGAGACTCGACGCCAGACCTAGACGACCGTGTATGGCCCAGGCGAGGAGGACGGGTGGCAGCGTTTCCGGAGACCGAGGGTGGCGATCTGAAAGAGGTCGCCGAAATCGGCCGACGCATCTGTGAGGCCGTCGAGACTGTGATCGAAGGCAAGCCCGACGTCGTGCAGTTGGCCGTCACCGTGCTGCTCGCCGAGGGTCACCTGCTGATCGAGGACGTGCCAGGTGTCGGCAAGACGATGCTGGCGAAGGCTCTCGCCAAGGCGATCGACTGTTCAGTTCGCCGGATTCAGTTCACTCCCGACCTGCTGCCGAGCGACATCACGGGCGTCTCGGTATTCAGCCAGGACACCCGTGAGTTCGAATTCAAGCCCGGCCCGGTGTTCGCGAACATCGTGGTCGGCGACGAGATCAACCGGGCATCGCCCAAGACCCAGTCCGCGCTGCTCGA
>PLCK01000214.1:254-35085 GCA_003134755.1 Actinomycetota bacterium | reverse complement strand
TACCCGCTTCCCGAAGCGCAGCGCGACCGGTTCACAGCCAGGCTGTCCATGGGCTACCCGTCTGCCGCCGCCGAACTGCAGATGCTCGACTCGCACGGCAGCCACGAACCGCTCGAGGATCTCGAAGCAGTCGCCGACGCGGTGGAGGTGGCTCGCGCAATCGAACTCGTCCGGACCGTGTACGTCGCTCCTGATGTGCGGCGGTACACCGTCGACCTGGTTGCGGCCACCCGTAACTCGACCGAGCTGCGACTCGGCGCATCCCCCCGCGCCACGCTGCAGTTGTTGCGAGCTGCCCGGGCCGCAGCGGCGTTGGACGAACGCGACTACGTCCTTCCCGACGACGTCCGCGCGCTCACGCAGCCGGTGTTGACCCACCGGCTCCTTATCACCTCCGAATCGCAGATCTCGCGCCGGACGGCGTCCGAGATCTTGGCCGACATCGTGGCTCGCGTCGCGGTGCCGGCCCCGGCCTCCCGCCCGCGGGGAACCAAGGGCTGATGCGCGCCGCTTTCTCGGGGCTGACAACCCGCGGCCGCAGCTTTCTCGCAGCGGGCGTCGCAGCCTGCCTGTGCGGCTTCTTCCTGAGCGAGACCGACCTGTTACGGGTCGGCATCTTTCTTTGTGCGCTGCCGATCGCGACCGCGATCGTCGTCGCGCGCACTCGCTATCGCCTTTCGTGTACACGCCGGATCGAACCGNNCGCAACGCGTCCCGGTCGGCGAGACCTCGCAGGTGGTCTTGCGGATCGAGAACCTTTCGCGGGTCGCCACCGGCATCCTGCTGCTCGAGGACAGGCTGCCGTACAGCCTGGGAGGGCGACCCCGTTTCGTCATCAGCCGCATCGAGTCTCGAGGCGCGCGCGAGGTTGCCTATCCCGTGCGCAGCGACGTTCGCGGGCGGTTCGTCGTCGGCCCGCTGTCATTGCGGTTCGCCGACCTCTTCGGGCTTGTCGAACTCACTCGGTCGTTCACGAGCACTGACGCGCTCGTCGTCACCCCGACCGTTGTCCCGCTTCCGCCGATCCGTCTCGGTGGCGACTGGGCCGGTGGCGGCGACAGCAGGGCACGTTCGATCTCGACGATGGGCGAGGACGACGTCACGACCCGCGAATACCGCCACGGCGACGACCTTCGCCGAGTGCATTGGCGGTCGACCGCGCGCTACGGCGAGTTGATGGTGCGACGCGAGGAACAACCGTGGCAGAACCGCGGCGTGTTGCTGCTCGACACCCGGGCCAGCTCGCATCGCGGTGACGGACCAGGATCGTCATTCGAATGGGCAGTGAGCGCCACCGCGTCGGTAGGAGCGCACTTGGCCCGTGACGGGTTCGGGCTGCGTTTCGTCACCGACATCGGTAACGAGGTGTCCGGTTACTCCGCCGAAGCAATGGCCGGGACGCCGTTCGAGGGCGTCCTCCTCGACACGCTCGCGCTCGTGTCGACGTCCGGCGGCCAATCGTTGAATTCGGGCCTCGCGAGCATCAGGCGGGGTGGCGGCGAAGGCTTGGTGATCGCCGTGCTCGGCAGCCTCAGCGACGCCGACCTCGATGCGCTGGCCCGGTTCCGCCATCACGCTTCTGCCTGCGTCGCCATCGTGCTCGACACCGCGACGTGGACGTCGAGCGTGGCCGGTTCGCCGCATCGCGACCACGCGCAAAGTTGTGCACTGCTCGCCGGCGCGGGCTGGCGGGTGTTGCCGGCGGGCGCCCGCACCGACCTGCGCACGATGTGGGGCAGCGCGGCAACCGCGGCACCGGCGTTGGCGGCCCGATGAATCCTCGCCTGCGCATCACGTTCTTCGCTGCCCTCGCCACCCTGCTCGGATCCCTCAGCCTGTTGCCGATCTACGACACGCTTGGCTGGTTGCCGCGGGTTTTACTGGTCGTGCTCGCGGTCTCGGGCACGTCGGTTGCGGTGCAACGGGTACGTTCACTGTCGGTCGCGGCGCCGCTGGCGATGGCCGTCGTGTGGGCCGGCGTCCTGACGTTGCTGTACGCGCACACCGTCGCGCCACTCGGGTTCATCCCCGGGCCGGCCGCGCTACGACTGCTGCATCAGACGTTGTCGTCGGGGTTCACCGACACCACCCAACTGTCCGCGCCGGTTCCAGTGACCCGCGGTCTCAGCCTCATGACCACCGGCGGTATCGGACTCGTCGCCGTCGTCGTCGAGACGCTCGCCAACGCCTTGCGTCGCCCTGCCGTGGCGGGCCTGCCATTGCTGGCGATCTTCACGGTACCCGCCGCGATCGCGTCGGACGGTGTGGGCTGGATACCGTTTGTCGCCGCCGCCGCTGGCTACCTCGCGCTCCTGCTCGCCGAGGGTCGCGACCGCATCAGCAGGTGGGGACGACAGGTACGCCCAGGCCGTGCCGCGGCCTCGGCCACCGCGCCGGCCCGGCCGCAGGCGAATCCGTGGGCAGCCGGCCGGGCGAACGCGGCTCGCAGTCAGGCCGTGACGGCCCAGCTGACACAGGTCGGCAGGAGGGTCGGCAGCGTGGCGATCGGCGTTGCTGTCGTCGTCCCGATCGTGATCCCCGGACTGCACTCGGGCTGGTTCGGCAACCACCACACGTCAGGGGCCGGGGGTCTGTCCGACTCGAACGGCGGGTCGACGACGATCAGCCCGATCGTCACCGTCCGGCAGGACCTCAACGAACCGACCCCACGATCGCTGTACACCTACACGACCACGGGCAAGCCGGCGTACTTCCGGATGCTGACTCTCGACAGGTTCGACGGCACGCAATGGACGTCTACGTCGACGACGTCGTCCGACGACGTGAAGCTCGACAAGGCGATCACCAAGCCGGCTGGAATGACGGTTACCCCGGCGAGCAATGCAGAGTCGGACGTCGTCGTCACCGGTCTTCGCGAGAATTTCCTACCGGTGCCCGTCGTGCCGACGACAGTGAAAGCCCATGGCGACTGGCGCTTCAACCCGGTCAACGCCGCGATCTATGCCAGGCACAGCACGACGATCCATCTGACCTACAAGGTGAACAACGACGTCTACGAGCCGACTGGCACGTTCCTCAACGCTGTTCCGTATCAGTCGGGAGTCGGCGCACTACAGCCCTATCTCGAGACGCCTCCTGACGTTCCGGCGCAGATCCAGATCACGGCCGACAACATCATCGCCAACGCCGAGGCCGAGACGCCGTACGAGAAGGCGCTGGCGCTCCAGGCGTGGTTCCAGGCGGGAACGTACGACGTCACGATCAAGTCGGGCAGCTCAGACAATGCGCTGCTGACTTTCATCGGCAATCGCCGCGGCTACTGCGAGCAATTCGCCGCGACGATGGCGCTGATGGCCCGCTTGGAACACATCCCCGCCCGGGTCGACATCGGCTTCACGCCCGGTACGAAGATCGCGGGTACGAACACCTACCAAGTGACGACGGCCGATGCGCACGCCTGGCCGGAGCTGTACTTCGGTGGCGCCGGGTGGCTGCGGTTCGAACCGACGCCGCGTGCCGACGGTCAGACGAGCAGCCCGGGGTACGCCAACACCGCGGCGCTGCCGCAGGCTTCAGCCGCTCCTACCAGCACCTCGACAGCTGTCGCTGCGCCGCCCGGCGTGCCGCATGG
This sequence comes from Actinomycetota bacterium, assembly GCA_003134755.1. Lineage (GTDB taxonomy): Bacteria > Actinomycetota > Actinomycetes > Acidothermales > Acidothermaceae > PALSA-607. The sequence goes on along the minus strand of PLCK01000214.1, from coordinate 31,493 downwards.
CCTGCAGCTCGAGACCGACCCCACGAAGACCCACAAGGGCGGTGCGAAGAGCGCGTCGGTGACGCACATCCCGGTCGGTTGGCTGGTGGCCCTCGCCGTCCTGGTGCTGGCGGTGTTCGTCGCGCCCGCGGTGCGGTGGACGACGCGCAGGCGACGGTGGACCACGGCCGACACCGAGGCCGCGCGGGCCCACGCCGCCTGGGACGAGCTCGGCGACGACTTACGAGATCTGGGCCTCGACTGGCGTGGCGACAGCGATACTCCTCGGCGCGCAGCCGCCACCCTGGTCGCCGGTCGGGTCGAGACCGAAGCCTCCGGTGGGATCACGTTGGACAACCTCGNNTCGCCAGCCGCCGGCTCGCCTACGACACCGCTGCCCAGCAGGCCCTGGTACGGCTGACTCGGGCCGAGGAGCTGGCGCGCTATGCGGCGCGGCCCGACGAGTTGCGGTGGGTCGACCAGGATCCGCGCGCCGACGAGGCGGCTGTCCGGAAGGCGTTGTTCAGCTCGGTCTCACGAGGCCGCCGACTGCGGGCCAGATTCGCACCCTCTTCGAGCAGTCGGATGGCGGCCGCGATCACTGGGCGGCTGAGCGACTCGGCCAGGGCGGCGTCGCTTACCGTGCGGACTTGGGCAGGGCAGAAGTTGCCCGGCCGCCGCGACGACGACGCTGAGATCTGAGCTATTGCGCGGGTCGATGACCCACCGTCTGCAAGTTGGGATCAGTTGCCGCCGGGGCCACCGTCGCGACGACGGTCCCAACGCTCTTCGAAGCGCTGTATGAAGCCGCGCTTCACCCGCGGACGCCCGGGCTGGTTCTTCCTGACCGGACCGGGCCGGCCCTTTCTGAGCTCGGGGGCCCCGATGGTGACGCCAGGGGCTGCGGTTGTGTCAGGGCGCTCGCGGGTCTGCCGCCAGGTGGCCGCGCCGTACAGGAACGCCAGCAGCATCAAGACGAACCCGCCGACGCTGATCTCGAGTTGCTGGACGGCGATGCCGACCGGCAGCAACACGATCCCGATGACGCCCCCGACGATGGCCCGGATATAGCGGCGGCGGCGCAAAGTACGCGGATCGATGCCGCGAACGGTTGCCGCGAACTTCGGGTCATCGGCATAGAGGGCGCGCTCAATTTGTTCGAGCACACGCTGCTCGTGCTCAGAGAGCGGCACGGTGCCCTCCCAACCACGGTTGCAGCCCGCACTTGTCAAACGCCGACCACGCCGGCCGTCGCGCCTTCAGAATACGAGCCTGTCGTGAGCGGCGAAAGCCGCTTTGGCAAGCCTGTGAAACAACCTCGCCACAAAGGTACGAGACGACCGGCCGTCAGGCGCCCAACGACAGGTCGAAAACACCCTACGTTGAGTATCGGCTACCCAGCTCGGATCTGGAGAATCCTCAGGCGGCGCCGCCCGAATGGTGACGCCCAGATTCAGCGCCGACGTGCAATTACGTGCAGCTGAGTCGCAACGTCGCGAAACGCTGGCACCTCGGATGCTTCGATCTCCAGGGCGACCAGCGCCTCGACCGCACTCGGGTCAGCATCGAGGGATCCGCCGGGAACCAGGTCAGCGAAAACCCGTGAGCCGTGAGCGGTGACGGTCGCGAGGTCGGCAGCCGCAAGCAGGGCCTCAAGTTCGGATAGCACGAACCGCCGGGGTGCCGGATCGGTCGGCGAATAGCGGCCGTGCGGATCGCGAAGGGCATGCAGCGCCTCGTCGAACCTGCCGCTGGCGGCACGGTGCAGCACCGCCGCGAGCCGGTTGGCGGCGACAACACTGACGGCACCACGGGGCCGCAACGTCGCACTCACCCCGGCGAGCGCGGCCGCTGGATCGTCGACGACCTCGAGAACGCTGTGCAGGAGAACAAGATCGAAAGACGAACCGGTGACGACATCGAGCAGGCTCGCTGCATCACCTTGGACGCTGCGCACGCGTTCGGTGACTCCCGCATCCGCGGCCCGGCGCTCAAGTGCGGCCAGGGAGTCGGGACTCGCATCGACAACGGTGACTCGATGGCCGAGCTCGGCCAGCGGCACCGAAAAGCCGCCAGTGCCGCCTCCTGCGTCGAGAACGTCAAGCTGCTCGCGCCCGGTCTCGCTCGCCAATTCGGCGAGGATCGAGCGGACGCCGCGCCACACCACAGCCGTGCGTACCGAACCGCGCGTGCGCAGACGGTCGGCCATCGATCCGGCACTCCTGCTCTAGGCGGCCAAGGATCCCTGATGCTAGCTGGCCCGCGCCGCCTCCATCGGAAGGGCGGCCTGGTGCGAAAGGCCGATCGTGGTCTCGACGAGGGCGAGGAACATCTCGGCGTCGCGCAGCAGATCGTCGGCCTCGCGAGCGGTCAGCGAGCCGTCGAGCCCGGCCTCGGCGGCAGCTCGCTTGGCGGCGCCGGCGGCAAAGAAGGCTGCCCACTCGGCCAACTCGGGAGCCACCTCGGTCAGCAGCACCCAGGCATTGCGCGAGCGCCGAACCCGGCGCGACCCGGGAACCTCCGGCCGGGCCCTCGCGGCGAGGACTGCCGCCGCACACCGGAGCGCGGCCAGATGGGCTGCGGCGTAACGCTCGGACGCCCGTGAACTGATCGCCGCCTCGTGTAGCCCCTGCCTCGCCGATGCCAGCAAGCTCAAGGCCGGCGAAAGGTTTCTCGTCACGGTGACGCCACCCTTCTGAACAGCTGCCCGTTCCACAAGCTGCTGCCGGTGCCCGGGCCACGGCGGGTCGAGGACCATGGCCCGAGCATTGGCAGCGCCCCCTGCTTGTTGAACCTCACTGCTTGTTGAACCTCACTGCTTATTCGAACATACGTTCGAATAACTCAACTCTAGGCCGCCTTCCACACTTCGTCAAGCACTCCTCACCGGAAGTCGCGGGATGTCTTCCGCATCGTCATGGGCAACCGGTCGAGCCGCTCGGCGATCACATTGACGACCCCCTGTTCGCGCTCGAGGCGACCCCACACCAACAGCGCGGCCGCGGTCCTGGCTATCCGGCGGTAGTGGGTCCAGACGCCGCGCGAACAGATCACGTTGACCATGCCGGTCTCGTCTTCGAGGTTCAGAAATGTCGTCCCTCCTGCAGTCGCCGGCCGTTGCCAGTGCGTCACGACTCCCCCGACCAGCACGCGGCGTCCTGCTTCTGCTGTTCGCAACATGCCGGCGCTGAGGGCGCCAAGGTCGTCGAGGCGGTCACGCACATGGCGGGTCGGATAGCCCTCGGTCGTGACGGACGTCGCCCACAGGTCGGCCACCGTGACCTCGACATCGCTCATCAACGGAAGTTGGGGAGCCTGCGCCCCTAGCACCGTTCCCTCAAGCCGGCCGGGAACTGCCTGGGCAGCGGCACCGGCGGCCCACAATGCCTCTCGACGACTCAATCCGAAGCAGTCGAAAGCCCCCGCTGTCGCCAATGCCTCGACCTGGGCGGCGGCCAGGCCGATCCGGTGCACCAGATCGGCCATGGTCGCGTAGGGACGACCGGCTGCGATGCGCTCGGCCAGCGGTTCACCGATGGTGCGCACCGAAGAAAGCCCGAGCCGCACCGCCCGCTCCCCCGATGAGGTGGGCTCAAGGCCGGCCAGCGCGTCACTGACATTGATATCGGGACGCCGAACCTCGACGCCGTGACGACGGGCATCGGCCACTAGGGACTGGGGCGAATAGAACCCCATCGGCTGCGCATTGAGCAGTGCCGCACAAAACGCCGCTGGATAGTGCAGCTTCAGCCACGAGCTCGCGTAGACCAGGTAGGCAAAGCTGATCGAGTGACTCTCGGGGAAACCGAAATGCGCGAACGCCGTCAGCTTTTCGTAGACCTCGTCGGCGACCGCACCGGTGATTCCCCGCTCGGCCATCCCGCTGTAGAGCTTGTCACGCAGTCGCTCCATCCGTTGCGTCGAACGCTTCGAGCTCATCGCCTGCCGCAACTGATCAGACTCGGACGCCGTGAGGCCGGCGACGTCGATCGCCATTTGCATCACCTGCTCCTGGAAGAGCGGAACACCGTAGGTGCGCTCGAGCGATTTCTTCAACAACGGATGGGCATACGTGGCCTCTTCGAGGCCGTTGCGCCGCCGGATGAACGGGTGCACGGACCCGCCCTGGATGGGTCCGGGTCTGATGATTGCGACTTCGGTGACCAGATCGTAGAAGTGTCGTGGCTTCAACCGGGGCAAGGTGGCCATCTGTGCACGACTCTCGACCTGAAAAACACCGACCGAATCGGCGGCGCACAGCATGTCGTAGACCTTCGGGTCTTCCGGCGGAATCGTGTCGAGTTGCAGGTCGAGGTCGTAGTGCTTGCGCAGCAGATCGAACGCGCCATGCAGTGCCGACAACATGCCAAGGCCGAGCAGGTCGAACTTCACCAACCCGGTACGGGCGCAATCGTCCTTGTCCCACTGCAAAACTGTGCGATTTTCCATGCGCCCCCATTCGACGGGGCACACCTCGGTGACCGGGCGGTCGCAGATGACCATGCCGCCTGAGTGGATGCCGAGATGACGTGGGAAGCGCAACACTTGCTCGGCCAATTCGACAACATCGGCGGGGATGTCGTGATCGGTGCCCGAACCCGTTCCGTTCGAGGCTCCGCCGCTCTGGTTGACCCCCACTGAACCCCAGCTGTCGATCTGTTTCGACCAGGCATCCTGCTGTCCCGTCGAGTACCCGAGCGCCTTGGCCATGTCGCGCACCGCCGACTTCGGCCGGTAGCTGATGACGTTGGCCACCTGCGCCGTGTTCGTGCGGCCATAGCGCTTGTAGACGTATTGGATGACCTCTTCGCGGCGTCCGCTCTCGATGTCGAGATCGATGTCGGGCGGGCCGTCGCGTTCAGGGGCTAGGAACCGCTCGAACAGCAGGTTGAAATAGATCGGGTCGGCTTTGGTGATACCGATGGCGAAACACACAGCAGAGTTGGCGGCGGATCCGCGACCCTGGCACAGGATCTCGTTGTGCCGGCAGAACTCGACGATCTCCCACACGATGAGGAAATAGCCGGGGAAGTTGAGCGCTTCGATGACCGCGAGCTCGTGTTCGATCTGCAGGTAGGCGCCAAGCTGTCGTTCGGCACCCGGAGGTCCATACTTCGCCAACGCACCTTTCATCGTCAGCTCACGCAGGTAGCTCATCTCGGAATGCCCTGCTGGGACAGGGAAATCGGGTAGTCGAGGGGCTACGAGTTTCAGGTCGAATGCACAGGCGCGGCCGATCTCGGCGGCCCGTTCGACAGCACCCGGATAGCGGGCGAATCGTTGCGTCATCTCGGAACCTGAGCGCAGATGTGCGGCGCCTGCGGCCGGCAGCCAGCCATCGATGTCGTCAAGACCACGACGGCCACGGACCGCGGCCATGGCTGCGGCGAGCCGGCCCCTGTCGGGTGTGGCGTAGTGGGCATTGCTGGTGGCGACGACACCAAGCTGTCGGCGTCCGGCCAATTCGAAGAGCGCATCGTTGCGGGTCGAATCGAGCGGGTTGCCATGATCTGTCAGTTCGACAAGCACGTTGTCGAGCCCGAACATCTCGACGAGCCGATCGAGTTCGCCTTCAGCCGCGGAAAGTCCTTGCAGAGCAAGGCTTCTTGGTACCGCGCCCTTGCGGCAGCCGGTGAGGATCAGCCAGTGGCCGTCGTGCGCACTCGCGAGTTCGTCGATGTCATAGATCGGCCGGCCCTTCTCCTTGCCCGCGAGTTGCGCGGCACTAATGGCCATCGAGAGCCGGCGGTATCCCTCGGGATCGCGGGCAAGCACGAGCAGATGGCTGCCCTCGGGATCGGGGATACCGTTTTGCGGCGTGCGCAGGCCAAGACTGAGTTCGGCCCCGAACACCGTGCGCACCCCGAGTTCACCGGCCGCCTCGGCGAAGCGGACCACACCGTAGAACCCGTCATGATCGGTGATCGCGAGCGCCTCGAGCCCGAGTCGGGCAGCTTCTTCGGCAAGCTCCTCGGGTTCGCTGGCGCCGTCGAGAAAACTGAAGTTCGAATGGCAGTGCAGCTCGGCATAGGGCACCCGATCATTCGACGGTGGTGGTAACTGTTCCGGTTCATAGTGCGGCCGCTTGCGCGACCAGGCAGGACTGTCGCCGCCGTCGCCGTCGACCGGCTTGTACCCCGGCGAGCTTGCAGGCTTGGGCCGGCCTGCGAGCTGCCGTTCGAGCTCACGCCACGGAATGTCGGGATTGTTGAAACCCATGACCGCTCATCGCCCACTAGTCAGACTGCTAGTCATAGACAGCCTCGACACACCAGAGGCCGTTCTCGCACATCAGCAGCAACCCGGCGCCGTCGGCCGTGGTGACCTGGAAACGCGCCCGCCGCCGGGCGGTCAGCCGGTCCCACCACCGGACGTCGAGGGGCCATGGGCCGGCCCAACCGGCAATGGCGACAGATGGCTGCTGTCCGATGCGCAGGAAGCTCAAAGACGCGGTGACCGCGCATCGACCGGTGACGGTTACCGGGGTGCCCTGTGCATCGGTGACGACGGCCTGGCGTGGCGAGCTGAGCACGGTGGCCGGTGATGGGGTCGGCAACCGGCCTGGCCATGGGCACGCATCGGCAGGCAGCACTTCGCGCGACTCACCCCACGACACCAACCTGACCTGCTCACCGACATCGCGGCCGCCACCGACGACGGCAGTGACCACCGCGTCGGGACCGAGCAGGCCCTGCACCCTCGCAAGCGCACGGTCGATCTGCTCGAGGTCACCGCCTGGACCGGTGACCGATTCGGCTCCCCACAACGCGAGTTGACGACCATCGTCATGAATGACTTCGTCGGGCACCAACCGCAAGAACGCCATGCCGGAGGAAGGCCGGCCGTCAGGAGATCGGATGGTGCCCGACAGCCAGCCGTCGAGCTGCCAGCGAGTGCGATCGGCAATGGCAGTCGCGGTGAACCCGGTAGTCGAGACGCTGCCGTGACGCCAGCTGCGCGACAACTGCTCACCGTTTTCGGTGCACGCTTCGATGCTGATCCTGATGCAGGCAAGACCGCGCGCCGCCAGCCTTTCGTGTAGCTGTTCGGCGAGTGTCTTGGCCACGAACGTTGCGGTATCGACGCGGCCGACCGGTGGATCGAGAGTCATCTCGACGGCGAGTTCAGGTGGTACGTCACGAGCCGTCGGCGGCCGTACCTCGAGACCGTGAGCCAGATCGTGCACATAGGCGCCGTCGGGACCGAACCTGGCCAGCACATCGGGGCGCGGCAGCGCGGCGAACCCACCGAGCGTGCGGACGCCGAGCCGGCCCAGCAGGTCGGCAAGCTCGGGGCGGTCGAGAACCCTGACCGGCAAGGCCGCCAGAAAAGTTGCTGCTTCACCTGCCGGCACGATCTGTGCTGCATAGGCCGCCTGGATAGCAGCGAAGATGCCGTCGGCAATACCGAGTTGGACGTCGTACCCGGTCGCGTCGATGACAGCGGTCGCGATCGTGGCGAGCAACGGCAGTTCGCCCTGGTAGTAACGAGCCGCGCCGCGGGCGGCAACGACAAGCAGCCCAGGCCGCACGATCTCGATCCCCGGAACCACTGTCTCTACCGCTGCTGCGACCGGCTCGAACAAGCGGGCGTCACGATTCGGGTCGTGCTCATAAACCGTCAGCTCAGGGCATCGCGACTGGGCATCGCGGCGGCGCTGCCCCCGACGTACGCCTTCGAGCCGGGCAGCCGCCGAACACACCTGCACGCGGTTGGCATGCAGCACCGCACCAGGCAATTCCGCGCTCCCGCCGGCGGCGATCACCGGCCAGTCGGGACACCAGACCGCAAGGGTGCGCACTGCTCTGCCGCTCACGCTCACACTGACGCTCACACTGCCGCTCACGCTCACACTGCCGCTCACGGGACTAAGCCGCACTCGATCGGGCAGCTGCGATAGCTCCATCGATTGCCGGCAGCCACACGGTGGCTCGTCGCGGCATGGCGGCAGCGCCGCGACCGAGAGCCTGAACCTCGATTTCACGAGCGCGCAAGTAACCATGACCCGGCCCGAGCCCGTGCCACTGCTGGCGGACGGCCGAGAGGCCCACCATCGCGCCGGGCCAACTGCCGGCCTGAGGACTGGTGACAAGCAGAACTGCCGAACGCTCACGAGCCCGCGCGGTCAGCCTGCGCATGTCGGCATCGCGCACCTGGGCGGGCGGATGGACGACAACGACCTGGAACGCCTCGAGCAGGCTGGCCACCACCGACGGCCACTGATCGCCCGGCTCGGCAACCCGGACGAATCGCTCGAGCACCACCCCGATCTCGGCTGCCGCGGCGCTACCGATCAGCGGCGAACCGACTTCGGCACACCAGCCCTGCTGCTGTGAGACCTTCGCCAATAACGCCAATACGAGGGACGACGACCCGCTGACGGTGATCGTCGAGCCCTTGCGCATTCCCCCCTCGGGAAAGAGCCCGGCCAACGCCGCCGGCACAGCCAGCAATCCCTGCGGCACCGTCGTCGAGCCGAGTTGCTCGAGGAGATCAGGTGAGAGGGCAGCGGCATGGAGCATCCGTCAAGTATCGAACATATGTTCGAATGAAGCAACGCTGGCCCTGATCAGTCGCTAGGCGTCATGATCCACAGACAGAACGGGTGCCCGGCCGGGTCGAGATAGACGCGAACGTCGTCCTGCGGCTGATACTCCGCGAGCGTCGCGCCGCACGCTCTCGCATGTGCCCCGCCCTCCTCGAGATCGTCGACCCGGATTTCGAGGTGCATCATCATCTGCCGGTCACCGCGGCCGGCAGGCCAGACCGGACTCTCGTAGAACTCCTCCAACTGGCAAGCCAGCCCGACCCCTCCCTCGGGATCTCGCAAGAGAACCCATTCCGGCTCCTCCACCGCGATCTTCCAGCCGAGGAGTTGCCCATAGAAGCGGGCGAGCGCTCCCGGATCGGCCGCACTGATGTTGACCGTCGTCCATGTCGCGCCGTGTGCCATCAGCGCTCTCCTCTCTCGAATACCAGCAGCTTCCCCTCTTGCCCATCTCCTAACATGGACCGGGTGACGGCAGACGCGACGGACGATGTGACGGCTGACGTCGTCCTGCTAATACGTGATTGGGACGACGTCGACGGCGTCGCCCTCCGCGACGCGCAGCAGAGGGAGATTCGGGCGCGGTACGGCGGTGACACCGAGCCTGGCGTCAAGCCGAGTGCAGTTGACATCTCGGTCTTCCTCATCGCCTACGACCAGGTCACGTCGACCGCGCTCGGATGCGGTGCTTTGCGCGACCTTGGAGACAACACCGTCGAAGTGAAACGGATGTACGTCCATCCCGACCACCGCGGTCGTGGCATCGGACGCCGCGTGCTCGCTGCCCTCGAATCGCATGCACTCGAGCAGGGCGCCACCCGCATCCGGCTCGAGACCGGTCGGCTCCAACCCGACGCCGTCCGGCTGTACGAGGCTGCCGGATACCGGCAGATCCCCAAATTCGGTGCCTATGTCGAGTCAGCAAAGAGCCTCTGCTTCGAACGCGTCTTCGCAGTCGGATCATGACCGACTTACATCCGAACGTCGTCCGAGTGGAAGCAGCGTTGCGAGCTGTGGGCGCTGCCGGCGAGGTCCGCATCCTCGGTGAGGCGGCCAGCACGGCAGCCGAGGCCGCGGCCGCACTCGGCGTCGAGGTCGGTCAGATCGCCAACAGCCTCATCTTCGTCGCCGAGGGACAACCACTGCTGATACTGACGAGCGGCAGGCACCGGGTCGACACCGCAAAGGTCGCCGCGTTCGTCGGTGTCGGCAAGGTCGGCCGCGCAGACGCGGACTTCGTCCGCGAGCACGCCGGGATCGCGATCGGTGGCGTCTCCCCGGTCGGCCATCCGCGGCCGCTGCGGACGCTCGTCGACATCGCCCTGGGCGACTACGAGACCGTCTGGGCTGCCGCCGGTCACACTCACGCCGTGTTCCCGACCAGCTTCGACGAGCTAGTCCGGATCACCGCGGGCACGCCGGCCGACGTCGGCGTCGCTCCAGCATGAGGTCGGCATGAGATTCGGGGCAGCGAACAGCTAGGGCAGAATGGCAGTCATGGCTACCGCGAAGAAGACCCAGCCCGGCTCCGACGGCGAGAGCAAAACGTCGACACCACGCTCGGCCGACGGACAGCCGTCGTCAGCTGAAACGTCGTCACCCGAAGCGTCGACAACTGAAGCGTCGACAACTGCCGTGGCAGCTACGGTCTCGGTCGATGACGACTTGCGCCGGCGGTACCTCGAAGCACTCGAACGTAAGCGCGCGGGTGGATCAGCAGCCGCTACCGGGCATGGCGCCGACAGGGCGACCGCTCCGACCAGCAACGACAAGGTGAAGCGCACGTTCCGTCGGCGCGCGGGCGGCTGATCGAACGGCTTGATCTACGCACCCGGCGCGCGCGTCAAGGAATCTGAGTCGGCGGATCGACGACGAACTGGGTGCCTGTCGGCGCGGTCCAGAGGCACGAACCGTCAGGTCGCAATTCGACAATCCAATCACCAACGGTCTTCGCCCGATGGTGACGCCGACACAAGCAACAGCAGTTCGCGGCGGACGTCGCCCCGACCGGTGCGGGAACCGTGTGGTCAATGTCGCAATAGACAGCCTGCCGGCCGCACGCCGGAAACCTGCAGGTCCTGTCTCTGGCAAGGATGAAATCGGCGAGCGCCTTTGGCGGGCGGTAGATGACACTGTCGAAGTCGAGCAGGTGGCCGGTCACCGGATCGACGACGAACCGGCGCCACTCACCATCGGCGGCATATTTTCGAGCAAGCGATGGGGCGATCGGTCCGTAGCCAACCAGCTCGCCCGGATTGTCGGCCAGGCCGAGAAGAGTCGCGAGATCGACCACTACGCCGACGGGCATCCGCCGACGGTGCCGGCGGTTCCTGCGACGGCCCTTCGTCTCTTCACCGTTCGGCTGGTCACCGTTCGGCTGTCCGCTACCGAGTTGTCCACCACTCAGTTGTCCGCCAGTGAGGTCTTCACCGTTCAGCACCGCATTCGCCCAAGCCACCAAGGCATCAGAGCGGTAAGCGCCGATACCTGCGTCAACTTCACCGGCCACGCGCGCCAGGTTTCGCAAGGTCGTGGCCGTCTTGTCGAGACCGAGCGACACCGTTTGCGCATTGACGGCTGTCATCGTGGCGGTGATGCCAGCCATTGCGTAGTCGAGATACGTACGATCGACGGTCCGGTCACGCACCGCGCGTTCGTGCGCGGCCCTCGCACCGTCGGGTGCCGCGCGCAGAACCGCCGCGCGCAGCGTGCGACGAAACGTCACCCAGGCCTGGCCGGCAACACGACCCGCCACTTTGGCATCGACCTCGGCGATCGCTTCCGCGTTGAGCCCTGCAACGGCCTGCGCGATCACACACGCGTGGTAGTACGACATTTCGCCAGCTGCCATCGTCGCTCTGCACGCGGGCAGATCGTGTGCAAGCCGGCGGGCGACGTCGACCCGGACGGCTGCCGCGCCGGTCGTCAGGCCGAGAGTCGCGGCGACGAGGTCACGATTCCAGTCGTCGTCTCCTGCGGTCGCGCTCGGACCGGCGATCGAAGCCGTGACTGCAGCTGCGCGTTCGGCCAGCCAACCCTGCTGCCGCTCGAGCACTTTCAGCAGCGTCATCTTCTGCGCGCCGTTGAGCGACTCAGGATCGATGCCCGTCGCGAAGTTGACCGCGGCAGGACTCGGGTCGCATTCGAGCAACACATCGAGCGGCGACCATGAACCGACGCCGGACAACTCACCCGGCACGTCGAGCACATCGTCGGCGGCGATCAACATGAATGGAACCGTAGCGATGCCCACCGACAAAACCTGCGACGCCATCAGGACGACGCTGCCCGCCCCCGAGGTCGCAGCCGTCGCCGCATCACGATTCTCGTCGGTGATCGCCGTGCGACTTCGGTGAATCCGGCACGTTCATAGAGGCTGCGTGCACCAAAGAACATGAAGTCGTCGTGACTGCGTTCGTCCTTGTCGACTGGATAGGCCTCAAGCACGCGAACACCGTGCTCGCGGGCGTAGTCGATTGCACCGCTGAGCAACTTGTGCTGCAATCCTTTACCACGCTCGGATTTCAGCACGTACGTACAGACGATCGACCACACCTCGGCGTCATCGACCGGCTTCATCACCCGCGACTTCGCCAGCTTCTTGTAATCTTCGCGCGGGCCAAGACTGATCCAGCCAACAGGTCGGACGCCGAGGTAGCCGACCAATCCTGGAGTGGTGCCGGCGTCGACGAGTTCACACAACTGCTGCTTGTTCTCGGCACCGGCCGATCCGCCGATGGTGACCTTGCCCGATCGCCTGTAGTACATACACATGCAGCCGCGAACTATCGACCCGCCCGGTGCAGCGAACAGCGCTTCGAGATCGGCCCACCGCTCCGGCGTGAGCGGATGCGTTTCGAACCTGTCAGCCACGGCGTCGAGTCTGCCAGCACGAGGTGCCGAGGACGAGGCGGACGACGAGAGGTCAGCCGAACGCCCAGGTCACCGAGACGTCGACCGTCACATCCTGCGAGCCGGCCTGGATCGGGACCGGAGCGGCGCCAGCCGCATTGCTTGCCGCCGCCATCGGGTAATTGAACATCTGCGGCGGCGTCGTCGCGGTCGACTCAGAGATGCTGGTCACTGCACCAAGCGTGCGGCCCGCCGCGAGCGCATATGCCTTGGCCTTCGCTTCGGCGTCGGCGAACGCATTCTGCCGCGCCTGTGCGATGAGGGCAGCATCTTCAGAGAGGTCGAGAGTCGCCCCGCCGATGCGGAGCTGGTCGCCGCCGACGCGGGCGGCATCGGTGATGCTCGCGCCCGCGGTGCCGAGGTTTCGAAGCACTACCGACAGGTTCTCGCTGACCTGGTATCCGACGAGACGCGACGTGCTGTTCGAGTAGTCGTAACTCGGCTGCACCGAAAGACCCGACGTCTGCAGGTCGGCGTCCGCCACGCCGTCCTGCTTCAAGGTCTTCTGCACGTTCGCCATCACGGTGTTCGCAGCCTGCATCGCGTCGTTCACGTTCGGCTTGGTGACGTCGACCGAGGTCTCCAGCCGTAACATGTTCGGCTTGCCGGTCACGCGACCGGTACCACCGACGCTGATGCCGCTGCCACCGCCGCCGGGAACGGCGCTAGGGGCCGGACTCGCGACCGCGGTCACCGTTGTCGGTGCGGTCCGCGCAGCACCTGCGGCGGAAGCTCGTCCACCGTGCCCCCACGCATAGGCGCCCACCACGATTGCCGCGGCGACAACTCCGACGACCAACGAACGCAACGCAGGACTGAACGGCATCTCGGCCTCCGGTGCAGCAGCGGGCCTGACGGCCAGGCTCAAGTGCCAGTTGGACGCAGCCAGCGACCGCGCGGTTCCGCCGGCCGCTCGGCTACTTGAGAGAAGCCTTCGCTTCGGCGAGACCGAGGTTCTGGTAGATCTCGCGGGTGGCCGTCGACTTGTTCAGCGTGATGAAGTGCAGGCCGGGAACACCCTCGGCCAGCAACTGCTGACACATGGTCGTCGCCACCTCGAGGCCGATGGCCCGGACCGCGGCGGCATCGTCGGCGACACTCAACAACCGCTCGGCCAGGTCGGGCGGGAAGTCCTCGCCCGACAGGATCGAGAAGCGTTCGATCTGACCGATCGAGGTCAACGGCATAATGCCCGGGATGATCGGTACGTCACAGCCCGCGGCGGTGATCCGGTCCCGCAGCTCGAGGTAGTCGTCGACGGAGAAGAACATCTGGGTGATAGCGAAATCGGCTCCCGCCCTGCATTTGGAAACGAAGTTCGTGATGTCGTCGTCAACGGTGGGCGACCGCGGATGCTTTCGAGTGAAGGCCGCGACGCCGACGCAGAAGCTGCCCGAATTCTTGAGTAGCGTCACCAGCTCCTCGGCGTACTGGAAGCCCTCTGGGTGCGCCACCCATTCGGCTTGCGGATCGCCAGGCGGGTCGCCCCGCAGGGCCAGCACGTTGCGCACCCCCGCGTCGGCGTACTGGCCGATGACGCGGCGCAGCTCGCCAATCGAGTGGTTGACCGCCGTGAGGTGTCCGACAGGTGTGAGGGTTGTCTCGGCCGCGATCCGCTCGGTAATGCGCACGGTCGTGTCGCGGGTCGAGCCACCCGCGCCATAGGTGACGGACACGAAGGTCGGCCGTAACTGCTCCAGCTCGCGGATCGTCTGCATCAGCGACCGCTCGCCCTGCTCGGTCTTCGGCGGGAAGAACTCGAACGAGAACGATTGGCCGCCTTGAGCGAGCAGTTCTTTGATCGTTCGCGTGCGCTCACTGATCAGCGACGCGCGGCCCGTGGACATGACCTCAGGGTATCGGTACGACCGTGCGCAACCTGGCAGCGAACTCGGCGGCCGCGGCTCCGGGATCTGCCGCCTCGGTGATCGCCCGGACGACGACCACCCGGCGCGCCCCGGCGGCGAGGACCTCGTCGAGATTCGTGAGGTCGATGCCTCCGATCGCGAACCAGGGCCGCTCGAGGCCCCGGCTGCTGGCATATCGGACCAGGTCGAGGCCGGGCGCGGATCGCCCGGGCTTGGTTGGAGTCGGCCAACACGGTCCGACGCAGAAGTAGTCGACGCCGTCCTCGACAGCAGCTACTGCGACCTGCGTCGTGGTGTGGCTCGAGCGGCCGATGAAGACATCGTCCGGCACGATCGCACGTGCCCAGGGCACCGGCAGGTCGTCCTGACCGAGATGCAGGATGTCGGCGCCTGCCGCCAAAGCGACGTCGGCCCGATCGTTGACGGCGAGCAGGGCACCGTGCCGCTGGCACGCGTCGGCGAAGACCTCGAGAGCCGCCAGCTCGCGGCCGGCCTCGAGCCCCTTCTGCCGCAGCTGGACGATATCGACGCCGTTCCCGAGCACCGCGTCGAGGAACTCCGGCAGATCGCCCTGACCTTCGCGCGCGTCGACGCACACGTAGAGGCGTGCGTCAGAGAGCGAGCGCCTGGGCACGCCGCTTCACCTCCGTGCCTCGATTCTCAGCCAGCGCCTGCACTGGCGAACCGGGCAGCTCGTCGTCGGTGAACAGCCAGCGGAGTGCCTCGTCGTCGCTGAAGCCGCAATCGGCCAGCAGGCTCAACGTTCCGGGCAGACCTTTCAGGATCGCGCCGTCACCGACGAAGATGGCCGGCACCCGCAAGACACCATCACGCCGGACGCCGAGCAGCTTGCGTTCCCTCAACAGCTGCCGAACCTTCGTGATATCGACATGAAGGCGCTCGCCCACGTCGGGAAGCGTCAGCCAGTCGGTGATCAGATCGTCGATGTCGCCCACCCGTTCAGCCTGCCACGGTAGGGTCAACGCCCATGAGCGAGGTCCTCGGCGACGCCGAACCGCAGGACGACACGTTCGACGACAGCTATGACCAGGACGACGGGGATACGAACGACCACCGGTCGTCGGTCAACGATCTGCTCGACACGGTAGGGAGCCCAGCCTCGCTGGCGATCACCGCGCTTGTGGTGTCGACCATGAGTCTCGTCGGACTGCTCTCGAGCTACTCGCTGGCAAGCGCTCTGACCGTCTCGAGCAGCAACAGCGGACCCCTGTTCGGCGAGCGCGCAAACGCCGGAATCCAGCTCGGTCTCGGCATTCTGGGCGCGATCCTGGCCCTGGTCGCGCACTGGGCGGCCGTGAAGGCCGAGGACCTCGACTCCGCTCCGCAGCGCGGGCCTCGGGCCATGGCGGGCGCGGCGTTGTTGCTCTCGGCGGTCTCGATCGCGCAATCGGTCGCGGCGCTGATCATCATGGTGGGCGCGCACGTCGCCGGTCCGCAGATCGGCTGAGCCAATCTGCGGGCTAGGCTCGATCGGGTGAGCACATCGCGGTCCGGCTCGGGGCATTCTTGCGACGTCGTGGTGGTCGGCGGCGGTGTCATCGGGCTCTCGATCGCCTGGCGGGCCGCCCTTCGCGGACTGACCGTCATCGTGCTCGATCCGGCACCCGGCTCGGGCGCATCGCATCACGCCGCCGGAATGCTGGCACCCGTCACCGAGGTGCACTACGGCGAGGAAGACCTGCTGCGGCTGAATCTGACCGCCGCGCAGCGCTATCCGAGCTTCGTCGCAGAACTCGAACAAGCCACCGGGACGCCGGTTGGCTATCGCGCGACCGGCACCCTGGCGGTCGCGTTCGATGCCGACGACAAGGCCGCACTCGACGAGCTGCACCGCTACCAGTCCGGCCTAGGCCTGCGCTCGCAACCCGTGAACGCACGCGAATGCCGGCAGCTCGAGCCGTTCCTCGCGACCAGCGTGCGCGGCGGCCTCCTCGTCGAGGGCGACCACCAGGTCGACAGCCGGCGCCTCGTCGCTGCGCTCCTGCTGGCTTGCGAACGCGCAGGCGTCGAGATCCGCCGCAACGCCGCACGCGCGGTCCACGTCGTCGGCGACCGTGTCGTCGGCATCGACGGCATCTCGGCAGGTCACACCGT
The DNA here is from genome assembly GCA_003134755.1 of Actinomycetota bacterium. GTDB lineage: Bacteria > Actinomycetota > Actinomycetes > Acidothermales > Acidothermaceae > PALSA-607. The sequence continues at coordinate 15,071 of PLCK01000214.1, read as the reverse complement.
GCTCGCGGCGGGGTGCTGGTCAGGCCAGCTGGCCGGGCTGCCCGCGCACGCGCAGCCAAGCGTGCGCCCGGTCAAGGGCCAGATCATCCGGCTACGCGACGACGTCGAGCACCCGGTCCTGGCTCGTAACGTCCGCGCGTTCGTGCGGGGCCGGCCGATCTACCTCGTCCCAAGGGCCGACGGCGAGATCGTGCTCGGCGCGACGAGCGAGGAACAGGGCTTCGACACCCGACTGACGGTCGAGGGCACCGGCGATCTGCTCGCAGACGCGCGGGTGCTGCTGCCACGACTGGGCGAGATCGTACTCGCCGAGATGTCGGTCGGACTACGCCCAGGCTCGCCCGACAACGCGCCGATGATCGGCGCGGGAGCGATGGCCGGCCTCGTCGTTGCGACAGGTCACTATCGCAACGGCATCCTGCTCGCACCCGTCACGGCTGACGCGATCACGCAGCTGATCGTCGACGGCACGACACCCGACGGCTACGAACGCTTCGATCCCTGCCGGTTCACCCGCGCGACGGTCCCCGTATGACAGTCGTCGTGAACGGCCAGCAGCGCGAGCTGCCGCCCGCGAGCACGTTGACCGACGTCGTCGCGCAGCTGACGACCGCTCCGCAAGGGATCGCGGTCGCCCTGAACGGCAGCGTGGTGCCGCGCGGCAGCTGGCCCGACACCGTGCTGGCCGACGCCGACTCCGTCGAGGTCTTGACCGCCGTACAGGGCGGATGAGTCGTGGACGATCCGTTCGTCATCGCTGGTGAAACCTTTGCCTCGCGGCTCGTGATGGGAACGGGCGGCATGCCGAGTCTCGACGTCCTCGATGCCGCGCTCGTCGCGTCCGGCACCGAACTGACGACGGTAGCCATGCGCAGGATCGACCCGACGTCGAGTGGATCGATCCTCGACGTCCTGTCGCGACGCGGCGTCCGGGTCTTGCCGAACACCGCCGGCTGCTACACCGCCGCCGACGCCGTGCTTACCGCCCAGCTCGCCCGCGAGGCGCTCGGTACGAACTGGGTGAAGCTCGAGGTCATCGCCGATGAACACACGCTGTTGCCGGACGCCGTGGAGTTGCTCGTCGCCGCCGAGCAACTCGTCGCCGACGGATTCGTCGTGTTGCCCTACACCAACGACGATCCCGTTCTCTCACGCCGGCTCGAACAGATCGGCTGCGTGGCCGTGATGCCGCTCGGCTCGCCGATCGGGTCGGGCCTCGGGATTCGCAACCCGCACAACATCGAACTCATCGTCGAGAACGCCGGCGTGCCGGTGATCCTCGACGCCGGCATCGGTACGGCGAGCGATGCGGCCCTCGCCATGGAACTCGGCTGCGACGCGGTGCTGCTCGCCTCGGCGGTGACCCGCGCGCAACAGCCGGTGATGATGGCCGAGGCGATGCGTAAGGCCGTCGAAGCGGGCCGCCTCGCGCGGCTCGCCGGACGCATCCCGGTCAGGCGTTACGCGAAGGCGTCGTCACCGGCGCTGGACGCGTAGGACGTTGCGCCCACTCCCAGCAGGGTGGCCAGCTCGTCGACGTCGGTGACCAGGGCGTCGGCGCCGGCGGTCGTCAGCTCCGCGCGCGAGCCGTAACCCCAGAGCACGCCGATGCAGGCGATGCCGTTCGCGTGCGCCCCGACGACATCGTGAAAGCGATCACCGATCAGGACGACGTCAGGCCCGGGCACCACGTCGAGAAGGGCCAATGCACCCGCGACAACGATCGTCTTGTCCGCGTTCGGGCCGTCCCTGTCGGGGCCGCACACCGCCCTGAAGTACTCGTGCAGGCCGAAATGCTCGATGATCGGCAACGCGTACGGCGTCGGCTTGGAGGTCGCCACGGCCAATCGACGTCCGGCATCGCGAAGGCTGCGCAGCAGATCGGCAATGCCCGGGTAGACCGAGTTCTCGAACATGCCGCGTTCCTTGAAGTACCGGCGGTAAGCCACCGACGCCTCGTGGGAGGCCGCCTGGTCGAGGCCCGCGACGTCGCGGAACGAATCGAGCAGCGGAGGTCCGATGAATCGCGCCAGCGCGGCGGCGTCGAGCGGCGGCAGACCCACCGCGTCGAGCGCGTACGCGACAGATCGCACGATGCCCGGGCCTGACTCGGTGAGGGTGCCGTCGAGGTCGAAAAGCACGACACCTGGGTCCATGGGCACCATCCTGTCGTAGGCGCGATCTGGGCGCCGGACCCGCCTGGCCCGCCGCGCCTGACCAGGCCCGGCCCGGGCCGCACGTAGACTCAACGCCGTGGATGCGACAGTTTCGGACTCTTTGATCGGCCGCGTGCTCGACGGCCGGTACCGGGTCGAGGCACGCATCGCGCGAGGCGGAATGGCAACGGTCTATCGCGCGCTCGACACCCGGCTCGACCGGGTGGTCGCGCTGAAAGTCATGCATCAGGTGTTCGCCGAGGACGACGAGTTCGTCGCGCGTTTCATCCGCGAGGCCAAGTCGGCCGCCAGGCTGTCGCACCCGAACGTGGTCGCCGTCTTCGATCAGGGCGACGACGCCGGTCAGGTGTTCCTCGCCATGGAGTACGTGCACGGCCGCACGCTGCGCGACCTCATCCGTGAACGTCGCCGCCTCGTGCCGCAAGAGGCGTTGTCGATCCTGCAACCGGTTCTGGCGGCGCTGTCGGCAGCGCACGCGGCCGGTCTGGTCCATCGCGATGTGAAGCCCGAGAACGTGCTGCTCGCCGACGACGGCCGGGTGAAGGTTGCCGACTTCGGTCTCGCCAGGGCGGCGGCCAACCGGGCCGCGACGAGCGCCACCACGTTGATCGGAACCGTTGCCTACCTTGCGCCCGAGCAGGTGACCCGCGGTGTCGCGGACCCGAGAAGCGACGTCTACGCCGCCGGCATCATGCTGTTCGAGATGCTGACGGGGCGTCCGCCGTACGACGGCGAGACCGCCATCTCGGTGGCGTACCGGCACGCGAACGAGGACGTACCGCCGCCGTCGTCGGTTGTACCCGGGACGCCGCCGCAGGTCGACGCACTCGTGACCCGGGCGACCGCGCGTGACCCTGATCAGCGTCCGCACGACGCAGGGGCATTCCTGGCCGAGACCGTACGGGTCCGGCGCAGCCTGCCGGCCCTGGAAGCCGACGCCACCAGCCCGACGACGCTGGTCCCCCGCACCCAGCACACGCTCGTCGTCGAGCTGCCCGACCACGACGCGGGCTACGACCGCCCGGCGTGGCACCAGCCTCAGTCGCAGCCACCCGCGCAACAACCGCCGCCCGCTGTCGAGGAGTACCGACGACCTCGACGCCGCCGCCGCGGCTTGATCGCGCTGCTGGTCATCCTGCTGCTGGCGGCCGGCGCAGGCGGCGCGGGTTGGTACTACGGCATCGACCGGAACACCACGGCACCGAGTTTCTTGAAGCTCACCGCCGCCCAAGCTCAGGCGAAGGCGACCAGCTCGCATGTCAATCTCGTCGTCGGCACACCTGACTGGAGTTCGACCGTCGACGCGAACCTGGTCTTCGCGCAGACCCCGGACCCCAGCACTAAGCTGCACAAGGGTGCCACGGTCACGATTCGCATCTCGAAGGGCAAGCATCTGTCGACGGTGCCGTCGTTCGACCCGACCCAAACGACACTTGCGGACTACCAGGCGGCGTTGGCCGCCGTTGGGCTCAGTAGTATCACGCCGACACCGATACCAAGCGACACGGTTCCGCTTGGCAACGTCATTGGCGTCGACCCGCCGGTGGGCACCCAGATCGATTACGGCAAGTCGGTCAACGTCACGGTCAGCCAAGGGCCGCCGCCGATCCCCATCGTCGACTACACCGGCAAGACATTTGACGAAGCCAACAAGGCGCTCACGACGGCCGGCTTCGCGGTCACGCAGACCCAGGACTTCAGCGACACCGTGGCGTCCGGCGCGGTGATCTCGCAGACCCCGAACTCGGGTAACGGTACGAAGGGCCAGCCGATCACGCTCGACGTCTCGAAGGGGCAGCAGAAGTTCTCGGTCCCCGATGAGAACGGCAAGAAGGTCAAGGATGCGACCAAGGCGCTCGAGGCAGCCGGGTTCAGAGTCAAGATCTCACAGCTCGACGGCGGCCCCGGCCGCGTGTTGCAGGAGTCACCGACCGGCCAACAGCCGAAGGGCACGCTCATCACGCTGTACGTGTTCTGACATCCTGGGCCGATGCCCCCTCGGAAGCCGTCCGCTGTCGGGGTACACGTCCCGGTCGCCGGCGGACTTTCGAGCGGCGGGCTCGCGTACGCGCGTGACGTCGGCGCAGAAGCCATCCAGGTGTTCCTCTCCAATCCCCGTGGGTGGGCCCGCACACCAGGAGATCCGCGCCAGGACGACGAATTCCGCGCCGGTTGCACGAAGGCGAAGATCCCGATCTTCGTGCACGCGTCGTACCTGGTGAACCTGGCATCACCGACGCCGGCCACACTGGAGAACTCGGTGCTGTCGTTGCGGCACGCGTTGTCACGCGGGTGTGCCATCGGGGCGCGAGGTGTCGTCGTCCACGCCGGCTCGGCAGTGACAACGGCGAGCAAGCCGACCGCCATGGCGCAATTGCGTGAGAACCTGTTGCCGCTACTCGATGAGATCCCCGACGACGGTCCCGACGTGTTGATCGAGGCCACGGCGGGCGCCGGTCAGTCGCTCGCGGCGACTGTCGACGAGCTCGGGCCCTACCTCGAAGCTCTCGACGCGCACCCGAGGCTCGGGATCTGCCTCGACACCTGCCACGCATTCGCGGCCGGACACGACATCGCGGCACCTGGCGGCGTCCGGACCACGCTGAATGCGCTGGTTCGCGCCGTGGGGCGCGGACGGTTGAAGCTGATTCACGCCAACGATTCGAAGGATGCCTGCGGGTCGAACCGCGACAACCACGAACGCCTGGGGAAGGGCCGAATCGGCATCGAACCGTTCGCCGAACTGTTCCGGCATCCGGCGGCTCGCGGCGTCCCGCTCGTGCTCGAGACGCCCGGGAAAGCACCCGAGCACCGCGAGGACCTGGGACTCCTGAGGTCTCTGCGCGACCGGTGACATGCGGCGATGGTAGGGTCGCACTCGTGTCCGACACGCGCGCCTTTTGGTATGACTACGAGTTCACGCCCGCGGTTGTGCGGGCGGACCTGCTGGCCAGCCACACGCTGCGCTAATCGGACCGCCAACCACACCGACCCCGGGCCCGTAGCCCGGGGTTTTCGTATGTAGGAAGGACATTCGATGGTCGTCGTCATGGCAGCTGACGCCTCCTCCGCCGATATCGAGGCCGTGGTGGCCAGGGTCGAGGGCGCCGGCGGTGAGGCGTTCGTGAGCCGGGGCGTCCAGCGCACGATCATCGGGCTCGTCGGCGACGTCGAGCAGTTCTATGCGCTCAACCTGCGTGCCCTCGCCGGCGTCAGCCAAGTGCTGCGGATCTCTGCGGCGTTCAAGCTGGTAAGCAGCGAGAACCATCCGGAGCGAACGACGGTGTCAGTGGGCGGCGTGCCGATCGGACCTGAGACGTTCACGTTCATCGCCGGCCCGTGCGCGGTCGAGTCGTACGAACAGACTCTCGACGCCGCCCAGATGGCTGTCGCCGCCGGTGCGACGCTGCTTCGTGGCGGCGCCTACAAGCCACGCACCTCGCCGTACGCGTTCCAAGGGCTCGGCGAGGACGGCCTGAAGATCCTAGCCCGGGTGCGCGAGGAGACCGGCCTCCCTGTCGTCACCGAGGTCGTCGACGCGAACGACGTCGCCCTCGTCGCGCAATACGCCGACATGCTGCAGGTCGGCACCCGCAACATGGCGAACTTCGCGCTACTGCAGGCGGTCGGCGCGCTGCGCAAGCCCGTCATGCTCAAGCGCGGGATGAGCTCGACGATCCAGGAATGGTTGATGGCGGCGGAGTACATCGCACAGCGCGGCAACCTCGACATCGTGTTCTGCGAGCGAGGCATCCGTACGTTCGAGACGGCAACGCGCAACACCCTCGACATCTCCGCGGTGCCTGTCATTCATGGGCTTTCGCATCTGCCGATCATCGTCGATCCCTCACACTCGGGCGGACGCCGAGACCTGGTGCTGCCGCTTTCGCGCGCGGCTATGGCGGTCGGCGCCGACGGCATCATCGTCGACGTACACCCGCACCCCGAACTCGCCTTGTGCGACGGGCCACAGGCGCTCGTCGACGGCGACCTTCGGGAGCTGGCCACCGCAGTACGAACGTTGCCACCACTGCTCGGACGAACTCTCGCCTTACGAACGGGCGCGGCGTCCGTCTTGAAGCATTGAGGCGACGAGGAACGCGAGTTCGAGCGACTGCCCTACGTTGAGGCGCGGATCGCAGGCGGTCTCGTAACGGCCGGCGAGGTCGGCGTCCACTATCTCGTCGCCACCCCCCAAGCATTCGGTGACGTCTTCGCCGGTGAGCTCGACATGCAGCCCGCCCGGCACGGTGCCGAGGGCCTGGTGCACCTCGAAGAATCCGGTGACCTCCTCGACGATGTCGTCAAAATGCCTTGTTTTGTAGCCACTTTCGGACTCGATCGTGTTGCCGTGCATCGGGTCGCAGCTCCACACGACCTCAGCGCCCGATGCGGTCACCTTCTCGACAATCGGCGGCAGAACATCGCGCACCCGGTCGGCGCCCATGCGGGTGACGAACATCAGCCGACCAGGCCGACGGTCGGGATCGAGCTTGTCGATGAGCGCGACCGCTGTTTCGGGTGACGTTGCCGGCCCGAGTTTGACGCCGATGGGGTTGGCGATGCGGCTGGCAAAGTCGACGTGTGCACCTTCGAGGTCGCGGGTGCGCTCGCCGATCCAGACCAGATGCGCCGACAGGTCGTAGAAGGCGCCGCGGTCGTCGTCCCATCTCGTGAGCGCGGCTTCATAGTCGAGCAACAGTGCTTCGTGGCTGGCGAACAATTCCACCTGGTGGGCGGCGTCGGAGCGCTCGAGATCGAAGCCGCACGCCTGCATGAACGACAACGCGCGATCGATGTCGGTGGCAATCGACTCGTAGCGCTGCCCGGCCGGACTGCGACGTACGAAGTCGGAGTTCCACGAGTGCACCTTGCGCAGATCAGCAAACCCACCGGTTGCGTGCGCGCGGATCAGGTTCAACGTGCCGCTGGCCCGGTGATAGGCCTCGAGCAGCCGCGCGGGATCAGGGATGCGAGCTTCCGGCGTGCGCGCGATCGAGTTGACCGCGTCGCCGCGATAGCTGCCCAGCTCGACGCCGTCGACGACTTCGGTGTTCTTGGACCGGGGCTTCGCGTACTGACCGGCCATCCGGCCGACCTTCACAACGGGAACGCTCGCGCCGTAGGTCAGCACAACGGCCATCTGCAACAGGATCTTGAGCTTGTCACGGACGTTCTCGACCGTTGCGTCGGCGAACGTCTCGGCGCAGTCGCCGCCCTGCAACAGGAACGCCTTGCCCCGCGCGACGTCGGCCAGCCGCGACTGCAACCTGTCGCATTCTTCCGGGACGACGAGTGGCGGGAGTTGGCTCAACGTCTCTGCGACTCCGCGCAGCGCCTCCGGGTCGGGCCACGGCGGCCGCTGGGCGACCGGAAGTGCCCGCCACGACTGGAGTTCTTGCACGTGCGGAGTCTACCGACGTCTGGCGCCCGGCCTAGCCGAAGAAGACTTCGACCTCTGCGTAACGGGCGGCCGGGACGGTCTTCAACTCGCCGGTCGCCTCGTCGAGGCTCACGCGGACGATGTCGGTACCGCGCAGAGCGACCATCTTTCCCCAGTCGCCGTCGCGGACGGCGTCGACCGCCTGCAGCCCGAACCGGGTCGCGAGCACCCGATCGAACGCTGTCGGCGTCCCGCCCCGCTGGATGTGGCCGAGGACGGTGGTCCGGGCCTCCTTGCCGGTGCGCTTCTCGATCTCGTCGGCCAGCCGCTGCCCGATGCCGCCGAGCCGCACATGCCCGAAGGCGTCGAGGTCGCCGGTGAGGACCTCCATCGTGCCCTCCTTGGGCGTCGCGCCTTCGGCCACCACAACGATCGGCGCGTAGTGACTCTGAAAGCGCTCCTCGATGTACTCGCAGACCTTCTCGATGTCGAACGGCTGCTCGGGTATGAGGATCACGTTCGCGCCGCCGGCCATGCCCGCATGCAGCGCGATCCAGCCCGCGTGGCGGCCCATCACCTCGACGATGAGCGCCCGGTGGTGGCTCTCGGCCGTCGTGTGCAGACGGTCGATCGCCTCCATGGCGATGTTCACGGCGGTGTCGAAACCGAACGTGTAGTCGGTGGCGGACAGGTCGTTGTCGATGGTCTTCGGGACGCCGACCACGTGCAGGCCGCGGTGGTGGAGCTCGCGCGCAACGCCCAGCGTGTCGTCGCCGCCCATCGCGATAAGGGCGTCAATACCCAGCTTCTCGAGGTTTGCGGCAATCAGGTCGAAACCGCCCTCGATCTTCGCCGGGTTGGTCCGCGACGAGCCGAGGATCGTGCCGCCGCGCGGCAGGATGCCGCGTACCTGCGGGATACCCAGGGGCACGGTGTCGGCGTTGATCGGCCCGCGCCATCCGTCGCGGAAGCCGACGAATTCGAACCCGTACTCGCCGATGCCCTTGCGAACGACGGCCCTGATCACTGCATTGAGTCCGGGGCAGTCGCCACCGCCGGTGAGTACTCCGACTCGCATAGCTTTCGAACCTCCGCGGGAACACCGAGCCCGGACAAACCGAACCTGGCCAGACCGACAACAGCGGCGGTCAGCCTAGCGCCCGACGATCAGGAACCGGTCGCTGCCCTGTCAGGCGGGCGCTGCCCTCGTCAGGCGGACTGTGCGGACGGCGCCGCGGCGTCGCCGTCCCCGTCTTCGGTTTCATGGCTTGGCCGCTTGCCGCGATGCCGCAGCTGTTCCTTCGCCTTGGTCGCGTAGATGTCGACGTACTGCTGGCCGGACAGCCGCATCAACTCGTACATGATCTCGTCGGTGATCGCGCGAAGGACGAGCCGGTCGGACTCCATCCCGGCATATCGGGAGAAATCGAGCGCCTTGCCGAAGCGAATCTCCGGGCGCACCACCTTCGGCACCAACTGCCCAGGAGGCTGCAGCCGGTCGGTGTTGACCATCGCGCACGGAATGACCGGAACGCCTGCCTCCAGAACGATCCGCGCGACCCCGGTTCGGCCGCGGTAGAGCTTGCCGTCGGGCGACCTGGTGCCCTCGGGATAGATGCCGAGCAGCTCGCCGGCCTCGAGCACCTCAAGTCCGGTACGCAGGCCAGACGCGCTTGCCTTGCCCCCGGAACGGTCGACCGAGAGCTGGCCGATCCCCTTGAAGAACCAGCGGCTGAGCGCGCCCTTGATGCCCCGCCGGTTGAAGTACTCGGCCTTCGCCATGAACGTGACTTTGCGGCCCGGGATCACGAGCGGCGCGAAGAACGAGTCGGAGAACGACAGGTGATTGCTCGCAAGGATGGCCCCGCCGCGGGCCGGGACGTTCTCGAGGCCGACCACCTTCGGCCGAAAGACCAGCCGCAGGCTCGCCCCCAAGGTCCACTTGAGAAACCAGTAGAGCAACCGAGGTCCCTTCGACGCGCGGCTCAGCCGGCCGCGCATGACGCGCTTGGCGGCACCATACCGCTGCCGCAACCCTGTCTTGTAGCTTCGGGGGCGGTCTCGCTCTATAACGGAAGCGTGGATTTCACCCGGCGGGTCTGCGCAGCGCCGCCACTCATCGTGCAGGATTGAGTTATGCCAGGTCGCGACAACGGGTTCGTCGCACGCCACTACGTGCGGCTCGCCGATCTCGATCCGCGACTAGCGGACGCGATGCTCGACGCGTTGCGCGCGGAGGGCATCGCCGCCTACATCGTCCCCAGCACCGGACAACTCGGTGGCTACCTCGAGGTTCACCTGCCGGAACGGCCGCGCGACCGGCTCTGGGTCGACCGCGAACACCATGACCGCGCCACCACGCTCCTGAACGCCCAGAGCGAAGCCGCTGGCGCCTCGGCTCCCGAACCGCAGCCCGCCGACGTCCCAGCCGGACCCGTCGACGAGGCGGATGCGACCGAACGAGCCTGGGCCCAACTGGTCGCGGGGTTCGACCAGCCGTCCTACGAGGGAACGAACCCGTGGCCAGACGCCGAAGATCTGCCTGCCGACGTCGACAACACCGCGAGCCTCGACCCCGACACTCAGCAGACCCTGCCGCTCGAAGGTTTCGCCGGGACCAGCCCCGAGATAGATCGGGCGGACGACGGGGCGCCGGTGCCCCGCCGCATCGTGCGGCCGGCCGAACGCTTTGTCGAGGAACGCACGGCTGAGATCTTCAGTTACGCCGACCTGCCCAGCGAGGAATACGACCCGTTGTCGGTGCTGGACGAGCACTTCGTCCCTGCTCCACCGCCGCCCCTGCCACGACTGCGGCGCGGCACCCGATGGGCGCTGTCCGCGATCATTGTCGGCGCCGCTCTGATCGTCGGCCGCTCGCTCACCGATGTGATCCCGGACGCGGTCGCCCTCGGCGTCCTGGCCATTGTCGGTGGGTTCGTGGGCCTGGTGGCGATGATGCGCGAGGACCGCCCGAGCGATTCCGACCCCGACGACGGCGCTGTCGTCTAGCGGGTTAACTCAGGGCAACTGGAGGACGGCGAGCACCGGCCGGTGGTCGCTGGCGCGCTCGATCCCTGGAACGTCAGGCACGCCGCAACTCAGCACCATTATCGAGGGATCGACGAAGATCCCGTCGATGCGGCGGACGGGGTTGACGGCACTGTAGGTGTACTCGCCCCAGGTCGGTACCTTCGCGTACGCGTCCAAGTAGTGCTGTGCCAGGGCCTGCCACGCTGCACCGTCGGGCGTCTCGTTGATGTCGCCGGCCAGGACGACGGGCGCCTTGGACGACGCCGTCCGCAACACGATCTCGTCGACATGTCGCCGTCGCTCAGCCGCGTCGAGGTCGAGGTGAATGCTGCCGACCGCGAACTGCGAATCTCCTACGACGAGTGTCGCAAGAGCGAGTCCGCGTTGATGCAGGCCGCGCTTGCGACTGAGCAGGACGTCGTCTGCCTCGACGACGCGCACCCGCAGCGACACCAGCAGCAACATCGCCGCCGCGGTTCTCCCGCCCGTCGCCACAACGAGACCGGATTCCCTTGCCAGCGCAGCACATTTCGAGCGCCAGCGCAGAAAACGCGGAGCTTCCTGCACGCACACGACGTCCGGCTCGGATGCCCTGATCACCGTCGACACGGCCTGAGCGTCATCGCGCAACGACCGCACGTTGTAGGTGAGGAGTCGGAGCTCAGTCGGCACGCAATCCCTTACTTCACAAGGTGTGGTGGCTGAGGAGGCAGGACCTGTTGCGGCGCTACTGTCGGCACGATGTGATTAGCAAAGTTGGTGTTCGTCACGGCTAGGTCGCCGGGGTCTACCTGACAGGCCGGGAGCGCCGGAGGAACTGGAGGCGGGCAGTCGCCAGCGTCAGTACTCCACGTCGTACCGTCCAGGGCGTACACGCTCCCGCTTATCTGAAAGCCAGCTCCCAGTTCGAATTTCCGCAGCGGCGCCTTCGTCGTCGGCGGATTTGGGTACTGCGCGAAGATCAGCGCTACGCCCGGATACTCGGGGGGGAGCGGATCTATTGCGACTGGGGGCGTCCCGGCTGGCGTGTCGGTCAAGATCAGGGTGCCGTTAGTGAACAGCGAGCCTTTGCCGTAGAACACCAGCGTTACGCCCTTCATCTTGAGGAGCGCGCCGCTGTCGATCGTGAGATCGGTGTCATTGAACACATACACCCCTCCCGCGGCCGTGTCGGTGCACTGCAAAGGTGCCTTGATAACCAAGGCGTCGAATAGGCCGGGAGTTGCTGGGCACCCGTCCACGACAGTTCCGGCTGGCGTCGTATTCGGATCCGGCAGCCATTTCTGAACCTCGTCAGGAAGGTCAGCAGGTGAGACCGGGTCGCCGTTCTGGTCGAGTGCCGGGTTGCACGGCCCGCAGGGCGGTGACGGCGTATCTCCCGACTGTGCCACGGCGAGCGGAGCCACCCTGATCGAACTCACCCCGAAGATGCCTCCGAGCGTTGCGGCGACCTGCCTAACCGGCAGATGCACCCTTACCTGATAGGTCCCTCCGGTTGCCTGGAACGTTATGCAGTCGTCCGTTGGATCGGTGAGGTCCGCATTGTTCGGCAATCCGCCGGAGTCCTGGCAACCCGTCCAGCTCGTGGGCCCTCCGTTCTTCGCCACGTAGTCCTTGACGGTGTCTGCCAACTCTGTCGTCGTCACCTGTCCGGCGTGTGCGGCAAGGAAGGTAACCCCCGCGCGTGCGGCAGAGTCTGCGGCAGTCTGTGATTCGGCTCGCACGTCATACGCGTTGCCGATGTCGACGACGAGGGCAGCGAACCCGAACAACACGACGGAAAGCAACGCGACCATGATTGCGATCGCGCCGTCATCTCGCCCGGTGCGCGTCGCGTCGAGCCGACCAGCGCCGATCACGGCTGGCACCACGACCAATCGAGGCTGCTGCCCGGCAGATCCTCCGCGCCACCCTTCTCGTTCGGATCGGTGCTCGGCTGTTCTATCTGCATCACAACCTCGGCTCGTGCTACTCCCTCTCCTGGCGAAAACCCATTGCCTGGCAGCGGAACGAACCCGGTGAGTCCACGAACGACGAGCGTCTGGCAAACCACCAACGGCTGCCCGACAATCCAACCCCCGTCGGGGTGGGCAGCATCGACGGGAAGAATCACCTTCACATAGGTGGTTCCGGTGAGAGCGTTGGTCCGATCCTTCACGCTGCACATCACGTGGGCGATGTCGTCACTCGGCGTGATGTCGAATTTCTTCGGTGGAGTGCATGAGCCGAAGTTGGCGACGACAGCCTCCCTCGTCGCCTCCTGCGTTCCCGCCCGCGCATCGAGTGAGTTCGCAAAGTACAAGCCGTAGTCGATGATCCCGAACAGGATCAGGATCAGGATCGGTAGGACCAGGGCGAACTCGACGGCGGCCGCACCGGCGTCTTTGGGCTGGCCCCGGCCGCGAGACGACCTGCGCAGAGCGCGCGCGAGGGTTCGCGAAGTTCGCGGCATGACCCAAGGGTAGCCAGCAACGCACGGGTTGTTACCTCAACGCGCAACGATCACACGATCGCGAAGCGGAGCCCTACCGGATGCGGGCGAGGCCGGCTGCACCCACGAGACCCGCTGAGCTACCGAGCTGGGCCTGGAGAATCGGCGCGTGGGGCCGGTACGCGCCGCCGCTGAGCGCCGCCGCGAACGCCTCGCGCGCGGGATCCATCAGAAGCGGGCCGGCGTCGGAAGGCCCGCCGCCGACGACGAAGCACGACGGATCGAGGATCGTGGCCAGGTCGGCGAGACCCTGCCCTACCCACCGGCCGACGGTGTCGAAGCATTGCCGGGCACCCTCGTCGCCGGCGTTCGCCGCCTCGGTCACGAGCGGCCCGGTGATGGCGTCGACCTCTCCCGCGACCGCCTTCAAGAGGTAGGGGACGCTGATCGGTGCCAGCCGGGCCATCTCCCGAGCCTCGCGGACCAGTGCATTCCCGCTCGCGTATTGCTCCCAGCAGCCGCGGTTGCCGCAACCGCAGAGCCGGCCGTCGGGCACCGCGCGGTAGTGGCCGAACTCGGCCGCGATGCCGAACCCGCCCCGGTACACGGTGCCGTCGAGGACCATCCCGCCACCGATACCGGTGCCGAGGATCACCGCGGCGACCGAACGGTACCCACGGGCCGCACCGAACCGGGACTCCGCCCACACGTGGCAGTTCGCGTCGTTCTCGACGACGATCGGCAGGTCGATGAGCTTCTGCACCCGTTTGCTAATCGGCTCGTTGCGCCAGATGAGGTTCGGCGCGAACAGTACGTTCGCGCGGTCGAGGTCGATCCAGCCGGCGGCACCGATCCCGACCGCCTCGACCTTGTGACGTTGACGCAAGCTGGCGACGAGTCCGGCAATGACCTCGGCAATAGCTTCGGGGTGGGTCCGGGGGGTGGTCTGCCGGTCCGTTTCGAGGATCTGGCCGGATTCGTCGACGACGCCGGCCAGCACCTTTGTGCCCCCGACGTCGACACCGATGGTCAACCCCATGCGCTCATGCTTCCACGCGCGCCTTCAACGCCTTCAATGCGGTATCGATCAAAATCTGCTCGGCCTTCCGCTTGAACACAGCCAATAGCGGGACGCCGACCTCGACCGAGAGCCCGTATCCGACGTCCGTTCCCGTCGCTGTGGGCTTCAACTCGTAGGTGCCGTCCATCGCCTTGATCGTCGTACCGCTAAGCAGGTGCCACTTCACCGCGTCGTCCGACCAAACGTAGGCGAGGCTGTAGTCGTCGGCGATCACGCCGGCATCGAGAACGAACCGCACGACGGCGGCGCGACCGCCCGGTCCCTGCTCGAGAACCTCGACGTGCTTCAAGAACGTCACCCACTCGGGATACGCGGGGAAGTCGGCGATGACGCTCATAACGGCCGCGGGTGCCGCCTCGATGACGATGCTCGAGCGCGTCAGGTCACTCATCGCGCACACGGTAGTGGTCACGAGCATCGACCTGGGCGCGGCCGGCCGACGTCAGAGGAAAAGGCTGGCGACGTAGAGCAAGGCCATCACGAGGATCATGATGCCCAGCGAACCCACGCCGATGATCATCGCCTGGGTGCCCTTGGAGACGCCGCCTCTGCTGAACCTCGAGAGCAGATCCGGCTCGCCCCGCGCCTCGGCGAGGAAGCTCGACCCGCAGGTCGGGCAGGAAAGATCGTCGAGCGGAACGAGGGTGTGGCACCTCGTACACGGCCAGCCCACAAGCTTCCCGGCTTCGGGGGCGGTCGGAACGGGGGAAGCGGT
>PLCK01000214.1:0-223 GCA_003134755.1 Actinomycetota bacterium | reverse complement strand
GCGTCAGGCGCCCAAGGCGACGCCGCAGCCGAGACGGACGACGGCATTTCGGACGCTGGCGCTTCGGCGGACGGCGCGTCGGGAACGGACGCCGCATAGGCGGGAAGCTGTGGCCGCAGATCGGCGTAGCAGAGGGTGCACCACGGCGAGTCGGCGCGCACGAGCGCGCTACACCGGGGGCACCTGTCGTCAAGCCGTTCTGTCACAACATCCTCGTCGGCAG
>PLCK01000187.1 GCA_003134755.1 Actinomycetota bacterium | reverse complement strand
GAGGCCCTGCGCCGCTGGCTGAACGCGGCAGCACTGGTTCGGCCGGCGGCCGAGGGCGGTCGTGTCGTGGTGCTCGCCGACAGCTCGCTTCGGGCTGTGCAAGGTCTGGTGCGCTGGGATCCGGTCGGGCACGCTGAACGCGAGCTCGGCGAGCGGGTCGCGCTGGGGTTCCCGCCAGCCACGACCTTTGCCGAGGTCGCCGGCGACGCTGATGACGTCGCCGATCTGCTCGCGGCCACTCNNCCTGCCCGCCGATGCGGAAGTTCTCGGCCCGGTACCTGTCGCGTCGAGAACGGCCGGCGAGGCTGCAGCTCCGGTTCGTGCGTTGATTCGCGTCCCGCGCTCCGAAGGCGGCGCGTTGGCCAGAGCACTGCACGAGGCGACGGGGGTGCGCAGTGCCCGCAAGGCAGCCGGCGTGCGGGTCCGGATCGATCCGGTCGATCTCGGCTGATCGCGGTTGCGTTTCCCAAGGCCGCCGAGTCCGTAGAATCGAATCGCCGCGGCCGCTCGGGCCGGGTGAATGTCGTCAGGAGTTCGTGTGGCCGTCCAGCCGATCCGCCTCTTCGGCGANNGCGCGACCTCATCGACACCATGCAAGATGCGCCCGGCGTCGGGCTGGCCGCGCCCCAGATCGGCGTCGGTCTGCGGGTCTTCAGCTACCACGTCGACGACGAGGTCGGGCATCTGATTAACCCGTCACTCGATCTGTCCGCCGAAGAGCAAGACGGCGACGAGGGCTGCCTGTCGTTTCCCGGCCTTGCCTATCCATGCAAGCGCTCGTTGCACGCGGTCGCCATGGGCTTCAACGAGTTCGGCGACCCGATCGTCGTGGAGGGCAGTGACCTGCTGGCGCGCTGCGTTCAACACGAGACCGACCACCTGAACGGTGTGCTCTTCATCGATCGCCTCGACTCCGATCAGCGCAAGCTGGCGATGCGGGCGGTTCGCGAGTCCGAGTGGTCGGGGCAGCTGACGCGCGTCAAGATCTCCCCACACGCGACGAGTGGTCTGGCGCTGTAGTCGCCTTGCGCATCATGTTCGCCGGCACGCCGGCGGTCGCACTACCCGCGCTCGAGGCTCTGTTGGCATCGCCGCACGAGGTCGTCGCGGTCATCACCCGGCCGGACGCCGCGGCCGGACGCGGCCGGGTCGAGGTTGCTAGCCCGATCGCCCGGCGCGCCGTCGACGCAGGCCTTGCAGTGTTGAAACCGGCGAAGCCCTCAGAACCGCTGTTCATCGATCGGCTGCGGGAGCTGGCACCCGACTGCATCGCAGTGGTGGCGTATGGAGCGCTTGTCCCGCAGCCGGCGTTGGGCATCCCGGCCCGCGGCTGGGTCAACCTACATTTCTCGTTGCTCCCCGCGTGGCGCGGTGCCGCGCCGGTTCAGCACGCGATCCTGCACGGTGACGAGATCACCGGCGCCACCACGTTCGTGCTCGAAGCCGGCCTCGACACCGGACCAGTGCTCGGCGTCGTGACCGAGGAGATCCAGCCGCGCGACACCGCTGGCACTCTGCTCGGCCGCCTCTCGGTCGCCGGCGCCGGGCTACTCGCGGCGACGATGGACGGCCTCGCCGCCGGCACTCTTCGCGCCGTCCCGCAATCGCCGGACGGCGTGAGCCTGGCGCCCAAGGTCAACCCAGCCGACGCCAGGGTCGACTGGTCGGCGTCCGCAATGCGGGTCGACCGGCTGATCCGTGCCTGCACGCCGGCGCCGGGCGCCTGGACGACGTTTCGTGGCCGCCGCCTGAAGCTCGAGCCTGTCGTGCCGTTCGCGACCGACGACACCTCACTTGCCGCGGGTGCGGTCGGGCTGATCGGTGGGCAGGGCCCGCTCGTTGTCGCCGGTACCGGCACGACGTCGGTCATGCTCACCACCGTGCAGCCCGAAGGCAAGGCCGCCATGCCGGCCGTCGACTGGGCTCGCGGTGCCCGGCTGAGCGCGGAAGACCGGTTCGTATGACGGTCCGGTTGCCCGCCGACGTCGCGCGCAGCGTCGCTTTCGACGCATTGCGCGCGGTGCGTGAACAGGACGCCTACGCCAATCTCGTGCTGCCCGGTCTGCTGGCGAAACGCAAGATCCAGGCCCGCGACGCCGCGTTCGCGACCGAGCTGGTGTACGGAACATTGCGCGCGCTCGGGACCTACGACGCGATCCTCGGCGACTGCGTCGACCGCCCGCTCGACAAGCTCGACCCGCTGGTCCTCGACGTCCTGCGGTTGGGCACCCACCAGCTGCTGGCGATGCGGGTGGGCAGTCACTCGGCCGTCGACGAGTCGGTGAAGTTGGTGCGCGACAAGGTCGGCCACGGGCCGACCGGCCTGGTCAACGCCGTGCTCCGCAAAGTCGCCGCGCGCGACTTCGACGCCTGGTGCGCCGCGGTGGCGCCGACCTTCGCCGTCGACCCGGTCGGCCACCTGTCGCTCATGTACAGCCATCCGCGATGGATCGTCGAAGCCTTCCGCGATGCGCTGGGCGGCGACCTCGACCAGACCCGTGAGCTGCTCATCGCCGACAACCAGCGGCCCGCTGTGACGCTGGTCGCGCGGCCTGGCCGGTCGGACGTCGAGGAGTTGCTGTTGCTCGGTGCGCGGCCCGGTCGTTGGGCGCCAACGGCAGCGATCCTCGACGGCGGCGCGCCGGCCGCGTTCGCGCCGGTTCGGGACGGCCGCGCCGGAGTCCAGGACGAAGGCAGCCAGTTGGTCGCGCTCGCACTCTCCGCCGCGCCGGTCGACGGGCCGGACACCCGCTGGCTCGACATGTGCGCGGGGCCGGGCGGAAAGGCCGCGTTGCTCGCCGGTTTGGCGACAGCGCGCGGCGCGCGGCTGCTTGCCGTCGAACGCCAGCCGCACCGGGCCCGGCTCGTCGAGCATGCGGTCGCCGAAACCGCCGACGTCGTCGTCGCCGACGGCACCTCACCCGCGTGGGCCGCCGCCTCGTTCGACCGGGTGCTCGTCGACGTCCCCTGCTCGGGGCTCGGAGCTCTACGCCGTCGGCCAGAAGCGCGGTGGCGACGCACCGACGCCGACGTGCAGGCATTGCACCCGCAGCAGGTTGCGCTCCTGCGGTCGGCGCTGAAGGCAGTGCGCCCCGGCGGACTGGTCGGCTACGTCACCTGCTCGCCGCACGCCTTCGAGACGCGCGCGGTGGTCGACGAGGCCGCGGGTGCGGATTTCGAGCGGCTCGACGTCCGGCCGTACCTGCCCGGTGTCGATCAGCTCGGCGACGGGCCCGACGTGCAGCTGTGGCCGCACCGCCACGGAACCGACGCGATGTACATCTGCCTCTTACGCCGGGCGCCGAAGTGAGCGCGCCGTAGACTCGGGCGGCGGTTGGCCCAGCACGGCGTATACCAGCGGAAGGGGAGGGCGGCGGTCATGTCGGTGCAACTCGCGCCGAGCATCCTGTCCGCCGACTTCGCCAGGCTCGCCGACGAAGCGGCCGCGGTCGCCGACGTCGCCGACTGGCTGCATGTCGACGTGATGGACAACCATTTCGTGCCGAACCTCACGCTTGGCGCGCCGGTTGTCGCGGCGTTGCATGCCGCGACGCCGCTGCCCCTCGACTGCCATCTCATGATCGATGACCCTGACCGGTGGGCTGTCGACTTCGTCGAGGCAGGAGCGGCCAATGTCACGTTCCATGCCGAGGCGGCCCGCGACGTCGTCGAGACGGCGCGCTCGATTAGAGCGGCGGGTGCGCGGGCCGGGCTCGCGCTCAAGCCGGACACCGACCTCGACGACTACTTCGACGTGCTGCCCGAGTTCGACATGCTGCTCGTGATGACAGTCGAACCTGGCTTCGGCGGCCAACATTTCATGGCGGCCATGATGCCCAAGGTGGCGCGGGCGAGACGGTTCTTACGCGACACCGGCGCCGCGTTGTGGATCCAGGTCGATGGCGGCGTCGATGCCGACACGATCGAGCAATGCGCCGCCGCGGGCGCCGACGTGTTCGTCGCCGGCTCGGCGGTTTACAACGCCGACGATCCCGCGGCCGCAGTTGTCGCGTTGCGCGAGCGTGCCGTCGCCGCGCTGGCTGAGCCGGGGGTGTCGCGGTGAATCCCGACGGACCGGAGCGGGGCACGATCCTGGTGGTCGACGACGACGCCGACATCGTGCGCTTCGTCGAGATGAACCTGCGTCTCGAGGGCTACCGGGTGCTCATTGCGCGCGACGGCGCGGAAGCACTTGCAATCGTGTCATCGGATCTCCCCGATCTGATCCTGCTCGACGTGATGATGCCCGGGCTCGACGGCATCGAGGTTACCCGGCGGTTGCGGTCTGACAGCCGCACGTCGACGATGCCGATCATCATGTTGACCGCGAAGNNTACATCATCAAGCCGTTCGACACGCTCGAGCTGGTCGCCCGGGTGCGATCCACGCTTCGGCGCAACGCCGAGGCGCGCGCCATGTCTCCGTTGACCGGGCTGCCGGGCAACGTCCGGATCGAAGACGAGATTGCCGGGCGGGTCAACAGCGGCAGCCCGTTTGCCGTCGCCTACCTCGACCTTGACAACTTCAAGGCATTCAACGACGCTCACGGGTTCCTGCGCGGCGACAAGGTCATCCTGTTGCTCGCCAAGGCCTTGCGGCTCGCGGTCGAGGGCGCCGACCCGCCGGTATTCATCGGGCATGTCGGCGGCGACGACTTCGTCCTCGTGTGCCGGCCCGAACAGGTCGAGGAACTCTCCCGCGCCGCCGTCGAGGCCTTCGACCGCGACGTCCCGGCCTTGCACGATCCGGCGGACGTCGCGCGCGGCCACCTCGAGATCGTCGACCGGCAGGGCGTGATGAGGAGCTTCCCGCTCGTGTCGCTGTCGGTGGGCGTGGCGACCAGCGAGCGTCGGCGGTTCGGCGACTATCGCGAGGTGGTCGTGGTCGCGACCGAGATGAAGGGCGTCGCCAAGGGCGAGAGCGGCTCCGCGATCGCGGTCGATCGCCGAACCATCTGACCGCCCTGCCACCGCGGAAGTGAGGCGGGTGATCACGGCGCACTCCACCTTTGTGCGAAACTGGGTCCGTACAGCAACGTGCGCTCCGGGGTCGGTGCAATTCCGAACCGGCGGTGATAGTCCGCGACCCGGCCGATCGCGTTGCAGGTCAATGACCTGCAACCTTCGGACGGTTGACCCGGTGGAACTCCGGGACCGACGGTGAAAGTCCGGATGGGAGGCGGCGCGCGGGCGGTCCGTGCGGGCATTCGCGCGGGCTCGTTCGCTTGACGTCTCCACCCGTGGCGCCGCAGGGCGGTTCGACGGGTGAGGAGACGGTGAACACAGCGGCCGCGGTCGATGCGTGGCCCCCGCATGAGGTCGCGGCCATGGCCCGCGCCATCGACCTCGCCGAACTGGGTCTGGGCACCACGAGCCCGAACCCGATCGTCGGCTGTGTGATCGTCGACGCCGCGGGAGTCGTCGTCGGCGAGGGCTTCCACCGTCGGGCGGGCGAGCCCCACGCCGAAGCGATCGCGATCGCGGACGCCGACGGGCGGGCGCGCGGCGCAACGGCGTTCGTCAGCCTCGAGCCGTGCCGACACGCCGGCCGTACGCCGCCGTGCACCGAAGCCCTCATCGATGCGGGAATCGCCAGAGTCGTGTTCGCGGTGCATGATCCGTCGCCGGACGCCGCCGGTGGAGCGGCTGTGCTGACGGCCGCCGGAATCGTCGTCCAAAGAGGCTTGCTCGAGGCCAAAGCCGTGCGATCGAACGCCGCCTGGCTGCACCGGGTAAGAACCGGCCGTCCGTTCGTGACGTGGAAGTACGCCGCGACGCTCGACGGCCGGGTCGCCGCCGCCGACGGCACGAGCCGCTGGATCACAGGCGAAGCGGCCAGGCTCGACGTCCACCTGCTGCGGTCGCGAAGCGATGCGATCGTCGTCGGCACAGGCACGGCGCTGGCCGACGACCCGCGACTCGACGTCCGGCTGCCCGGCGGAACTGCCGCAAGACCGCTCAGGGTGGTGGTCGGCCACCGGCAGCTGCCCGCTACCGCGCGGGTGCTGGACGACTCCGCACCGACGCTGTTGCTCGACGAGCACGATCCTGTTGCCGTCCTGAAGCAACTCACCGAGCGCGACATCGTGAGCGTGCTGCTCGAGGGTGGTCCGAAGCTCGCCGGCGCATTCGTCGCGGCTGGGCTGGTCGACCGGGTGGTCGCCTATCTCGCCCCGGCGCTGCTCGGCGCGGGCCTCCCTGCCCTGGGTGAGGCGGGAATCGAAACGATCTCCGGTGCCTTGAGATTGCAGGTCGACGCGATCGATCTCGTGGGTGATGACGTGCGTGTAGTCGCGACGCCGACGAGAGAGGACTAGCCGTGTTCACCGGCATCGTCGAAGAGCTCGGATCGGTGGCAGCGCTGCGATCGGTCGCAGTCGGGGCCGAGGAGGCCGTCCGGCTCACCGTCAGCGGGCCTGTCGTGACCGCCGATGTCGCCGCCGGTGACTCGATCTCCGTATCGGGTGTCTGCCTCACAGTCGTCGAATCGGAACCAGGCTGGTTCAGCGCCGACGTCATGCGCGAGACGCTGCAGCGCTCAACACTCGCGACGGCCGACCCCGGCACGGTCGTCAACCTTGAGCGGGCCGTCACCTTGCAGACCCGGCTCGGCGGTCACCTCGTGCAAGGTCACGTCGACGGCACCGGCGCGATCCTGCGACGCGATCACACGCCCAACTGGGACGTCGTCGAGATCTCATTGCCGTCGACGCTCGGGCGTTACGTCGTCGAGAAGGGGTCGATCGCCGTCGATGGCGTGTCGCTCACCGTCGTCGACGTCGGTGCCGACCGCTTCACGGTCAGCCTGATCCCGACCACGCTTGAGCGCACAACGCTCGGCTTGAAGTCCGTCGGCGAGGCCGTCAATCTCGAAGTCGATGTGATGGCCAAGTACGCCGAGCGGCTGCTCGCGGCCCACCTGCCGGTCGAGCGAACGGCCGGCGAGCGCGCATGAGCTTCTCTGCCGTCTATACAGCGCACCTGACCATCGGCGGCCACGCGATCACCTACCGCGAGATCGTCGGCAACCTTTTCGGTCTCACCTCCGCGGTCGGTGGAATGCGCCGGCGGGTGTGGGCCTGGCCGATCGGCATCGTCGGCAACGTCTTGCTGTTCACCGTGTTTCTCGGAACCGCGATCGGTCAGAAGCATCAGGCTCCGCTGCTTGGCCAAGCGGCCCGGCAGGTGTTCTTCGTGGCGACCAGCGTCTACGGCTGGTCCCGGTGGTCGCGGAACCGGCGCGTGGGTGCGGCCGCGCCTGCCGTCGTCCCTCGGTGGGCCACCCCGCGCGAGCGTTTCGTCGTCGTGGCGCTCGCAGCAGTCGGCGTTGCCGTGTTGCTACCCGTCTTGCAGGGCATCGGTGAAGGCCAGTTCTTCCATCCGAGCTGGTTGTACTACCTGGCCGACGCGTGGATCTTCGTCGGTTCGATGGTCGCGACCTACGCGATGGCGCGGGGCTGGACCGATTTCTGGTTGTGCTGGATCGGCGTCGACGTCGTCGGCGTCCCGGAGCTTTTGCACTATCACTACTACCCCTCGGCCGTGCTGTACGCGATCTACGCGGCGTTCGTCGTGTGGGGCTTCTTCGTCTGGCGGCGGGTCGCACGTACCGAGGCCCACGACCGCGGGCTCACGTCACTGCAGGAGGCGACCGCATGACGTTCGACACCATCGACCGCGCGATCGAGGAGATCGCCGCGGGCAGGGCGGTTGTCGTCGTCGACGATGAAGACCGCGAGAACGAGGGCGACCTNNCTGATCGCCGCGGCGTCCAGGGCAACGCCCGAACTCGTGGCGTTCATGGTTCGGCATACAAGCGGCGTGCTCTGCGTGCCGATGCAGAGTAAGACCCTCGACCGGCTCGGGTTGCCCCCGATGACGAGCAAAAACGAGGACGCGAAGCAGACGGCGTACACGGTGTCGGTCGACGCCAGGCGCGGAATCACCACCGGAATCTCGGCGGCCGACCGGGCGCACACCATCAGGGTCCTTGCCGACTCGGCGACCGAGCCTTACGAGCTGACCCGTCCGGGGCACGTGTTCCCGCTGCGCGCGGTCGATGGGGGAGTCCTGCGGCGCACCGGCCACACCGAAGCTGCCGTCGACCTCGCAACGCTCGGCGGTCTCACGCCGGCCGGTGTCATCGCTGAGATTGTCGACGACGACGGGTCGATGGCGCGGCTGCCGAGACTGTTCGGGTTCGCCAAGGAGCACGGCCTCGCCATCGTCTCGATAGCCGACCTCGTCGCCTACCGGCGCCGGCACGAGACCACCGTCGAGCGGGTTGCCGATGCCCGCCTTCCAACCGCGCACGGTGAGTGGCGCGCGATCGGCTATCGCAGCATGCTGGACGGCGCCGAGCTGGTCGCCCTCGTCATGGGCGATGTCGCCGCCGACGGAGGCGAGAACNNCTCGACGCGGCGATGTCGATCGTCGCGACCGAAGGAAGAGGTGTCGTTCTCTACCTCCGCGGTCATGAAGGCCGCGGTATCGGTCTGTTGCGCAAGCTGCACGCCTACGAGCTCCAGGACGCCG
>PLCK01000165.1:18265-18437 GCA_003134755.1 Actinomycetota bacterium | reverse complement strand
ATCCGGCTCATGTCGAGCAGGTTTCCGATGAGTGCGTTGAGCCGATCCGCGCCCTCTTCGATGGTCGCCAGCAGTTCGGCCTGGTCGTCGGGCGACCATTGCACATCGGTCTGGCGAAGGCTGCTCACGCTGGCCTTCACTGACGCCAGCGGGGTGCGCAGATCGTGGCTCA
>PLCK01000165.1:0-18193 GCA_003134755.1 Actinomycetota bacterium | reverse complement strand
ACCGCGTCGCCAGCGGTCCCGGCGACGCGGACCCACTGATCGCCGACCCGTTCGACCAACTCGGCCGGGTGCCCGATCGTCTCGCGCAGGTGGTCGAGTACGGCCTGTGCGGTGTCATCCCCCGCAAGCACGGTCCGAGCCAGCGCAAGGAGCGTGCCGGATTCCGCCGAGAGGCGCTCCGACAACAGGGCGCGCCGCGCCGCGAGGTGGACGACGCTGCTCACAGTCACGGCGACCGTTACGAACAGCAGGAGCGCCAGCAGGTTCTGCGGTGCCTCGATGGTCCAGGTGTGCAGCGGTGGCGTGAAGAACCAGTTCAAGAGCAGGCTACCGGCGGCAGCCGCGGTCACGGCGGGCCAGAATCCGCCGACCAGCGTGACTGCGATGACCAAAGCCAGATACAGGAGCAGGTCGTCGACTAACGCCAGGTGGGGTTGGACGACGACCAGCGTCACCGTCACGGCGGGCAACCCGACGGCGGCCAACGCGAATCCCATGAGCAGCCGACGCCGTCCGATCCCGGCCACCGCGAGGGTGGGCCGGCGGAGGGCGGCTCGAAGGGTGTCCACAACATCGATTGTGACCTGTGCGGGACCACTCGCGCGCCCGTACCGCGCGAGGATCCTGCGTACCGCTCGGATCGTGACGCCCGCCGCGACGGCCGTTGCGGCGACCAGCGCGATCGCGATCCCTGCGGTCACCCCGTTGCTGGTCTGCAGCTGGCCATAGGGCGGCCGGGAAAACGACGTCGCGGTCAGCCAGCCGATGACCGACAGGGGCAGCGCCGCCAGCGGCTCGGCGACGGCCGACACCGATCCAACGACCAGGCACACCATTAGCAGGACGCCGCCGGAGCTGAGGTGGCCGCCGGCCTGAGCGGCTACCGCGGCGACGACGAGCAGGGCAGTGAATCCGATCGGCAGCGCAAATGCTGCCTCGACCGGGCGGTCATGAGATGGCTGTTGGCTGGACATCAGCTCCAGTTCAACCGCCGCAGCGTGATTTGCCACCGATCTTGACGGGTTCTTAACGGCTCGGACGCCGATCTTGACGGCGTCCTAACACCTCGGGCCAGCGACCGTGCCTACCGTCTACCAAGTGACTTCAATCCCGGCTGAACCGCTGCCGTCCGGCCGAGGTGCCCGTCGATGACCACGTCTATCGGGGGCGTCAAGCGCCTATTCGTCGGACGCCCCCTTCGCAGCCACCAAATGGGCGAGACGCTGTTGCCCAAGTGGCTCGCGCTGCCGGTATTCGCCTCCGACCCGCTTTCTTCGGTCGCTTATGCAACTGAGGAAATCGTGCTGGTGCTCGCGACCGGCGGCGCCGCGTATCTGATCTATGCCAAGTGGGTCGCGACGGTGATCGCCGTCCTGCTCGCAATCGTCGTTGTGTCCTACCGGCAGACCTGCCATGCGTACCCCAACGGCGGCGGCGCGTTCGCCGTCAGCCTCGCGAACTTCGGCGAGAACGCCGCACTGACGGCGGCCAGCGCACTACTGGTCGACTACGTGATGACCGTCGCGGTCTCCGTGGTCGCCGGCGTCGTCGCCATCACGAGCGGTGTGCCATCGCTGGCGCGGCACGCGGTCGCACTGTCGGTCGGGTTCACAGTGCTGCTAATGGTGGCCAATCTTCGTGGGGTCAAGGAAGCCGGCCGGGCCTTCGCGATTCCGACCTACACCTTCGTGACACTGACCTATCTGATGTTCGTCATCGGCGCCTACAAGGGCGTCAGTGGTCACCTTCCACAGGCGTCGACTGCCAGCCAGCCGCTGCCCGAACATCTTCGGCGCCTGAGCGGGATCGGGGTACTTGGTCTGTGCCTGAGGTCGTTCGCCTCGGGTTGCACGGCGCTCACTGGGGTGGAGGCGATCAGCAATGGCGTGCCGGCTTTCCGCAAGCCCAAAGCCCGCAACGCCGCGAACACCCTCGCCATCATGGGGACGTTGGCGATCAGCATGTTCGTCGGGATCACCGTCCTTGCCCTGCACCTCCATGCGCACGCGCGGAGCAGCGGAAACCCGTCCGTGATCTCGCAGATCGCCGCATCGGTGTTCGGCGGTAAGTCGTTTCTCTTCTACTTCTTTCAGGCGGCAACCGCGGGAATCCTGATCCTGGCCGCCAATACGGCATTCAGCGGGTTCCCCCTCCTGTCGTCGATCCTCGCCCAGGACAGCTACTTGCCCCGTCAGCTCCACAACCGCGGCGACAAACTGGTATTCAGCAACGGCATCCTGCTGCTCGGCGGCTGCGCGATCGCCCTTATCGTCGGCTTCAATGCGAACATCGACAAGCTCATCCAGCTGTACATCATCGGTGTGTTCACCAGCTTTACGCTGAGCCAGGCCGGCATGGTCAAGCACTGGAACGCTTTGATGCCTGCCGCGACTCCCGAGCGGCGTCGCCAGATACGAATTTCACGCGCCATCAATCTCGTTGGTGCCTTCGCCACCGGCGTCGTCCTCATCATTGTCGTGGCGACCAAGGTTCCCGAGGGCGCCTGGATCGCAGTATTGGCAATGGTTGTGCTGTTCGTCACGATGAAGGCCATTCGCCGCCACTACGACAACGTGACGCGCGAGTTGGCCATCAATCCGACCGAGCGGCCGCTGCTGCCGTCGCGCAATCACGCGATCGTGCTGGTGTCGAAGCTGCACCTGCCTTCGTTGCGCGCGATCGCGTATGCGAAGGCCACCCGACCGAGTTCGGTCGAGGCGGTCACGATCAATGTCGATGACGACGAGGTCGAGCGGCTTCGCGAGCAGTGGGACCAGCACGGAATCGACATCCCGCTCGTCGTCCTCGATTCGCCCTTCCGCGAGGTGACCCGGCCGCTACTCGACTACATCCGCGGTCTTCGTCGGCGGAGCCCGCGAGATGTCATCACCGTGTTCATCCCCGAATACGTGCTCGGGCACTGGTGGGAGCAACTCCTGCACAACCAGAGCGCGCTGCGACTCAAAGCCCGGCTGCTCTTCGAGCCCGGCATCATGGTCACGAGCGTGCCGTGGCAACTGCGCTCGACCGATCGCCTGCAGGACCTCGACGGCATCGAGCCCGAAAGCGATATCACGCGATCAGGTTGATCCGTCGTTCGGGGGGAGTGCAACCGTCCAGAGGCCCGCCGCGTCCTATGGCGTAACGGGAGGTCATGGCGTCCGTGTGGCGGTTGGGCTGGCGCGTTTCGCGGTTGCGGCGACCGCGGCTTCGTCGATCGCGGGATGCGCGACGCCCGGAGCACGTTTCCTCACGATGATCGTCCGCGCCACCACGTTCGTGGGTATGGATTTCGGGCTCGACTCGACGCAGGCCGACCTCAGCCGCCTCGGGCACTGCCCTGAACCTGCACGCCGCCAACGCCAGCCCAACATCCGTAGGCTCATCGACGGCGCACCCCGGCCAAAGCCTGCGCCGATTTCACTGCGTTGCTGGGATCCTTCGGACGCTTGAGCGGACGTCGCGGTCGTCGAGCAATGCCGCGAGCGCCGCCAAGTTCCTGAGCTTCGCAACTTCGGCACCCCGGAACCGCGGGCCGTTGGGTCGGATCACCAGCAAGGCCAGATTTGACTCGCCGATGGGCGCGGCTGCCATTTCCGCGCTGTCGCCCCATCCGTAGGGGACCCACGACGGATCCGCCTCGATCCGTTTTGCCGATGTCAAAGGGAGCCACGGTAGCCGGGCCCAACGTACCCACGGCGCGCCAGCGCTCGCCTGGCTGGTCGCAGCAGCGCCGTCCGCGAGGTCCAAAACCAGGACCCATTGTGCCCGGACGATCGACGGAGCCATCCGAATAATCGCCGCGAGCGCCCGAGACGAGGTCGCCAGCAGCGCGTCAACGACGTTCAGCGGGTCGCCCAACTGGTCGCCTTCGGTGAATGGCTGCAACGACTCCACGACGACGCCGGGCAGTCGGCTGAGCACATCCCGGATTCGCCGCGGAGATCCTTCGCCATCGATGTCGATGAGCACGTCATCGACGGCGCCGGCTGGCCCGCGCTCGATGACGTCAATCGCCCTGATGTCGCCGCCGGCTTCCCCAAGGGCGGTCGCGAGCGCGCCGAGTGAGCCGGGCCGGTCGGCCACGGTTACACGAAGTAAATGCTGCACGCTGTTGCCGCCTCTGCCTTCGGCTGTTAGGCAGCGTGTCGCGGCCACGTGTCCGTATGGTTCCTGGCCGATGACATCTGCGTTTCAAGCGAGCGGTGTCGTCGGACCGGAGCGCAACGGACTTTGTCCGCCTCCGACGTCGGGCTTGCCACTGCAGGCCTGATCTACCGTCCACCGGTCGCGGTCTGCGAGGCGACGGCAGCTGCGCTCGGCTTCGGCGCCTGGGCGCTGCCTTCCTTGACGAGTGGCTGCGCTATGAGCCATAACGAGAGCATCGTGTAGCCGGCCATCGCGGCCAACCACGGATACTCGGTGCGCCGGGCGTTGTTCGCGGAAGTCTCGAGGTGCGCGAGTCGCCTATGCGCGATGAGCACGGCAATGACGTGGACGACGATGATGACCGCGACTCCGCTGTACCAGTAGAAACTGGCTGACGGCGTCGTGCGGTTGACCTCGTAGCTGTCATTGAACGGATACGGCAGGTGCAAAGGCCAGCTCTCCTTGCCGACCGGATTGCCTATCAGCGGCAGCATGAGCTGCGAGTTGACGACGAGGTACTGCAGGTTGTGCACCAACAGGTAGCCGAAGGCGATCGGTACCAGCGAAGGGAGCAGATTCGCCAGCCCGCCTGCGGCGCTGATGCGTTGTCTGCCGGCGCGCGCGGACGCTACGGCGAACGCGCCGAACAGGATCGCAATCGCGACGGCGAGCGCGAGGAACGTCAGCAAGCGAAATGTTTCGAGCCGGCCGGGATGCGTTGGCAGGCCTCCGGGCAAGCGGTCTTCGAGATGACTCCAGCTTGGGGTTGCGAGCAGCCCGTCGAAGTTCACGCTGATCAGCAGCAGCAAGGTGAAACTGATCCGGGACAGCGACGAATCGAACGGTTCCTCGAGGCCGCCGGCGAACCCGCGACGTCCGGGTGCGCCGAAGCGCCAGTATCCGAGACGGCCCCAGGTCGCGAACAACACGCTGAACATCTCGCCGTTGCGTAGCCAGCTGTCCCCGAACAGCAGGCCTCCGACCGTCGAAACGAAGGCATAGATGACAAGTGCGAGCGCAGTGTTGTGAGGGATCGTCAGCGTGACGTTGAAGACGAGCTCACCGCACGCGGTCAGGAAGAAGATCACGGCGGCCGGCCAGTAGCCGAGCCAACGCCGCCAGGACACGGGTTCGGCGCTGCCGAGCAACGCCGTGCGCAGCGCAGGGCGATCGGCGAGCTTGGCGAGGGAGGCGAACGGGTTCAGGGATCTGGTCCAGTCACCGGCAAGGCCGCACGACAACGGAATCGCGATCCAGGTCAGGAGCCAGAACGAGGTCGGCAGCATGTTCTCCGACAGCGACTGCGCGCCGGTGAACCCGACCCAGACGAGGAACGCGAGGATGACGAGCCCGACGGTTCCCCCAATCGGGTGGAATGTCGCTTGACTAGGCGTTTGAGCGGAGTCGGGCACGGGCGCGTCGTCGGCCGGCGTACGGCGGGCCACCAGCATGAACGAGAGGAGGACGACGACGCCCCCACCGACCACGAACAGCGAGAGCGGGATGGGCAGGTCATAGCGCGCCCCGAAAGCGTGCGCCAGGATCATCTCGCCGTCCCTCGTGTTGAATTCCGTGCGGTACCGCCCGGCCGGGCTGCCCGCCAACCATTGTGCCGTCCGGTCGGCGACACCGGCGGCTGTTCGACGACAGCGGCCCAGCGGCGTGCGCGTCGGTGCGGTTGAATCGACCCGTGCCCGCACTTACTCATCCCGGACGCCGATCGGCTGCCGTTGTCGTCACCGCGCTCGCGGCGCTCTTGCTGGCTTGGGTGGTCGTGCCGCCGGCCTCGACTCCGTTGTACGACGGCATCGGCGCGCCTGACGAGCCGTATCGGTACGTTGCGCCGCCGGCCGGCGCCAAGCACACCCAGCCGCCGCACGTTGCGACCGCCGACTCAGACGCTGGAGGCGGCACCAACCTGCACCCGTTCTACGTGAGTAGCGACGAGATCGGGCCACAAGTCCTGCTGTTCATCAGCAAGGGCTCACTCGTCGTGCCAAGCAGCATCACGGGCGTTCGCGTCACCGCGACACCGTTGGCTCCCGACCGGTCGCCGACGGGCGCGACCATCGACGGCAACGTGTATCGCGTTGTTGCAGCCGGACTTGCCGGCACGACCGAGCAGGGGTCACTGACATTCGGCTCGCATAGCNNCCGATGCGGGCGACCAGCGCCCGGCAACCGAGCCCGTCATTCGTGTTCCGCGCGACGCCGACCGACACCTGGCAACGGGTCAGCGCCGTCCGCGTGGGTAGCGACATCTACCGGGCGACTGTGACGCACGTCGGCGACTACGCCTTGGCGTTCTTCACGTCGGGAGCACACGGGAAGCGCAACCCGGTGACACAGGCTCTCGAGATCGGTGGGCTCGCGCTTGTCATACTCGCGGCGATCATCGTCGTCATTCGCTTGAGCCGTCGGCGGGGTGTCGGATGACGCTTGTCTCATCGTCGTTGCGACGAACACTCGTCGCCGGAGCATCGCAAGCATCGCAAGCGCGCCGCCGCGAGTCTGTCGCGAACGGCGGCAGCGTTGCGGTTGGCATGCTCGTCGTGTTCGTTGCGGCGATAATCCTTCGGGTCGTCGTCGCGGGCGTCGCCGGGCGAGACTCGGCCACGGCGGGGCTGGTCTTCGGCGGAGTGCTCTTTGGCGTGGCGACCGCGGCGGGGATGCGAACCCGCCTCGGCGTCCGCACCATGATCATCGGGGTCGCCGGTGCGGTGGTGCTGTGTGCGCCCGTGGTCGTCGTCCGGGTGGTGGCCGATGTCGCACCGCATCGGCCGGCCGGCAGCTATGCCACCTGGGCCGTTGTCGTGTGTGCCGTCGCGTTGGCCGAGGAGGCGTTCCTTCGCGGCGCGCTGTACAGCCGACTCGAAGCCATCGGCGGCCCATGGCTCGCCGTCATCGGGTCGGCCGTGTGTTTCGCAGCCTTGCACGTGCCGTTGTACGGATGGCGGGCCGCCGCCTTCGACTTGGCGGTCGGCAGCTGGCTCGGGGCCCTCCGCCACCTATCGGGCAGCTGGGTGGCGCCGGGGATCGCGCACGCTGGCGCTGATCTTGCGGCGTGGTGGCTGCGCTGACCGCATCGTGACTGGCCCTTATTTCCGCCGCTGCGGTGCCGATAGAGCCTTCATGTGGTCAGCATCAAGAATGCGGGCGCTCGCGGCCGGCTGTGCTCAGGCTGCCGCGATCGTCGCGGCCGCCCTGTTTGCCCACGGCGGCCACGCGGTCGCGTGGGTCGCCGTCACGGTGATCGCGGTGTCCGGTGGCGCCGTCGCCGCTGTGGCGTCCGGGCGCCTGTTTGATCATCATCGTGGCCGGATCCGCCGCCTAGCCGGCACCTTGGCGGCCGTACGGGCCGGCGATCTCACGGTGCGGAACTCGAGCGACTGGCGTGACGAACTCGGGGCGGTTGAGCAAGGTGTCGACGAACTGGTCGGCCGAATGGTGACCGTGGTCGGCACCCTGCAGCAGGGGCTCGACCGATTTCACACTGCGTGTCTGAGCGTGTCGGCCATCCACAAGGAGATGCTCGACACGGCCGAGATGACGGCCGGACAGGCCTACGACGCGGGAGTGTCTGCGCAGCAGGTCTCGGACAGCATCCACGTCGTTGCCAGCGCCACAGAGGAGCTGGCCGCCACCGTCAACGACATCCAGCGCCATGCGACCATCGCCGCCGACATCGCAGTCAGCGCCGCGGAGCAGGGGCAGTTCGCCGAGAGCGGAGTGCGAGACCTGAGCACCGCGATGCGCGACGTCGAGGACATCGCCGATGTCATCAGTGCCATTGCCGGCCAGACCCACCTCCTTGCGCTGAACGCCAAGATCGAGGCGGCCCGCGCCGGCGAGGCGGGGCTGGGGTTCGGCATCGTCGCCGCGGAGGTCAAGGCGCTGTCGAAGGCCACCGCAGACGCAACCGAACAGGTGCGGGCGATCGTGAGCGGCATCCAGGCGGGGTCGGTGCGCGCCTCGGATGCCATCAACCAGATCACCGGGACGATGTCGCTCATCTGCGAGAGCACATCCTCGATCGCCGCGGCCGTCAGCCAGCAGACCGCGACAACGCGAGAGATAGGCCGGGTCTCCGTCACCGCCGCCGAGGGCGCGCAAGACATTTCGGTACGTGTGTCGGCCGTGCACAACCGGGCCCGCGAGGTCGCGTATGTGGGTGCCCGAAACGATGCGGCGGGCACCGAGGAGTTCGCGAACCTGGAAGCTGCGTTCCGCACGGCGATCGAGGGCTATCGCGTGGGCGCGTTCGCCGCGGCCATCGGGTCGAGCGACGCCGTCGAGGTCGATCAGGCAAAGCTCAACGCAATGGGGACGACGACAGCCGGCGGAATTACCACCGTTCTCGACACCGTCATCGGGAGCGGCGTCAACGAGTTCGCTTACACCGGCGCCTGGCTGCACGGCAACGGATACGAAACGGATCCCGGCGGCGACGCTTATTGCAGCGTGCCAGGGGACCGGGTCGAGCTGCGGTTCGTGGGCCGCAAGCTGCGGTTCACCGGCTGCAAGGACCAGCAGCAGGGCATGGCCGAGGTCTGGATCGACGGCCAGGAACCGACGCTCATCGATTTCTACTCTCCGGACCGAGCCCACACCATGTTGTGGGAGAGCCCCGAACTGGCGCCGGGCGAACACACGTTCCACCTGGTCGTCTCGCAGAAGAAGAATCCGCGGTCGAGGTACTTCTGGGTCAGCCTCGCCAAGGTCGAGATCTTCCCCTGATCGCAGCGCCGGCCCAACCGCTCACGAATGCGGTGCCGTCGCTCTCGACCGACTCCCTGGCGTGTCGGCGTCCGCCCGAGGCATGCTGACGCTGGGTCGGGATTGGTGGCGCGCGGTGCCGCGTTGGATCCACGGCGGTGTGATCCCCGCATGCCCCTGTGGGGCGCCGGCCCACGACCAGGTCAGGCGCACGTTCGGCGGGGCGACGGTGTTCTCGCACTGTCTGGCCTGCGAGCAGGGCCGGCCGACGAGCGCCGAGTGGCCCGACCCCCTGGTGGCCGTGACCGACGCCCAGTGGCAGCTGCGCAACAAGCGCCGTCAGGAGCGTGCGCGGGAGCGCGAAAGCCGGCCAAGAACAGATCTTGGTTAGGCCCTTTGGCTCAGCCGGGCAGCACCTTCTGCCGAATGGGTCAGCAGGCACTCTCACCAGGACGGATCCTCATGCGACTACGACGCCGCGCCCCGCTGGCCGACGGGCACGCCGGGCTGACCGCTTTCGACCTCGCCGAGGTGGTCGACAAGGCGCCGAACTGCATCATCGTCGCTGACGAGGCGGCCAACATCGTGTTCCGCAACAAGGCCGCGGTCGCACTGGCCGCGCGCGTCGCCGCCTCGCATGGCGAGCCGATGTTGCGTGCACTACGCGACGGGATCGCCGCCGAGCGCAATGGCTCGCACACCTTCCCCGTCACGATCGCCGTCTCAGCGCAGACCGGCAGCGGTCAGGCGCACGCCGACATGACCATCGACAAGATCAACGGTGGCTTCGTCGTCAGCTGGGCCGACGTGACCGACTCGCGCGGGCGGGAGCAGGTCGTGACGTCCGTGGCCACCGAACTCGCGGCAACGGCGGAATCCTTCACAGCGTTCGCCGATCAACTGACCGGCTCAGTGGGCGAGGTGTCGGAGCAGGCACAGGCGGTGGCTACCGGGTCGAATCAGCTGACCGACAACATTCAGGAAATCGCGAGCAGCGCCGCGACGGCAGTCGGGAACACTGCGGCAGCCGTGCAGTCGGCGCAGTCGGCCACCAGCCGGGTAGCTCAGCTGAGCGAGTCGAGCAGTCGCATCGGTGCAGTCAGTCGCCTGATCAGTTCGATCGCCGGGCAGACCAACCTGCTCGCTCTCAACGCGACTATCGAGGCGGCGCGGGCAGGGGAGAGCGGCAAGGGTTTTGCGGTCGTGGCTGGCGAGGTCAAGAGTCTCGCCCAGCGAAGTGGCGAAGCCACCGGCGACATCACCAACATGATCGAGGCGATTCAGGCCGATAGCGCAGCTGCGGCGGCGGCCCTCGAGGAGATTGTGCATGCCATCTCACTTATGGACGCCGAGCAGACCACGATCGCCAGTGCGGTCGAGCAACAGAGCATGACCGCGGCCGACATCGGCGCCCGAGTCGCTGCGGTCGCCCGGGCCGCCCAGTCGTCTTCCACAGCAGTGGCCGGCCTTCGCGCCGCCGCGGCGGTCGTTGCCGCCAAGTCGCACGAGCTTCGCAGTCTGGTCTGAGCCGTCGGGCGCCGTGGGTCCACAAGACCCGGTGGTCAACGATGCGGCTGGTCTCTGATCGCCTTATAGAAGACCTTGCTGCGGGCCCGCTGTTGGGCCCGGGCTCGCCCGTCGCGACGAGCAATGAGCCTGGCGTGCTCGCGCAGCAGCTTCTCGTAGTCGTCGAACCGACCGGCGTCCAGATCGCCCTCGGCAATAGCTCGAGCCACCGCACAGCCGGGCTCGGTATGGTGCGCGCAGTCGGCGAAGCGGCAGTCGGCTGCCAGCTCGGCGACGTCGGCGAAGGCCGCGTTGATTCCCTCGTCGGCTTCCCACAGGGCCAGTCCGCGAAGCCCCGGGGTGTCGATTGCGACGGCACCACACGGCAGCACGACGAGTTCGCGAGCGGTCGTTGTATGGCGGCCCTTGCCGTCGTCGCGGACAGCTCCGATGGCAAGTGCCACATCGCCCGCGCCGAACGCATTTGTCAGCGTCGACTTGCCTGCACCCGAAGGTCCGATCATCGCCACGGTCTTGCCCGCGCAGATGTAGCCCGCGAGGTCGTCGAGGCCGGCGCCGGTCGTCGCGCTCACGGCAAACACGTCGACGCCGACGGCGTCGGCCTGGGCGGCGGCGATTCGCTCATCGACGTCCGCGCTCAGATCGGATTTGGTCAGTAGCACGACAGGGGTGGCGCCTGATTGCCATGCCAACGCGAGGCAGCGTTGCAAGAGCCGCGGTCGGGGCCGGCCGACCAGCGGCGTCACGACGAACACGGTGTCGACGTTCGCGGCGACCACCTGTGCGACCGTCTGACCGTCGCTGCTCATGCGCGTGAACGCTGACCGGCGATCGAGCACGGCGATCGCGACCGGGCCATCGAGGGCGACCCAGTCGCCCACGGCGGGCGTCCCGATCGGCTCGCCGCTGTAGTCGATGTCGCCCGATGCGGCGACGCCGGGCTCGAACCTGAAGAGCCGACCGGACGCGCGCACTCGGATTGCGCCGACCGCGGTCAGCACGCTCAGGGCGCCGCGATCGACCCGCGAGACGCGAGCAGGCAGGAATGTCTTGCACTGTAAGGACTCCAACGCCGCGAGTTCGGCGGCTCGTGCGTCGTCCCAGCCAAGTGCGTGCAGGGTGGAGGACATGTCGAACGCTCCCGTGAATGGGTGGGCGCTCGGTGTGAGGGGTGGTGACAGGTCAGGCGAGGACACCGAGCGAGAGGGCGGCGGGCGTGGCGGCAGAGGCAGTCATGATGGCCATCTCCTCTCGACTCGGCGGGTTGCAACGAGGCTAGGCGGTCGGATCGGCGTAACGCCAGCGAATAACGTCGGCCATCAGAGGCGGTGCGGTGGCCCGATCCGGACGTCGACCCCTGGCGAGTAGTGCACGAGCGGCGGCGCGGTCGGCTGGGGCAGACCGGCGGCGGCGACGAGCTGGTCGTCCAGCTCGCGCACGGTCGCGCGGTGCAACTGCCACGGATCGTGCTGGGCGTCGCCGTAGCGCTGCCACTTGCCGTGCATGCTGAACAGTTTCCAGCGGGCGGTCAGGAAGTGCTCGTGAGCCGTCAATGCGGCCGCTGCGATCGGTTCGCCGATGTCGATGACCACCCGACTCTGCGCTCCCCGAGGGCCTGGCCAGCGACGCCGGCAGCTGTAAGCGATCGTGTTGTTGTCCTTCTTCAGCGCCATGTCCGACCACA
This sequence comes from Actinomycetota bacterium, assembly GCA_003134755.1. Lineage (GTDB taxonomy): Bacteria > Actinomycetota > Actinomycetes > Acidothermales > Acidothermaceae > PALSA-607. Next base: position 6,117 of record PLCK01000165.1, on the reverse strand, counting down.
TGTACGGCAGCCGGAACGTACTGCGCGCCGCGAGAACGGCGCCGAGTCGTGACGCGTCGAGTGAGAAGAACCAGATGCCGGAACGGCCGTACCGGTCGCGGACGTAGGTGCGCACATTGGTCTCGCAGAACCTCGACGCCCATGGCACGGACGGCGTGTGCGGGAGGTAGACCCGCATGTTGAAGGGAATCAGCCCCACCCAGGCTTTTCCGTCGAACGTTTCGAGGGTGAGCTGCGGCGGTAACAGCCGCGCTACGACGTCCGGTTTGTAGGACCAGTGCAGGAACGTCAAGGTGTCCCAGCGGTGCATCATGATGGCCCGCGGGACGTCGACAGTGCAGGCCGGCCCGTATTCGTCGACGTCGATCGGGTGCCCGGTCACGGCATCCATCGTGCCGGAAGGCGCTCAGCCGGTCTTGGTCGGGCGCTGCTCTGCAGGGTTACTCGCGGTTCGGGCAACCTCGCGCGCTACCCATGCGTTGTGCTCGCGCTCGGCCCACGAGGTCGGTACGTAGCCGGTGCGCATCCCACGCAACGCGTGCGGGTCGTGGGTTGCCATCCACATGTGGCCGACCACGACGGCGAGGATCGCGTACGCCATCCAGTCGTGCACGAACGTGGCGCCAGTCCGGTACGAGATGGGCCAATGATTCGCGAACCGCATGACCAGGCCGGTGCCGAGCATGATGAGGATCGCGCCGATCTGGAAGTTGGCGTTCAACTTCTGGCCTGCGTTGAACTTACCGATTGGCAGCGTGCCGTCCTTGCGATAGCGGGCGCGCAGCCACTTCCAGTCGGCGCGCGTGAAGCGATTGAGGATTTGCGCGTCGGCCCGGAACGCCTTCGACGCGATCCCGATCAGCGCCGGCACCGGCAGGCAGATGCCGGCGATGACGTGAATCCATTCGACGATCGCTCGTCGTCCGACCAGCTGCGAGAGCAGGTCGATGTAGAGGAACGCCGCGGTCACCAGGCAGATGCCCATCAGGATCGCGGTCGTGCGGTGGACCCAGCGTTCGCCGCGCGTGAAGCGCAGCAGTTCAGCTGGTCGGCGCATCGTCGCGACCGTTCGACTTGCCGACCCACGCGTCGACGTCGTAGCCGTTTTGCTCCCAGTAGCCCGGCACGACGGCGCTGACGAGTTGGATACCGCCGAGCCACTTGCACGACTTGTAGCCGTACATCGGAGCGACGTACAACCGCACCGGACCGCCGTGGTGACGGCTGACCGGCCCACCGAGCATCTGGGTCGCGACGAGAACGTCACGACGGCGGGCCTGGTCGAGGGTGAGGCTCTCGGTATAGGCACCGTCGAACGAGGTGATCGTCAGAGCGCTCGCGCCCTTCTGGACGCCGACATGGTCGAGCAGGTCAGGAAGCGCCACGCCTGACCAGTGCACGCCGGGCACCCGCCAACCGGTGACGCATTGGAAGTCCTTGATCAGTGACGTCTGCGGCAGCTTCTCGAGGTCGGCGATCGTCAGAGTCATCGGCCGCTCGACCAGCCCGCCGATGCTCAGTTGGTAATCGGCCGCGCTGCGTTGCGGCTCGCTGTCCGTGATCGTGTAGTACCGGAAGCGATCGCCCGCGGGCACCAGCGCGGTGAGCCCAGTCGGGTCGCGGGTCTCGATAGGTGTGAGCGCGCGGCTTTCGGCGCTCTGGAGCCGCTTGCCGAACACGACGCCGAGCGCGCCGAGACCGAGCATGCCGAGCACGATGCGGCGTCCGACCGGTCGGCCCGGGTCGTTGGAGGCCAAACCGTCCGACGCGACGCCGTCTGGACTCAGGCCGTCAGACCTCAGCTCGTTCGGCTGGTCGGCGTCCGGGTGGTCCATCTGTCCATCATCGGTCCCGAAACGCGTTCATGGAGGCGGACGACCTTACGAAACACGAACGGGTGGCCGCGCACCGAAGTGCAGGACCACCCGAACGCTGCTGGACTCAGACTGGGCGGACGTTCTCCGCCTGCGGGCCCTTCGGACCCTGCGTGATGTCGAAGTCGACCTTCTGGTTCTCTTCGAGGCTGCGGTAGCCGTCGGACTGAATCGCCGAATAGTGGACGAAGACGTCTGCGCCGCCCTCGACCGCAATGAAACCGAAGCCCTTTTCGGCGTTGAACCACTTCACAACACCTTGCGTCACGTGCTCTCCCTAAACAGGATTCGGCGCCCGCACCGCGCGGTCACCGGGCCGGCGTGGGCTTTTCGCTGTCTCCGGAGCAACCGCTCCAGAGAAACGAAAGGCCCGCGCTGACGTTCCGCGGGCGTGAGAACACGTACCTGGAACCTCGACCGCCGATCACGGTAGCAGGTCAATTCGCCCAACACCATGGGTCGCGGGGTATCCGATCATGGCGGATCTGCGAGGTTTGTCCGGTTCGCTCTCGCGCTGCGGCGCCGGACAGGTCCGACGGGGTCATCCGAAGGCCAACCGAGCTGCACGGAGTTGCGCGATCACGATCTTGGGTTCGAGTCGCAGCGCGATGCTCGGGAACCGCAGGATCCGGTCGCCGCCGAGCACCAGGTCGTTCTGCCGGCGGGCGTCGTCCCAGTAGTTGAGTGGTCGCAGGTGTACGCCGCCATCGATCTCGACGCTGAACGTGCCGAAGTCGGCGTCGAGGTAGCGCCGCCGACCTGAGGCGTCGAGTCGAAAAGCTTGCCTGATCGGCGGCTGCAGGCCAGCCCGGCGGGCGAGCTTGCTGAGGTCGATTTCGCTGAGGGAGTCGGCGCCGCCCTCGATGTCGCCGAGCACGGCCAGCAGATGTCGTCGGTGCTGCACCTGACCAGCGGCGACCAGAGCCTCGCGCAAGGCGGCTGCAGTCGCAACCCCCTGCTGCACTGAGGCGACGAGCAGCGCGCATGCCACGCGCGGCTGCGGCGTCCAGATTGCCGCGTCCGTCACCGCGCGTGCCGGGCGGACGGCGGCCGGTCGCGGGCCCGGTGAGATGTCTGCACCAGTGAACCGGCGTGAGTGATGCCAACGCACGCCGTCGATAGGCGGCGTGTTCTCACGCGCCGTGACGACGACCTCAACCTCGGGGGTGTCGAAGCCTCTCAGGCGGTAGCCCTTCGCGGCGGTTCGGCCGCAAACGGCTGCCGGGCCGTACACGGACAAGACCGCCGCCCATTGCAGATTGCGATGAGTGAGGTCAGCGCTATGAAGGACGATCGCGCGCCCGGCTTGCTGCCAGCGGCCGGCGACGATCCGACGGCGGATCGCGGAATAGTCGTATCCGCACCTGAGGAGTTGCTGTCGGCTGACAGTGTCGTTTTGCCGCGCGGCGATCGCGTCCAGCTGGCTGGGTCGTTGGCGGTCCGAAACTGGCGGCATGGGGGCACGGTTGCCGATCCGGACCACGCAGCGGGGTCGGTCGCAGGAGGTTGTGCGGAACGGGTTGCATCGACCTGTCCGTGGATAACCGCGGTCTACCGCCGCCTCGAACGGACAAGTCGAGCGGGTGGCGAGTGGCTCGGCGGCGGGGCTCAGGCGCGGCGGCGAAAGGACAGGACGACGCCCGCGATCGCTACCCCGAGCAGCACGACAGGCGCCAGGCCCGACTTCCAGACCGTCAGGGTGTCGTGCAACCCACGCGACAACGGCGCCTGCCGCCCTGGCAGGTAGGCGATCGCGAGGGTTGCGGTCCAGATCGTCAGCACCCGGTCGTAGCCCGACGCCGGCAGCGCCGCGAGCAGCGCCCAGGCGACGACCGCGTACCACGGCAGCACGTACGGCGCCGTCAGCAACCAGGCCAGCACCAGCACAAGCGCCGACCGGGCAGCCGCCTCGGCGCGTTCGACGCTATGCCTTCCGAGCGGGCTCGCCCTCCCCGGCAGACTGCGCTTCCCCGGCCAGCCGTGCTTGAGCACTAGCGCCATGACGGCGAACGCAATCCAGGCAAGTATCCGGACGACGTCGCGCGCGGCGCCGTGGCCGAGCAGCAGTTCGAGCGGGTGGGTCACGATGCGCCAGGGGTCGGCGAAGGAGACAAAGCCGCTCGCGTGCCGCAACTGGTCGAACGCGTGACGTCCGGCCAGCAGATAGCCCGGCACGAGCACCGCCGCAGCACCCAGCGCGAACACGCCGGACCGGAATAGCGACAGTCGCGGACGCCGCCGAAGCGGCCAGCCCAACGCGACGCCGACCAGAGCCGCCGACGCCTTGACCGCCACCGCGGCGCCGGCGAGCACGCCGCCGACGAAGACGCCCGTCAGTCGATTGCGCGCGATCGCGGCCACGGCGGCAACCGCAAGAAACGCCACCAGGACGTCGATGTGCTGACCAGCGACGCCGACGAAGAGAACGAGCGGGTTGGCCGAGAACAGCAGGGCGGCTCGTCGGCGTCCCGGCGTCGTCGTAACGATCCTTTGGAGGAGGAGCCCGGTCAGGACGAACGCCAGCGCATTGACCAGGTCGAGGAGGAACACCGCGTGCGCCGGACCGTGTGCGCCGCCTCCGGCGACCGCCGCGGCGAGCCGCTGTTCACCGGTGGCCAGCGGACCGTAGATGCTCGGCGCGGCGCGCCACGGATCCTCGACGGCCGCGCCATAACTACCTGTCAACGTTGCAGGGGCGGTCGCGTAAGGATCGTGCCCGGTCGCGGCGAGCCGGCCGTATCCCACGTAGCTGCCGGGGTCAGCTGATCCGACGGGTGGCAGAAACGCGAGCACCGCCACGACGAGGGCGGACGCCGCAAGCAGCCGTTTCGGGTCAGGTGCCCAAGCGTGTTTGAGTGCGTGCAAGCAGCCGAGCAGTCCGTATCCGCCGGCCAGCACCGCAACGACGAGCAAGGCAGTCACGAGGCCGGCGCTGGGATGCAGGTGGGCCGCGATCGGGGGTGCGCCCGGCCAGCTCTGAGCTGCCGCACTCGGACCTAGGGCAGCCGTGACGATGAGCACCGTGACGGACAGGGCGAGCGCGGTCAGCGGGCCTCTGGGTGTCGGGTCGGCGCGCAGCGCGCGGGTCGCCCGCCGGTGGGCGACCCGGATCGCGGTCACCGCCAGCAGTCGCCGGAAGGCCGCCGCCACGACCGGCATGATCACCCCGATCCCAGCGTTCCAGGCACCCCGACCCTGTTGGCGGAGGATGCGGGATTTGAACCCGCGAGGAGTTGCCCCCTACACGCTTTCCAAGCGTGCGCACTCGGCCACTATGCGAATCCTCCGCCGTGCAGGCTATCCGAACGGCTGCGGACAGCGGCCGCGCGGCGTCGGCCGGCCCGACTAGACTCGGCGGCAGACCCCTCGCGTGGCGTCCATCCCACGAACCCCCCCAGGGCCGGAAGGCAGCAAGGGTAAGCGGGCCCTGGCGGGTGCGCGGGGGGTCCTATGTTCTGGGGAGGTGGCGCATGAGTCTCGCGCTCTACCGCAAGTACCGGCCGAGCACGTTCGCTGAGGTCATCGGCCAAGAGCACGTGACCGAGCCGCTCCAGCAGGCGCTGCGTAATAACAGGGTGCACCACGCTTATCTGTTCTCCGGGCCGCGCGGGTGCGGCAAGACGTCCTCGGCGCGGATCCTGGCGCGGTCGCTGAATTGTGAGCAGGGCCCTACGCCGACCCCATGTGGTGTCTGCGATTCATGCGTCGCGCTTGCGTCGTCCGGCCCTGGAAGCATTGATGTGATCGAGATCGATGCGGCCTCGCACGGCTTGGTCGACGACGCGCGCGATCTGCGGGACCGATCGGTGTACGCGCCCATCTCGTCTCGCTTCAAGATCTACATCATCGANNAAGTTCATCTTCGCGACGACCGAACCCGAGAAGGTCATCGGCACGATTCGTTCCCGCACCCATCACTACCCGTTCCGGTTGGTGCCGCCGGGCGCGCTGCGCGAGAACCTGGCCCGCATCTGCGTGGCCGAAGGGGTCTCGATCGAGCCGGCCGCGCTCGGCTTGGTGGTCCGCGCGGGCGCCGGATCGGTGCGCGACGCGCAGTCGGTGCTCGACCAACTCGTTGCCGGTGCTGCTGCGGACGGTGTCACCTACCGCGATGCCGTCGCCCTGCTCGGCTATACCGACGCGAGCTTGCTCGACGACGTGGTCGAAGCGTTCGGCGCTCACGATGGCGGCACGGTGCTCGAGATCGTCGATCGGGTGGTCGAGGCTGGCCACGATCCACGAC
>PLCK01000222.1 GCA_003134755.1 Actinomycetota bacterium | reverse complement strand
TCCTGCTCGCTGCCCGGCTCGACGTCGTCGGCGTTTTCGGTTATTCGGACGAAGACGGCACGCATGCAGAGACGTTGCGGGGCAAGGTAGATCGCGATGTCGTCGCCGACCGCGAGGCCGGGCTGAGCCGACTTGTCGAGAAACTCATGGCCGAGCGGGCGCTCGATCGGGTCGGTTCGGTGGTCGACGTCCTCATCGACCGGGTCGTCGCGGTCGAAGACGATGCTCCTACGACGAACGGCCCGGACGTCGAGGGCCGCGCCGACCACCAGGCGCCGGAAGTCGATGGCACCACGCTGTTGCAGGGGATTGTGGTCGCTCCTGGAACCGTCGTACGCGCCACGGTCGTGGCAGCAGCTGACGCCGATCTGGTTGCTGTGCCGCTCGAGGCTGGTATCGCAACCCGATGACTGCCGGCCGCGAGAGCACCGAGCCCGTGATCGCGACCGCGGGCGTCGTCGGTGCCCGGTCGCCGGCGGCTGCGCCCCAGGCAGGGGTTGCGAATCTGGCCAACGCATTGACAGTCGCGCGGCTCGCGATGGTGCCGATATTCGCCGCGCTGCTTCTCGGCGCCCGCGACAACCAGGCGGGCTGGCGTCTCGCAGCGACCTGCGTGTTCGTGGTGGCGTCGCTGACCGACCGTGTCGACGGTGCCGTTGCGCGGCGGCGTGGCACCGTCACCGATTTCGGCAAGATTGCCGACCCGATCGCCGACAAGGCTTTGATCGGCGCGGCGCTGATCAGCTTGTCGCTCATCGACGATCTGCCCTGGTGGGTCACGGTCGTCGTGCTGGTGCGCGAGATCGGCGTAACTGCTCTGCGGTTCTGGGTCATAAGGCGCGGCGTCCTGGCCGCCAGTCGCGGCGGCAAGGTCAAGACGCTTGTGCAGGCAGTCGCGATCGGCCTGTACCTGTTGCCGCTGACCGGCCCGCTCGCATCTGTGCGTGCCTATCTGATGACGGTCGCGGTGATCATCACGCTGATCACTGGCGTCGACTACGTCGCTCGCGCGGTCCGATTGCGTCGTGCCACCTCGGGCCGCCGGTGAAGGCGGAGATCGTCGCGGTCGGCACCGAGTTGTTGCTTGGCGACATCGTGAACGGAAATGCCGCGTGGCTAGGCCGCGAACTTGCGGATGTCGGCGTCGACGTCGACATGACCGTGGCGGTCGGTGACAACATCGGGCGGATCGCGGCGGCGGTTGGCGCCGCATGTGAGCGTGCCGACGTCGTCCTCGTCACCGGCGGTCTCGGGCCGACCCAGGACGATCTGACGCGCGAGGCTCTCGCCGAGCTGGTCGGCGTCCCGTTGATTCGCGATCCAGAGCTCGAGGCGGCACTGCTGCGCAGGTACGAGGCAGCGGGCCGCACCGACTTCCCGGCGAACAACCTGCGGATGGCAGAACGCCCGGAGGGCGCGACGGCGCTGCCGAATCCAGCGGGGACCGCCCCCGGATTACGCATCGAATTCGGCCCGCGCGGCGCCGTCGTCTACGCAATGCCAGGCGTCCCGCGCGAGATGCACGAGATTTTCGATCGATGGGTGCGGCCCGAACTCACACAACGGGCCGGGCCCGGCACCACGCTGCTGTCGCGGGTGCTGCGCACGGTCGGCATCTGGGAATCGGAGGTTGCCCGCGCGCTGGCCGACCTGGACCGGGAACTCGAGGCGTCGCGGAATCCGACGATCGCCTACCTGGCGTCCGAGGGCCAGACTCGCGTACGCATCACCGCGAAGGCCGTTGACGCTGCTACCGCGCGCGAACAGATCGCCGCAGTCGAGCGGCGGGCGCGGGCGGCACTCGGCGACGTCGTCTACGGCGTCGACGACGACCGGCTCGAAGGCGTCGTGCACCGGTTGCTGCTCGATGCGAGCGCGACGATCGCGACCGCGGAATCGCTTACGGGCGGCCTCCTGGGTGCGGCGCTGAGCGCCACGCCGGGGTCTTCGTCGACCTACCGCGGAGGTGCGGTGCTATACGCCACCGAAACAAAGTCGGACGTCGTCGGCGTTGCGCCCGCGTTGCTTGCCGAGCGCGGGCCGATCGACCCCGATGTTGCGGTCGCGATGGCCGATGGCGCGCGGCTCACATTCGGGGCTACCTACGGCATCGCGACCACGGGTGTGGCCGGTCCGGCTGAACAAGACGGTAAGCCCGTCGGCACGGTTTACGTCGCGCTCGTCGGCCCCGACGGTGCGGCCGCCGGAACAGTTCAGGCATTCCGGTTTTCCGGTGATCGTGATGGCATCAGGCGGGCCACCGTGCTCACGGCACTCGATATCGTCCGCCGTCGGATCGGCGGCCTTCCGCCACGGTGATGCTCCCGACCCCCGGAACAGGCCGCGTGCTTACACTGTTACACCACAGGCGTTGGATCAGTTGTCACGATCAGTCGAGTTGCGCTCTCGGCGTGCCGATGAGACGGGGTACGGTGGTCGTCATGCGTCATGAACGTCACGGTAAGGTGATCAGGTTTGTGGTCGACCCGCCGGAAGCGGCGAAACTGACGGCGAGGAGGGCTCGATGATCCTGCTGCGACGTTTGCTGGGCTCGGCACTGCGCCAGCAACGGCTGGCCCAAGAACGCACCCTGCGCGACGTGTCCGCTGGCGCTCGGGTTTCGTTGGGATACCTGTCCGAGGTCGAGCGCGGCCAAAAGGAAGCATCATCTGAGCTGCTCTCGTCCATCTGCGATGCCCTCGGCGTCCAACTGTCGACGGTATTGCGCGAGGTCAGCGACGAGCTGCAGGTACTCGAGTCCGCCGGGTCGAGCGGTGTCGTCGCCATGTCGGGCGCGGCGCACGCAAAGGCGCACGAGGTCGACCACCAGGTCATCGCCGCCGCCTGACATTTCGGTGGCCCCTGTGATCGGCACATCGACGATCGCTATCCGCACGGCGTTTCCCGCTGTGCCTGCCGCTGCCTAGACTGCGGCGATGCTCAACCCAACGGCAGATGCCACCGCGGAATCCGCGCCGGTCGCTTCAGCCGTGCCAACAGCGACGACGCGCGGCACTCGCAGCCGGGCCGGGAATGCGATGGGCCGCACCCGCGAGGCTGCCCTGTCAGGAGCGGTGGAGGCCGTCACGAAGTACGGCAGCCGCAAGGCGACCATGGGCGACGTCGCAATGCTCGCCGGTATCGCCAAGGCGACGCTGTACAACCACTTCCGCACGAAGGACGACGTTTACGCGGCCGTCGTCGAGGCCGAGGTCGAGGCGATCGCGGCGGCAGCGTTTGCCAAACTGCCGAACGGCTTCGACGTCGCGCTGGCCGAGGCGGCAGCGATGATCGCCGAAAGCCCGGCCGTCCGCCGGGTCGCGGCGCAGGAGCCAGCAGTGGCCGCCGGGCTCGCGACCCTGGGCGAGGGCAACGGGTGGACGTCGGCCCGCGCGCACGTTGCACGCGCGCTGCAGCAAGCCGGCCTGGACGCCTCGTCGGGCGCCGTAGACGTGGTCCTGCGCTATCTCGCGAGTCAGGTACTCGCGCCGTCCGGCCCTGCGGAGAGAGCGGCTGCGGCGGCGTTGATCACCGGGGCCGTGGCGTCGTCGCGCGATGAAGCCCGCGCTGAGCCTGCTCCGGACTCGGCCCAGGCTGACAGTTCGGACACCAGTAGCTGATCCGCTCGGCATCCGCTCGCTTCGGATCGCCCTGCCAAGCCACCTGTACCGCTGCGCCGCAGCGCAGGCAGGGCCGACCTGCGCGGCCGTACACCCAGGTACGGCGACCAGAGCGCGCGTCACCTGTCGTTACGTGGTCATAGCGCTCCCGGTTGGCTTGCAACAGCCGGGCGACAAGGTCAACGAGGCCCCGAAGGTCCCGGACGTCGCCCACGGGCGTCCATGGCGAGACGCCGCGGAGGAAGCACGTCTCAGCCTTGTACACGTTGCCCGCGCCGGCCAGGTTGCGTTGGTCGAGGATGGCCTCGCCGATCGATCGGTCGGGGTCGGCTGCCAGTCGGCGGGTGGCAATGGCGGCGTCCCAGTCAGGTCCGAGCAGGTCAGGGCCGAGATGGCCGACGACGGTGCCCTCAGCGGCGGTGGGCAGCAGTGCGATGTCGTGCACGCGATAGCCGACCGCGATAACAGCAGCGGTACCGAGGATGACCCGCACGTGGTCGCGGGTGTCCGGGATCGGGCGGCCTGCCGGGTGGACCCGCCACGCGCCGTCCATCCGCAGGTGGTTGTGGAGAGTAAGGCCGTTGTCCAGACGGATCAGCAGATGTTTGCCGCGCGCGACAACTTCGCGCACCTGCCGGTCGGTCAGGTCGGTGGTGGCGAGGTCGCCGATTCGTAGCTCGGCCACGGCGAGCGGGTGACCGGCGAGCGCCTTGTGGAGGCCCCGCGCCGTCAGCCAGACCGTGTTGCCCTCAGGCATCGTGACCCGCACCGGGTACGGCGGTCGGCTCCATGACGCCAAAGTTACGCGGTGCCGCCCTGTTAACGTGGCGTGGTTCGAGCGTTGCCATTTCCGTTCCCAGTGGGGAGTTCCATGAGTAGGTTCACCGGTGCGCGTGCCGCAGCTATCGGCATACTGGCCGCGGCAGTCGTGCTCGCGGGTTGCTCAGGGAAGAAGTCCCCGGCAAAGGTCGCTGCCAGCACCTCGGCGAGTTCGGCGACGTCCGCCGCAGCACCGGGTGCCTCGGCCAACGGCTCTTCAGCGCCCAGTGGCTCGACGGCTCAGCTCACCGGTGACCCGGCCATGATCGCGCTCGCAACGCAGTCGCTGGCTGCGCTGGCCAAGGTCAAATCAGTGCACATGGTGGGCACCATCAATGAGGGTGGCACGGCGGGGACCATCGATCTGACGTTCGCCAACGGCAAGGGCTCGGTCGGCTCGATCGGGGTTGCGGGTGGCAATCTCAAGTTCCTGGCGATCGGCGGCAACGTCTACATCCAAGCTGACGCCAAGGCATTCGCGGGCCTTGGCGCGAGTGCACCGCCTGGGGCGCTCGCGACCATCGCCGGCAAGTGGATCAATGTCGGCAAGAGCGACGGCTCCGGCGCGAACGCCTTCGGAGACTTCAGTTCGTTCGCGGACCTCTCGGTGTTCGCCAAGCAGTTCGCGAGCGATGGCGGCAAGTTGAGCGCGGCCGGAAAGAAGACGATCAACGGCAAGGCGGCGATTGGAATTCTGCAGACGACTACTGACCCGGCGAACTCGTCGACGCTCTATGTGGCTGCCACTGGAAACCATTTGCCGCTCGAGGTCGTGCCCGCCTCATCGTCAACCAGCAGCGGGTCGACGAACGACCGGATCGATTTCCTCGAGTACGACGCGCCAGTGAGCATCACGGCGCCGACAGAGTCGATCGACGTCGCCCAGCTCGCACAGTTGATGGGTGCTTCGCCAAGCAGCAGCTGATCAGCTCAACTTCGCAGCCGCAGCCCTCGCGGAGTCGCGCGGAACCCGGCGGCCTCAAGGGCGTTGCCCAGCGGAGACTGCAGGACCGACTCGCCGTCGGCCCGTTCGACGTCGAGGCGCCCGAGCCAGCCATCACGAACGGCGAGGGCCAGCGCCTCGACCGCGGTCCGCATGACCACCTCGGACGAGATCTCGCTGTTGTCCGGTTCGAACGAGAGCAGCGTCTTCCCGCCGCGCTCGACGTAGACAGCCAGCTCGCCGTCGACAAGGACGACGAGAGCGCCGGCCTTGCGGCCCGGTCGGTGGCCCTCGCGGTCGCCGTTTCGAGTAGGCCACGGCAGGGACGCCCCGTAGGGATTGGCCGGGTCGGTGGCGGCCAGCACGACGGCCCGGGCGGTCTCGGCGTCGGGATCTGGCGTCGTCCGGCTGCGCAGCCGGTCGACAGCGCCGGGCAGCGCGAACTGCGCGGCACCCAGGCCTTCGACGAAGTAGCCGCGGCGGCAGCGGCCGGCGTCTTCGAACGCGGTAAGTACCCGGTAGACCGCGGCGAACCCGCCAACCACGCCTTCGGCCTGCACCGCACCGCGGGTGAGGACGCCGTAGCGGTCGAGCAGTGTTTCGGCCAACGCGTGCGATCGCCGGGTCTCGTCGTCGGACGGCTGGGGAAGCAGACTCCAGCGGCCACCGACTGTCGGAGGCCCGCTTCGGCTCGGCAGCACGGGCCGGCCGCGACGGCCGGACGACGCCGGGCGGGAGTGCCTGGTGCGGCCGGCGCCAAGGAACACTCGCAGCGGTGCGAGCGAATCGTTGGTCACCAGACTCGACCAGACGAGGCCCCAGAGTGCATCGGCCAGCGCCCGATCGTCTGTCGAAACCACTCGGCTCGACAACTCGCGGAAGAACATCGCACCGCCGCCGGCCATGACTTCGAGGAGTTGTTGTTGCAGCGGCGGGTAGGTCGCGACTGCGGTCGCGGGCAGCAGTAGCGCAGCCGTTTCTGCGGGGTAGAGCGCCACCCACCCGTCGTTGCCGGGAAGGTTGCCCTGGCCGGCCCACACGACGTCGCCCGAGACTGTGAGTTCGTCGAGCATCGCGGGTGCGTAGTCGGCGACGCGCGACGGGAGCACGAGTTGCTCGAGGGAGGACGCGGGGAGTATCGCCCCTTGCAGTTGTTCGATCGTGCGCAGCACGCCGTCAACGCCGCGCAGCGGACTGCGAACCCGCTGCCACGACGGCAGGAACCGGCCGAACGAACTGGTGGGCACCGGCTCGACTTCCTTGCGGAGCCTGGCCATGGATCGGCGCCTGATCGACCGCAAGACGCCGGCGTCGCACCATTCGACGCCGGACCCGCCGGGTCGAAACTCGCCGCGCTTCACCCGCCCGGCCGCCGTCAGGCGTTGGAGAATGCCGTCGACAACCGCTACGCCGAGGCCAAAACGTTTCGCGACGTCGAGGGTCGTGAACGGGCCGTGGCTGCGCGCGTAGCGGGCGACCAGATCGCCGAGTGGGTCGGCGACCGACTCGGTGAATGCGTCGGGAACACCGACGGGCAAAGGAGTTCCGAGCGCGTCGCGGAGTCGGCCGGCGTCTTCGATCGCCGCCCAGCGCTCTTCGGCGGTAACCCTGATGCGGATCGCGCGGCGCGATTCTTCGAGCTCCGCCAGCCATCGGGGAGTTGCGCCGCGAGCGACGGCCTCTGCTGTCGAGACCGGGCCGACCAGGCGCAGCAGGTCGGCAACTCCTTCGACGTCGCGAGCCTTGCGTTCGTCGCTCAGGTGTTGCAACTCGCGTTCGATCTCGTCGATCGCGTCGGCATCGAGCATCTCGCGAAGCTCCGCCTGGCCGAGCAGTTCACCGAGTAACGCGGTGTCGAGGGCAAGCGCCTGCGCACGTCGCTCGGCGAGCGGTGCGTCGCCTTCGTAGATGAACGCTGCGACGTAGCCGAACAGCAGGGATCGCGCGAACGGCGAGGCGGCCGGCGTCTCGACGTCGAGCAGCTGCACCCGTCGCGCTTCGACGTCGCGCATCAGCTCGACAAGGCCGGGGACGTCGAACACGTCTTGCAGACACTCACGCATGGTCTCGAGCACGATCGGGAACGAGCCGTACTCACTCGCTACTGACAGCAGTTGCGCCGACCGCTGCCGTTGCTGCCAGAGCGGCGTGCGCCGGTCGGGTCGCCGTCGCGGCAGCAGTAGTGCACGCGCGGCGCATTCGCGGAAACGGGCCGCGAACAAAGCCGAGCCGCCGACTTCGCGGGTGACGGACTCTTCGACCTCGTCGGATGCAAGCAACGCGAGCTGGGCGGGTGGCGCCTCGTCGGTCTCGGGGATGCGCAGCACGATTCCGTCGTCGGCGTGCATGGTCTGGACGTCGACTCCATAGCGCTCTCGGAGTCGTGCGCCGATTGCCAGCGCCCACGGTGCGTGCACCTGGGCGCCGAATGGGGAGTGCACCACGACCCGCCAATCACCGAGCTCGTCGCGAAAACGCTCGACCACGATCGTGCGGTCGTCGGGCAGCTGGCCGGTGGCCCGCGCCTGCTCGGCGAGATACGCGAGCAGGTTCGAGGCGGCCCAGCTGTCGAGCCCTGCGTCGAGCAGGCGCGTTGTGGCGGCTGCTGCGGGCAATGCCGAGATCTCGCGCACGAACGCGCCGAGTGCGCGCCCGAGTTCGAGCGGGCGGCCGAGTGTGTCCCCATGCCAGAACGGCAACTTTCCTGGCACGCCAGGCGCCGGGGTGACGAGCACCTGATCGTGGGTGATTTCAACGATGCGCCAGGACGACGAGCCGAGGGTGAACACCTCCCCGACCCGCGATTCGTAGACCATCTCCTCGTCGAGTTCGCCAACGCGTCGGGAGTTTTCCCCGCCCGCAAGGAAAACTCCGAATAGCCCGCGGTCGGGGATCGTGCCGCCGCTGGTAACGGCGAGACGTTGGGCGCCCGGCCGGCCGGTGATCGTGCCGGCGACGCGGTCCCAGACCAGGCGGGGCCGCAGTTCGGCGAATTCGTCACTCGGATAGCGCCCGGAGAGCATGTCGAGCACTGCATCGAACGCCGACTGCGGGAGGCCAGCGAACGGTGCGGCCCGCCTGACCAGCGCCAGCGCCTCGTCGACGTCGAACGATTGCATTGCCGTCATCGACACGAGGTGTTGGGCGAGGACGTCGAGGGGGTTGCGCGGTATGCGGATCGACTCGATCGCGCCGGTCTTCATCCGCTCCGCGACCACAGCGGTCTGCACGAGGTCGCCGCGGTACTTCGGGAAGATCACACCGCGCGAGATCGCGCCGACCTGGTGGCCGGCCCGGCCGATGCGCTGCATTCCGCTGGCAACGCTCGGCGGGCTTTCGACCTGGACGACGAGGTCGACCGCGCCCATGTCGATGCCGAGTTCGAGGCTGCTCGTCGCAACGACCGCTGGCAGTTGACCCGACTTGAGCAGCTCTTCGGTGATGCTGCGTTGCTCGCGACTGACCGAGCCGTGGTGAGCCCGAGCGATCTCGGTCTCTCGGCCGCGCTCGAACCCGATCTCGTTCAGCCGGTTCGTGAGTCGCTCGGCGAGTCGGCGTGAGTTGGCAAAAACGATCGTCGACCGGTGTGCATCGACGAGGTCGGCGATGCTCTCCTCGACGTGTGGCCAGATCGACTTGCGCGGCTCTTCGTTGGTGGCCTCGTCAGGGGCATCCATGTCTTCGACCGGGACGACGACGGAGACCTCGATCGTCTTGGCGGCAGGCGGCTGGACGATAGTGGTCTGCTTCGCGCCGCTGAGAAATCGCGCGATCTCGTCGACCGGCCGAACTGTGGCCGACAGCCCGATGCGCTGAGCTGGTCGCTCGAGCAGGAAGTCGAGCCGCTCGAGCGAGAGCGCCAGATGTGCGCCGCGCTTGGTGCCGGCTACAGCGTGCACCTCGTCGACGATGACCGTGTCGACGCCAAGCAGTGACTCGCGCGCGGCCGAGGTGAGGATCAAGAACAGCGACTCGGGTGTGGTGATCAGGATGTCGGGCGGCTTGGTGGCCAGCCGCCGTCGTTCGTTCGCCGTCGTGTCACCGGACCGGACCCCGACCTCGACGAGTGGCTCGGGCAGGCCCAGCCGGGCGGCCGCGTGTCGCATGCCGACCAGGGGTGCGCGCAGGTTGCGCTCGACGTCGACGGCCAGTGCTTTCAGAGGCGAGACGTAGAGAACCCGGCAACGCTTCGCCTGCTCGGGCCGGGGTGCCGATGCGATCCGGTCGAGCGACCAGAGGAACGCGGCGAGCGTTTTACCCGAGCCCGTCGGCGCGACCACCAGGGTGTGATCGCCGCGGCCGATCGCCTCCCACGCCTGCACCTGGGCGGGCGTCGGCGTCGCAAAGGCGGAGCTGAACCAGGCGCGGGTGACCCCGGAGAAGCCGTCAGGCAGCCCGGACGCCGGCGGGTCCGCGTCTGTCTTCTTTCTCCGGGTCATGCATTGATTCTGGGCCCCGGCGCTGACAGTTCACTACGGGCGGGATCACTCCTTGCCGGCGACGAGCTTCGCAAGGGTGAGCGCCGCCCCCGGATGGCCCTGGTTGACCTCGACCTGGGTCAGCTTCGCGCCCTTCGTGAACCACACGGTTTCGTCCGGGCCGGTGGTGTAGTCGACCTCCCAGCCGGCATCGCCGACCGAGGCGTCCTTCACGCTGGCGGAGTTCGGAGTCTGGCCGTTGAGGCTGTCGACCTGATCTTGTGCTTGGGCGCGTAGCGTCGCCAGCTGGGTCGAGACTCCGCTGGGGAAGGTGTTGATCGCGATGTTGACGTCCGCGCCTCTCCCGGTCGAATCCTTCGTCCACAGACAGCCGTCGTGCGCGGTGTTGCCCTGCATTCCGCCGCTGATGTTGCCGAGCATGCTCGGCAGCGGGATCCCAGCGGCACTCGTGACATCGGACGCCGAGACCAGACCGCACACCTTGCCGCCGCCGAGCACCGTGTCAGTGGCTGCCGCGGCCGAACCGCCCGCGGGGTTGGCCGCCTTGCTAGCACCGCCACCCGCCTGCGCGGCCGCAGTGTTGCCCTGGGCCGCGGTCGCTCCGGTGGTCGGGACCGTCGGCAGACTGCTGTGGTGCGACGAGCACGCGGCGAGTCCGAGCCCGAGCACCGCTATGCCCAATGTTGTCTTGACAGATGTTGCCTTGACAGCACGCCTCGATGTCGCGCGTCCCATGGACCCTCCCCAGCACAACGTGATCCCGAGTCACGATAGGAAATCAGCGGCGGGAGGGCATCAGTAGTCGACTACGTAGATGCTCGTGCGGTCGTCGCGTCAGAAGGTGACGACGGCCCACGTCTTGCCGCCGTCGGTCGTCCGCCAGAGCTGGTTGCCCGTCTGCTGCACGTAGGCGATCAGGAAGCCGACCTTGTTCGTGGTGAAGCCGATGAAGCCGGCGGCTGCAGCGGAAGTGGCATTGGGCGGAGAACCCACGGGCGACCCGCCGCTGAGGGAGATCAGGTCGAGTTCGCGATCGTCGTAGACCACCGCGTGGGTGGCGTCGACGCCACCTATCAGGTACGTGACCAGGGGGAAGGTGGACTGCGCCCAGTGGGCGCCTTGGTCCGCGGATACGAACTCGGCACTCGAATGCCCTGATCCGGACAGGCAGAGCGCCCAAAGGGAGCCGTCTCCAGCTACGGAGAGCGACCCGACATCTTGCGCCGCTTGTTGCTGCACGCCGCAAGGTCCGGCGTGCTTGGAATAGCTCGCACCACCATTGGCAATGACGAACGTCTCGGATTGGCCCGTGGATGGCAGGTCGAGCAGCAACGCCGTCTTGCCTGTCACCGCAAGTCGTGGCTGTGTGCTGAACGTGACTCCGAGTTGAACCTCTGACCACGCGCTCGTTCCGCCGCTGCCGTACGTGGCGTGGTAAAGGCCGTACGACTCGCTGCTGCCGACAACTCTGAGCGTCACCGCCCAGACATCGCCGCTTGCAGCTGCGAGGTCGACGACGTCGTTCGGAATCGAACTGTCAGGGGACCATGTCGCGCCGCCGTCGCGGGTCGCGTACAGCGCTCCGCCGTACATCCAGCCGTAGTGTCCATCGCCAAACCGGATGTCGTGGACAGTTGTGCCGCTGCCCGTGCCGCTGTCGGACGGCACGGGCGGCAGCGGGCTTCCGTCGGCCAGCTGGCCGAGGCGCTTGAATGTCTTGCCGCCGTCGGTGGTCTGCTCCACAACGGCGGCGCAGGATGCTCCGACGACACAAGCGCCGCGCCCCAAAACCCAATACGTGTTGGTACTCACTGCGGATACCGAGACGGGTTGGAACCCGGGCGCCGAGGACGTCGCCGATGCCGAAAGGTTCGAGTTCGTCGGGACGGTGCTCGGCGAAACTGAGGGCGCGATTGCCGGGGCAGAGGAGGCGCTGGACGGCGAGGGCTCGGCCGAATGAGTCACCGTCGGGGTCTGCGAAGCGGCGGCGATGACGGCGGCGTGGCCGTGCGGGCGCAACGCGATGCCGGCGGCGGCGATGGCGATGACTGCGACTGCTCCGAGGCTGCTCACGGCGTTGCGCCGAAGCTGCCGCCGGCGCGCACCGGCATGGATCCGCTCGATCGCATCGGGTTCGACCGGTTGACCAAGAGCACTGTCATGCAGGACGTCGCGCAGCCGGCGCTCGAGGTCGTCGTCCCGCCTATCGGGGCTCATGACGTCACCTCGTCGGTAGGTGCGCGGTGCGGTGCGGCGTCCGACTCCTCGAAGTAGTGCGAGTCGCGACGCAGGCTGGCGAGCGCCCGCGAGGCCTGGCTTTTCACCGTGCCGACTGACGAGCCCATGACGGCCGCGATCTGCGCCTCTGACATGTCTTCGTAGTAACGGAGCACGATCACGGTCCGCTGCCGTGGGGGGAGTGCGCGGATGCGGTCCCACAGGGCGAGATCACGCACGACCGGCTCACGACGCGTCGCCGACCAGCGCTGGCCGGCGTCCTCGGGGATCTCGAGGACCAGCGTCTCGCGGCGGTGCCGCCGCCAGATGCTGATATTGCGGTTCACCATGATGCGCCGCACATAACCCTCCGGATCGCCTTGGTTCTCGACTCGCGACCACGCGAGCATCGTGCGCTCGAGTGCGTCCTGGACGAGATCGGCTGCGGCATGCGGGCTTCCGGTCAGGGCGTGGCCAAAACGCAGAAGTTCCGGCATGCGGGCGCGGGCGAACTCGTCGAAGGCCTGTCGCCGCTCCTCGTCCACAATCACCCCGGGCGTGTTGTACGTACTGAGGACGCCGGTCCGAGTCGTTCGGTTGCATGCCACGACTGCCGGGCCCGGGGTCGAGCGTACGGGTGCTCAGGGGCTCGGAAGGCGGGTCGGCACGCCCTGTCTGAAGGCGAAGAGTTCGGCTGGGTCGGCTGCGGCTTTGACGCTCACCAGGCGACCGAGGTTGGCACCGTAGTAGGCGTGCTGCCAGTCGGCCAGGCTCGGGTCGATGTAGTTGAGATAGGCGAACCCGCTGACGTGTGGCCGCATGGCTACGTAGAGGGCGTCAAGCCAGGACTGGTTGGCTGTGAGCGTGGCCGCGGGAGCTCCCGCCGGCCGTGGTGCCACGTATTGCAGGCAGCCGATCGTGTCGCGATTCACGAAAGCGGTGTCGGCCGGCTCCACCGCGTTGATGGCCCCGCCGTAGGCGTCGAACAGCACGCTCCCGCCGGGCAGCCCGAGACTGCGCCTGCCTTCTATCGCATGCAGCAGGACGTCGATGCCCGCCCCGGTCAACGGCTGGGTGAAGAAGTCGGACCGTGCGTCATTGGCCTCCCTGCCGAGCTTCCCGCCGGGTTCGGTGTCTGGTGTGTGGCAGGCCTCGTCCGACAGAGTTGCGCACCCGCCCTCGACGAACATGGTTCGCAGGTAGTTGTCTTCGTTGACGAAGCGGGTTGTCGTCGGCGCCCGTGCGGCGGCAATCAGCTGATCGAGTAGGGGCTGGAACGCGTCCGCCGCGCCGACGTAGACGCCGCTGACGTAGACGTGAGCTTGGTCGGACGCCGACCCCGCGCCGTCCAGATGAAGGCTCGACCACAGCTCGTCGGGAGCCGCCGGCATCCACTGCTGCCACGCGGACACGACGGCGTTGGCGTGCGACCAGTCCCATCGCGCCAGGAATCGGGTGAGCGAACGCGTTGCATGGGTGCGGAACTCCAGGGCCGTGACGACGCCGAAGTTGCCGCCGCCGCCTCCGCGGTGGGCCCAGAAGAGCTCTGGCTCGCTGTTTTCGCTGCAACGTATGGAGTTTCCGTCAGCCGTGACCAGCTCGACCGCGGTCAGGGCGTCGCAACTGAGCCCGTACTTTCGGCCGACGACGCCGATGCCGCCGCCGAGCGTCGAGCCGGTGATTCCCACCGACGGACACGATCCGCCGGGCACGCCCTGGTTCATGGCGGCGAGGGCGGAGTAGACGTCGATCAGTGTCGCCCCGGCGCCGACCCGGGCCGTGTTCGCACTTGCGCCGCGTTCGACCTGCTTCATGGGTCCGACGTCGATAACAAACCCGGACGTCGTGGAGTAGCCGGCGTAACTGTGGCCGCCGCTGCGGGCCGCGACAGGCGTGCCGGTTGTCCGGACGAATTCCAGGCAACGCTTCACGTCTGCGGCCGACGCGCACCGGGCGATGGCGATCGGGCGGACGCCGTCGAACCGGGTCGAGTAGAGCTGCGCAGCGGCGAGGTAGCCCTGGTCGGCCGGTCGCAGCAGCCGATCTCCGAGGGACTTCGCGAGCGCGTCGAGATCGGCGATCTCGGTTGCGGTCGGTCGGGCGCTGGCGCTTGCCGTCGTGGACGAGATTGCCGCCGGCCTGGGCGCCGTCGACGAGACGCCAGGGGACGGCGTCCGGCTGGAGTTCGGGCTTGTGTTCGTACAACCCTCAACGGCGCCGATAGCTCCTGTGAGGGCGGTTGCGCCGGCCAATCGCAGGAAATCGCGCCGGTTGATGGGGTTCCTCACGATCGTCGGGCCGGTTGTTCGGAGTCTCCATCCGTGGACGCCTCGACCGGGGGATTGGGTGCATGGGGGTCGTGGGGGCCCCGCGGCAGGCACCGGGGGCAGGCATACTGCGGCGGTGCGACTGACTGACTTCTGGGGCCGGATGGGCCAGCATTTCGGGCCGAGCTACGCCGCTTCGTTTGCTCATGACTTCGTGCTCGCCGAGCTCGGCGGTCGCACGATCGACGAGGCGCTGGCCCAGGGAGTCGACGCCCAGGAGGTCTGGCGCGCGGTCTGCCGGACCGTCGAGGTGCCGGCCAAGCTTCGCTGAACCGACCTGTCGGCGTGTCGCCGCTGTTCGAACAGGTGTTCGGTTAGTCTCCACAGGTGTCGGACCGATCCACAGCGGCGTGTCGGCACCCCAGAAATGGCAGACCCGCCGCCTAATGTCGTCCGCATCGTGCTTGACGTGATCTCAGCTTGATGAACTCCGGCGACCCGAACGGGATGGCACTCACATGGCAGCACCCGACCGCGCAAAGGCACTCGAGAACGCACTCGCCCAGATCGAGCGCGCGCATGGCAAAGGGTCGGTGATGCGCCTGGGTGATGAGGTCAGGGCACCGATCGAGGTGATCCCGACCGGGTCGATCGCACTCGACGTCGCGCTCGGCATCGGCGGTCTGCCGCGCGGCCGCGTCGTCGAGATCTACGGTCCTGAGTCCAGCGGCAAGACGACGCTGGCCTTGCACGCGGTCGCCAACGCACAGCGAGCCGGCGGCATCGCGGCATTCATCGACGCCGAGCACGCCCTCGATCCCGAATACGCCAAGAAGCTCGGCGTCGACAGCGACGCGCTCCTGGTCTCCCAGCCCGACACCGGTGAGCAGGCACTTGAGATCGCCGACACGCTGATCAGGTCGGGCGCCATCGACATCATCGTCATCGACTCAGTCGCCGCACTCGTTCCGCGTGCCGAGATCGAGGGCGAGATGGGCGACAGCCACGTCGGCCTGCAGGCCCGGTTGATGAGCCAGGCACTACGCAAGATCACCGGCGCACTCAGTAACTCCGGTACGACCGCGATCTTCATCAACCAGCTGCGCGAGAAGATCGGTGTCTTCTTCGGGTGCTTCAACTACAACACCCGGGTGACCCTCGCCGACGGAACGCAAGAGAAGATCGGCAAGATCGTCAACCAGAAGATGCCGGTCGAGGTGCTGTCATACGATCCCGAGACCGACCGGATCGTGCCGCGCAAGGTCGTCAACTGGTTCGACAACGGGGTGGCCGAAGAATTTCTTCAGTTCACCGTGGCGAAGTCGGGCCGCAACGGACGTGCGCAGTTCGCCGCGACTCCCAACCACCTCATCCGCACGCCTGGCGGTTGGCGAGAAGCGGGCGAGCTCATGGCCGGTGACCGCGTCATGGTCACCGAGAGTCAGCGGTTGAGCCCGCAGCAGTGGCAAGTCGTGCTCGGCTCTCTGATGGGCGACGGCAATCTGTCGCCGAACCGCCGTGACCGCAACGGCGTGCGATTCCGTCTCGGCCATGGTCCCAAGCAGGTCGACTACCTCGACTGGAAGGTGTCGCTGTTCGGCAACATCGAGTGCAGCCGGCGTGAAAATCAGCTTGGCGCGGTGTTCGCCGACTTCACGCCGCTGCCAGAGCTTGCCGAGCTGCAACGAGCCGTCTACTTCGGCGACGGCAAGAAGCACCTTTCAGAGGAATACCTCAAGGCGCTCACGCCGCTCGCACTGGCGATCTGGTACATGGACGACGGCTGCTTCACCGTGCGCTCGAAGGGTCTGCAAGAACGCACGCA
This sequence comes from Actinomycetota bacterium, assembly GCA_003134755.1. GTDB lineage: Bacteria > Actinomycetota > Actinomycetes > Acidothermales > Acidothermaceae > PALSA-607. The sequence goes on along the minus strand of PLCK01000222.1, from coordinate 7,311 downwards.
GGGCGGCAGCGGACGGGTAGAGATCTGTGTCGACGCGATGAGCGTGGGCACTCGTGACCGGCTCATCGACTACCTGTGCGATACGCACAAACTCGAGGTCAAGCTCACCACGCGTGGCGCCCGAAAGCAGCAGGTCCTTCAGTTCTCGACGGCATCGACGCGGGTGTTCCAGTCGATCGTCGCGCCCTGGATCCACCCGTCGATGGAATACAAATTACTGCCTGAGTTCCGCGGCTTGTTTCACCTCGACCCGGAGTTCATCGAGCCGAGCGAGCGCCCGGTGCCGGCGCAGATCCTCGACATCCACGTGAAGCCGAAGACTCGGTCGATGCACCGCTTCGACATCGAGGTAGAGGGCAATCACAATTACTTCGTCGACGGTGTGATGGTGCACAACAGTCCTGAGACGACTACGGGTGGAAAAGCGTTGAAGTTCTACGCGTCGATTCGTATTGATGTCAGGCGTATCGAGACACTGAAAGACGGCCAAGAAGCGGTCGGAAATCGCACTCGGGCGAAAGTCGTAAAGAATAAATGTGCGCCACCATTCCGGCAGGCAGAATTTGATATTATTTACAATCAAGGAATTAGTCGTGAAGGCAGCCTTATCGATATGGGTGTCGATAATGGCATCGTCCGTAAGTCAGGTGCCTGGTACACCTACGAGGGCGATCAGCTCGGCCAGGGCAAGGAGAACTCCCGATCCTTCCTGCGCGACAACCCCGACCTCGCAGATGAGATCGAGAAGAAGATCAAAGAGAAGCTGGGCATCGGCGCGCGTATCGATGACCCGATCGATCTGACCGTCCCGGTACCCATCGACGTTCCGGTACCGATCGACCTGTGACAGGCAGCTTCGGCGGCAGCCGGGCTCGTCGGTCACGACTGACCGACGCGTCCGGTTCTGCCGGCCGCACGGGATCTGCCGGCCGCGCGGGATCTGCCGGCCGCACGGGTTCTGCCGGCTCCACGGGCTATGTGAGCTCGGCGGAGCCCGGCGACCCGGCTGAGCCGATGGCCGACCCGGCTGAGCCGATGGCCGNNGCTGAGCCGATGGCCGACCCGGCATCAGTGGCGCGCTCGATTGGGCTCGACCTCCTGACCGCGTCACCGAAGACGCGGGCTCAGCTTGCGCAGGCCATGCGCAAGCGAGGGGTTCCCGACGAGGCCGCCACCGAGGTCCTCGACCGGTTCGACGAAGTCGGCCTGATTGACGACGCCGAGTTCGCTACGGCGTGGGTTCGGTCACGGCAGGCGGGGAAAGGCCTGGCGCCGCGCGTACTGGCGAACGAGCTTCGCCAGCGTGGGGTGGCCGAGCCGCTGATTGCCGACGCGGTTGCTGGCATCGACCACGACGACATCGACTCGGCCGCCCGTGCGCTGGTCAGGCGCCGGGCCCGGACGACGTCCGGGCTTCCCATGCAGGTGAGGCTGCGGAGGCTGACCGCGATGCTCAACCGCAAGGGCTATTCCGGCGACGTCGCTCTACGAATCGTCCGAGAGGTGCTCGCCGACGAGGGAGCCGACAGCGCGGGGCTGGTCGAGGCGGCCTTCAGCGGCGACGTCGCCGAGGGGACCGACACCAGCTAGCTCGCCAGCGGGGGCCGCCCCGACGCCTAGCTCGGCGACGCTCGATGCCACCGCCCCGGGGGCGTCGTAGTCGGGCGGGCGCGTCGTGGCGCGTCTGACCATCCGCCGACGCGCAGTTCCGGCATTAACGTGGAGTCTGCGGGTTGTTAGAACAACCCTGAGATTCCGCGATGATGCGCAGGTGCCGCGAGGAAAGCGCCGAACCCTCGGCCGGTCGCTTGACCCGATGGTGAGGCGCGCATAGCCTCGCAAACAGTGAGAGGTGTCCCGTTCGCGCGCAGGTTCCGGGGCGTCCGGGTTCTATGACATGCGAGACGCAAGACCACATAAGACGACGCAACACCTGTTAACTCTTGGTCCCACCAGGGCCACTTTGATGTCAACGATCCACCGGCTCCGGCCGGTGCTTCTTTCAGGGCGGTAAGGCGGGAGCCGGCGAGTCGCCGGTCGTGGGNNCTTTCGGGCTCGCCGGCGTCCGATTCGTGTTCCTCGAGTCGGCAACGGATCGTTCGCGCTCATGTGGCTCGGCTCAGCTGTCGCAGGTACCTCTCCGGGTTCGCCGTTCGACGCACTTCCGTGCGTCGAACCGGATGCGGTGCGACGGAAGGAGCCCGGCAATGCCCACGGCCGTTCTCGTCGTACTGGTCGTTGTGGTGTCGCTCGCGGCAGTCGTCGCCTGCGCGCTCGTCGTCATCGCTCTGCGTCGATCTCCGACCGCGGCGGCCCAGGGCCCGGACGTCGCCGCGCGGATTCACCCCGACGTCGCCGAGCTACGCGCAAAGGCTGAGGCTGACGCCATCGAGACGCGGCGGCGAGCCCAGGAGCAGGCCGATCTGGTCGACGCCGCCCGGCAGGCGCAGGACGCCGAGATGCAGCTGCTCAAGTCCGAGCTGCGCGAGTTGCGGTCCGATCTTGAGCGCCGCGAACAGCGACTGTCGGAGCGCGAGGCGCGGATCGACATCGAGCAGCGCAAAGTCGAGGCGCGCGAGCGTGAGCTGACCGAGTTCGACGCGGAGACCACGAAACGCCGGAAGGCCCTCGAGGACATCGCGGAAGAGCGGCGGTTGATCTTGGAGCGCACGGCGGGTCTGACCGCTGAGGCGGCGAAGACCGAGTTGATCGCCGCGATGGAATACCAGGCAAAGCGCGAGGCAGCGATCGTCGTCCGCGATATCGAACGNNGACGACATGAAGGGCCGCATCATCGGTCGAGAGGGCCGCAACATCAGGGCCTTCGAGACGGTCACGGGCGTCAATCTGATCATCGACGACACCCCTGAAGCGGTGTTGCTCTCCTGCTTTGACCCGGTACGTCGAGAAGTTGCGCGGATCACTCTCGAGAAGCTCGTCCTCGATGGGCGGATCCACCCGCACCGGATCGAGGAGATCTACGAGCGCAGCGTCGCGGAGGTCGAGCAGCTCTGCGCTCGGGCCGGCGAAGACGCTCTTGTCGAGGTGGGCATCACGTCGATGCACCCGGAGATCGTGACGCTGCTCGGCCGCCTGCGCTACCGCACCTCATACGGCCAGAACGTGCTCAAACACCTCATCGAATCGGCTCACCTGGCCGGCATCATGGCCAGCGAATTGCGCCTCGACCCCGTATTGCTCAAGCGCTGCGCGTTGCTGCATGACATCGGCAAAGCGCTGACCCACGAGGTCGAGGGCAGTCACGCCCTCATCGGTGCCGACGTCGCGCGCAAATATGGCGAGAACGACGACGTCGTGCATGCGATCGAGGCGCATCACAACGAGGTCGAGGTGCGCACGATCGAGGCGGTGCTGACGCAGGCCGCCGATGCAATCAGCGGTGGTCGGCCCGGCGCGCGACGCGAGTCGCTGGAGTCGTACGTGCAGCGCCTCGAGCGGCTCGAGGCGATTGCGACGTCGTACGAGGGCGTTGACAAGGTGTTCGCGATGCAGGCCGGTCGCGAGGTGCGGGTGATGGTGCTACCCGATCACGTCGACGACATCCAGGCGCAGGTGATCGCACGCGACATTGCCAAGCGTATCGAGGAAGAGCTGACCTACCCGGGCCAGATCAGGGTGACCGTGGTGCGCGAATCGAGAGCGACCGAGCTCGCGCACTGATGCCGCCGCCGTTAGGCGTAGCCGCCCGGCGCGGCTGGGCCGGGTAGCCGCCATGCCGTGAAGACGCGCTTGCGCCGAAGCACGAAGCCCATCGATTCGTAGAGCCGGATGGCGTTGGTGTTTTGCGCGGACGCATGGAGAAAAGGGATTTCTCCGCGTGCTCGGATCCCGTCACCGATGTCGAGGATCAGCCGGCTCGCCAGTCCGCGGCCGCGGAAGCGTTCATCTGTGCACACCGCGCTGATCTCGGTCCACCCCTGCGGATGCAGCCGCTCGCCCGCCATGGCGGCGAGTTCGCCTTCGATCCAGACGCCGATATAGCGACCGAGTTCGATAGTTCGGGGCGCAAACGGCCCGGGCTTCGTACGGTCGACAAGATCGAGCATCGCCGGGACGTCGTCAGGCCCGAGACTCACCGCTTCGGCGTCGGGTCGCGTAGTTACGTTCTCACCCACGAGCTGAACACCATCGGTTTGTCCTAACAGTTGCCAGCTCTCCGGGACCCCAGGTGGTGCGTCAACCAGCACGAGCTGGGAGCCCGCGCCGAACAGTGCGACCAGGTCGCTCCAGCAGGCGGGCGTTGGGTTGCCACATATCGCGGCGAACGGTGCGACATCAGGCTGGTAGAGCGCTGCCTCACCGCGAACTTCGGCGAATCGGGCGTGCTCGCCGTGCAGCGACAACCAGACTGGGTTGTCGAGGACATGAGTCGAGGCGCTCACCTCGCTATCGTCGCCGCGCCGGTACACCGAGTGCCTCCCAATATCGGTCAGGTAGCCATCAAATCAACAGTCGACGAGGTCGAGGCCGGTCGGCGTCATCCGAGCCCGCAGCCCCACGGTTTCGGCGACTTGCGCGACATCGTCACGCGACCTCACCCGTTTCTCACCAACCTCGAAAAGGGCCCGTGCCAGCCGGCCCTTTATCAACTTCGAGTGGTACGACACCACTTGCTCGACGCCGTCGCCTCGGCGTTGCAGAACGCGAACGACGACGAGTTGAGGTAGTAGTGCAGCGGACGGGCGCCACAAGGCGGCGTAGTCCGACGACCGCAAGTCGACGATCAACTCAGCGTCGATGACGCCCGGCAGAACGGCAGAAAGCGCGGGTCGCCACAAGGCGGCAACCGTTCCGGCCTTCGGTAGGCGGCCTGAGCCAGGAACGCGGTACCACGGCACCCAGTCGTCGCCGCGGACGACGCCGAGCCCGCCCGAGAACACCAAGGTCGAGACTAGGGCCGTCTTGCGCACGCGCGCCGACATCGAGGCGGCGTCGAGACCGACGTAGACCGTGCCCTCATACCGGTCGAGCGCCGGCATGGTCGGCGCCGAGAGCACCACCGCGTTGCGCGCGCAAGCGTCCTTGACCTGGCCAGGTGGCAGGTTCAACGCAGCCGCGGCCGCGCGCAGGCTGTGCCGACCGCACAGTGCCGCGACCTCGCGAAGCACCTTGAGTCGGACGCCGCCCAACGCACCATCGCCGTCGAGCATCCGCGCCGGGTCGCCGGCGACAACCGACCACGCCGGCCCGGCGCCGTCCGGCTTCTTGGCTTCGCTCGGTGGAAGAAGGACGCGCACGCGTTACGACAGCTCGAGCACAGGCACGCCGGGTGGGGTGAAGCCGAACACCTGGCCGTAGAACGACAGCTCGGCCTCGAGGCTCGCGATCACGTTTTCGGCCTTGCGAAATCCGTGCTGCTCGCCCTCGAACGCGAGGTACGCGTGCCGAATTCCCTTAGCGACCAAGGCATCCCGGAACATCTCGGCCTGCGAAGGCGGCACGACCTCGTCTTCGAGACCCTGCAGCAACAAGACCGGGCACGAGATGTCGTCGACATGTGACAGCGGTGCGCGCGAGACGTAGAGGTCGTGCGCTTCGGGCAACGGACCGACAAGCCCGTCAAGGTAACGCGACTCGAAGTCATGGGTTTCGGCGGCGAATTGCAGCAGCTCGGCCACGCCGAAATAGGAGGTGCCGGCCGCGAACGCAGTCGTGCCAGTCAATGCAGCCAAGGTGGTCCAGCCGCCTGCGCTGCCACCGCGAATCGCCAGCCGATCGCCGTCCGCCTCACCGGCTTTGGCGAGTGCTTGCACGGCGGCGACGCAGTCCTCGACGTCGACGACGCCCCACTGACCGCGCAGGCGCTCGCGGTACTCGCGGCCATAGCCGGTTGAGCCGCCGTATTCGACATCGATGATGCCGATGCCTCGACTGGTGAAGTACGCATATTCCAGGTCGAGCGTCGGCGGTGAGTCCGCAGTCGGCCCGCCATGCACGAACACGATGTATGGCGCGAGCTCGCCATCGGGAGCCGTAACGTCGGGATTGCGCGGCGGGTAGACGTGCGCATGGACGTCGCGGCCGGCCGGTCCGTCGAACGTCGAGGTGTGTGGGCGTGGCAGGTAGGCCTCGTCGGGCAACTGCTCGGCCGAACGTCTGAAAACGACCACGTCGCGCGAAGCGAGGTCGACGCGGATCACCGAATCCGGCAGCACGGCGCTGCCCGCGACGCCCGCGACGTAATGACTGTGCACGGTGATCGACGGATGCCAGTGCGTGTAGGGCAGCGAGATGTCATCGATCGATCCGGTCGCCGGGTCGAGGACGCCGAGGGTCTCGGCACCGCCGCCGCGCAGCACGAGCAGCAACCCGTCGTCGAGCACCGCGTAGTGGTGGTAGCCGAGCTGCCACAACGGGCCGCCGAACTCCTGCGCGCGGGGCGAAAGCGCCACCGGATCGGAGCCGCCGGTCACGTCGACCCGGTACAGGTTCCACCACCCGGACCGGTCGCTGACCGCATACAGGTGATCGGCGTCGGCCCACTGCGGCTCGATGACGGACTCGTTGCGGCCGCCGAGCACCGTTCGCCACGACTCGACGACACCGTTCGTCAGATCGCCGACCCGAAGCTCGCTCTCGTCCCACGGCATGTGCGGGTGGTCCCACGCCATCCACGCGAGCCGTCGACCGTCGGACGACGGGCGGGGATACGCCAGGAACTGGCTCCCCGACACGATCACGCGCACCGCCGTCTCGTCGTCCGCCGCAGACCCGTCGAGCGGGACGCCGACGATGGCGCGGGACACGACAGCAGAAGCGCCCTCGCCACTGTGTGACTCGCGCACGCACCACACCTCATTGCCGTCAGGAGACAGCGTCGGGTCCGCGTAGCGCAGCCCCGCCACAACCGCGGGCAGCGGAGTCAACGGCCGAGGGTCGGGAGAACCGTCGACTCGATACAGGCGCTGGTCGGTCCATTCGCTGAAGACCAGCCCGGGTTCGGAGCCGGACAACGGCAGTGGCAGCCAGCACAGGCCGCCGTATTCGTGCACCCGAGTTCGGGCGTTCCAGGGCGCGGGAAGTAGGTCGCCCCGGCGGGCTGACACGACGACCTGGCGGCCACCTTCGTCGGGGCGGCGGTCGCCACCAACGCGCCAGCTCCAACCNNGCGGTGATCGGCGACGGCCAGGAGCCGTACGGAAGTGTCTGCGATACGTGGCTCATAGGCCCATCCTTGCAAAGCAATCAGTGGCAGTGGTCGGGTGCGTACCCTGGTCGGGTGCCGGTCTCGCAGCAACAACCTCCTCGTACCTACCAGGTGCGCACTTACGGGTGCCAGATGAACGTGCA
>PLCK01000246.1 GCA_003134755.1 Actinomycetota bacterium | reverse complement strand
AAGATCGACCGCAGCTTCGTGGCGCGCCTGACAACTGATCAGCGGGAGCGCCAGATCGTCGCCGCGGTGATCGCAATGGCCCACGTCCTCGGAATGACGGTCGTTGCCGAAGGCATTGAAACCGTGGAGCAACTTCGCGCCCTGGCCGACCTCGGGTGCGACGATGGACAGGGGTTCTTGCTCGCTCGCCCGCTCGCCCCCCGCGCGGTCCCGCAGCTTTTTGGGCGACCGGCACCTTGGCCACCCGCACCTGGGCGAGCCCCACTGCCGAGGCAGGCCACCAGGTTGCCCGGGTAGCCTCGATCCGCTCCCTGCCCTGGCGCACTCCAGCGGGGGTCGTCGCCGTCATCGAAATCGCCGCCGGCGACCTGACTGAACCCGCCCCGAAGCTAGCCTCAATTTGACGGAGATTCTGTCGATGCTCTGGCATGGGCCAACCCTTTCCGGTCGGGAGCAGATGATGTCGTTTGACCCTGCGGGCGCACCCGCGAGAACGAGCCTGCCAACTCTCAGAGGCTGGTGGGCCACCAGNNGCCCTGAATTTCGCCACCATCGCGGTTGCCGTGGGCGTGGCGTTGCTGGCTCTGTCGCGCGCGGGGGGCTCGCACGAATCGTGGCAGGCAGCGGCTGCGCTCGCTGCCGTCGCGGCCACCACGGGCATGCTCCTCCTCGGGATGGTGCGTCGGCGCGGCAATGATCATGTGGCCGCGTCGATCAGTGCCTTGCTACGCATCGCAGAAGGGGATCTGATCACCCCTGTCGCGGTCGGGTCGGACGGTCAGGCCGGGATCATCGAAGCGGCAGCCGTCGAGATCAAGCAGCAGTTGCGCGAACTCCTCACCGAAGCCGATCAGGGCGCGCAGCTTCTTGGAGCTTCCTGGCGGACCATGAACGACGTCGCCTGGTCGATGATGAACACCTCGGAAGGCACGGTTAGTGAGGCTAAGGCGGCGGCCGGCGCCGCGGCCGAGGTGTCGGCGAACATGCAATTCATCGCCACCGCAACGGAGGAAACCACAGCGACCATGCGCGAAGTGGCGACCCACGCCTCGGAAGCCTCGGTGATCGGGCAATCCGGTGTCGAGCAGATCACGACCGCCGGCGATACGGTCGGCGCTCTTCAGAGTGCGTCGCGACGAGTTGAGGACGTGCTCCGCCTGATCAACGGCGTTGCCCGGCAGACCCACCTACTCGCACTCAATGCCACGATAGAGGCGGCCCGCGCGGGCGAGCATGGCCACGGTTTCACGGTCGTGGCAAGTGAGGTCAAACAGCTAGCCGAACAGACAGCCCAAGCCACGGGTGACGTCGTCCTGACGATGCGCCAGATCGAATCTGGTTCGGAGCGAGCTGCGTCGTCGATGCAGAGTGTCAGCGAGACGATTATCGGCATGAGCACACTCCAGCACTCGATTGCCGCGGCGGTGGAGCAGCAGACCGCGACTACCCACGCGATCGCGCGCACCACAGCCACCGCCGCCGATCAGGCGGTTACACTCGCGGCAAATGTCAAGTCATTGACGGACGCCGTGCGGCTCGGCGCCTACGCCGGCGCCAAAGCTCGTACGGTGGCGGCCGACGTCGCAGAGATCGAGCAGACTATCCGCACGACGGTTGCGCGCTACCGATACGAGCCGGTCGCATCTGCAACCAGCCAGCAGGTCGACTCCGGCCCGCGGGTAGCGACGAGCGTCGGTGCAGTCACGACAGTTCGCAACGACGTGACGGGGACCGGTGTCAGTCAGTTCAACTACGTGGGCACCTGGGGACACGCGACAGGAAACGTCGAAGCCGCAGGAACAAACGCGCACTCAAGCATGCCCGGCGACACTTGCACGCTGCGATTCCACGGCACTCGCATCCGTTTCTACGGGGTCGTGGCACCGAATCACGGACAAGCTTCGATCACGATCGACGGCGGAGAGCCGGCAATGATCGACCAGTACGCGGAAGAGCGTCAGCAAGGCGGACTCGGCTGGCAAAGCCCCGTTCTGCCGCGCGGTGAGCATGTGTTCGAGCTGAACGTGCTTGGCGAGTCGAACCCCAACTCGCGCTACGTTTGGGTCAATGTCGACAGGGTCGAGATCGACGCATAAATCGACCGTCCTCCGTTCAGTGCAGGTGTGATTCCCAGTCGGGGGGCACCCGGCCCTGCGGACCGGGAACCGGCTGATCATGCGGATGATGCGTAGGTGGCGCCAGGTCGACGTCGTCCTCGTACACCTCTTTCGTGGTGTAGTCGTAGAACCAGTTCTCGCCGGGCTCGAATGTCGCTATCACGGCGTGCCCCGATGTCATTGCGTGCTTGGTGGCGTGCTGTGACGGCGAGCTATCGCAACACCCGATGTGTCCGCATTGCGTACACCGGCGCAGGTGCAGCCACCAACCGTTGTTCGCGTCGCACTCGACGCACCCGGCGCCGCTCGGCGCAACCGACGAATCGATAGCTGACCGCGTCATCGGGTCCTCCGTGGCCGCCGCGAGTTCCCTCCACTATCGCCGACGACGCCGCCTGGTCTTTAGGTGCCCGGCTGCAGCCGGGTGGTCACGCCGATCCGGTTCCACGCATTGATCGTGAGGATCAGGCCGATCAGCGCCGCGAGTTCTGCGTCGGGAAACTCCTTCGCCGCCCGCTCGTAGGTCGCATCGGGCACGTGGGTCTGGCTGAGCAGTGTCATCGCGTCGGTCAGCTCGAGTGCGGCGCGCTCGCGTTCGGTGTAGTACGGCGCCTCCTGCCACGCCGGCAACGCGTACAGACGTTGCTCGGTTTCGCCGCCGACCCGGGCATCGGTGCTGTGCATGTCGATGCAGTAGACGCAGCCGTTCAGCTGCGACGCCCGCACCCGCACGAGTTCCTTGAGGCCGGCTTCGAGGCCCTCACCGGCCGCGGCGTCGAGGGTGAGCATCGCCTTGTAGAAGCGCGGTGCTAAAAACTTCAGGTCCATGCGCTGAGTGTTGTCGGTGCGCTGAGTGCTCTTGGTGATTGTCATGCCTTCAGCGTAGGTCGCAACCAGCCCAGGAGTATGGTCCACTCTCGTGTCGAAAACGTGGGCCACTTTCACAGGCGACCTCCTGCTGGAGTTGCGCGGCGCCCGGCGACGGGCCGGCCTCGAGGCCGCGCTCCGCGAGGCGGTGCGGAGCGACCGGCTGGCGCCTGGTACGCCGCTGCCGTCGTCGCGCGCGCTCTCGATCGAGCTCGGACTGGCCCGCAACACGGTCGCCGATGCGTACGCCCAACTGATCGCGGAGGGCTGGTTGGCCGCGCGCCACGGAGCCGGCACCAGGGTCGCCGACCGGATCGAGGCCGACGCGCGGCACGGCGAGCTGCATTCCGACGTGGTGCGCCAGCCGCGGACAACCCAGTACTCCTACGACCTCCGTCCCGGCACTCCAAACCTCGCGGCGTTTCCGCGGACGGCGTGGTCCGCGGCAGCCCGCAAGGCGTTGGCCCAGGTACCGAACCAGATGCTCGGCTATCCCGATCCACGCGGGCTGCCAACGCTACGCCAGACCCTCGTCGAGTACCTGGCACGGGTGCGCGGCGTGCGGGCGACGTCAGAGCACGTCGTGATCTGTTCGGGATTCGTGCAGGCGTTGTACCTACTGTCCACGGCTCTACGGCGCACCGGAGCGGGTGGCGTGGGCATCGAGTCGTACGGGCTCGCCATACACCGCGACATCATCGAAGCGGCTGGACTCACGACGCACCCGCTCACGGTCGACGACGCGGGCGCGCGGGTCGACGAGGTGACGGTGTCAGGCACCCGCGCTGTTCTGCTGACGCCCGCGCACCAGTTCCCGATCGGCGTCGCGCTGGCCGCGCAGCGCCGCGCCGACGTGCTTCGGTGGGCGAGCGAGCACGGTGGTCTCGTCATCGAGGACGACTACGACGGCGAGTTCCGCTACGACGCGCGCCCAGTCGGTGCGCTGCAGAGTCTGGCACCTGACCTCGTCGCGTACGTCGGGACAGCGAGCAAGAGCCTGGCACCCGGGCTCGGCCTGGCCTGGCTCGTCGTCCCTGGTCATGCTCTCGAGGGTGTGCTCGAGGCGAAACGGCTCAGTGACCGCTACACCGGCATCTTCGAGCAGCTCGCGCTCGACGAGTTCATCAGATCGGGCGGCTACGACAAACACGTGCGCCGGTCACGACTTCGATATCGGCAGCGCAGGGACGCGTTGGTGTCTGTCCTTGCCGAGCGCGCACCCGACGTCGCCGTCACCGGCATCGCAGCCGGGCTGCACGCCGTCCTGCAACTTGGTCGTGGCCTTCGCGCGGCCGATGAGCCGAGCATCTGCAGCCGGGCTGGACGCGCCGGTCTCGCCGTGCAGGGCCTTGGAGAGTTCCGTCGCACGCCGCAACCCACTGCGCCGGCGGCTCTGGTCGTCGGCTACGGCAGGCCACCTGACCATGCCTTCGCGGGCGCGTTGGAAGCCCTATGCGACGTGCTCGGCTGACTTCGCCGTGGAATCGCGGGCCCTGGAATCGATGACGGTCAGGTAAGCCACAAACGTAACGATGAGCGCGGCGAGGCTCAGACTGACCGGACCAGGCCCAAGCGCGAGGCCGCCGCGCCGGTGTGACACGCCGAGCCAGTCGGCGAACGACGCACCGAGCGGGCGGGTCACGATGTACGCGAACCAGAACGCCAGGATCGGGTTCATCCCGAACCGCCAATGCGCAACCGCAGGTACGAGGATCACGATCGCGAACATCACGCCCGATGAGAAGTAGCCGCGGCGCAGGGTGACGGCGCTCAGGTCGCCAGCGGCCGTGCCGAGCGCGAACGTGGTCACGACGGCCGCCCAATAGAAAAACTCACGACGCGGCGTGTAGATGCTGTGAATCGACAACGTGCGCTCGGTCAGGAACCAGACCGTGAAGACGGCCGCCAGGGTCACCGCGAAGAACACCGTCGATACCTTGTACGGCACATGCAGCCCGACATGCAGGACGTCGGCGGCCATCGTCCCGAACACGCCGACCATGGCGACCGCGAGCCAGTAGATCCACGGCACGTAGCGGCGGGCTCGAAACTGGATGGCGAGCGCGCCCAGAAGCGCGATGAAACCGAGCACGACCGCCACCGCCGGCGGCAGCGTGTGCACGAGGTAGTCGGAACTCGACTCCCCCATCCCGGTGGTCAACGCCTTCGTAATCCAGAAGGCGACAGTCACCTCGGGAACCTTGCTTGCCGCAACCGCCACCGACGATGTGAGCCGCGTGTGCTGCGATTCGTCGGCCGTCACCGACCAAGGATCTCAGGTCCTGGCGGACGACGAACACAGGTCCTAGCGGACGACGACCACCGGGCAGACCGCGTGGTGAGTCAAGTGGGTACTCACCGAACCGAGGACGAGTTCCGAGAATCCGCCGTGACCGCGGTGACCGACGACGACCATGTCTGCGTCGTGCGAACGCCGAACCAGCTCTGGGGGCGCGGCGCCTTGGACCAGTGTCTTGACCAGGCGCTCTGAGGGAAGGTCGACGTCAGTAGCCGCCTTCTCCAGCACGGTGCGGGCACTCCCCTCGAGATCGGCACCGGTGACGACGAGAGGCGCGCCATACGACCTGGGGTAGGCCCATGTCGTCAGCAACTCCAGCGTGCCGCCGGTCAGACGAGCTTGGTTCGCGCCCCACGCGACCGCCTTCAGGCTCTCGGGAGATCCGTCGACACCGACGACGATGAGCGGCCTCGGGAGTTCGTTGGTGGGTGATTGGTTCGTGGTCATTTGCTGCCTCCTTGTTCACCTCCAGCCTGGTCGCCGGCGCATCGGACGTGCACGGTCGTTGGTCCCGACCAGCTGGGTAGATCGCCACCTGGACAGCTAAGGCAGGATGGGGCCGTGGCCGAGCCTCACGAATCCGCGACGTACGGTGGGCGACCGATCCGTACTCAACGTCAGCTCGAAGAATTGCTCGCCGAGATGCAAGGACGGCTGGAGGCAGCCGTCACCACCCGTGACCGCCTGCACGGACTTCTTGGCGCGGTGTTCGCGGTGGGATCAGACCTCGAGCTGGCGACGGTACTTCGGCGGATCGTCGAGGCCGGCGTCCAGCTCGTCGATGCGCGATACGGCGCGCTCGGCGTCATCGGCGAAGGCGGTTCGCTCTCGCAGTTCGTCACGGTCGGGATCGACGACGAGACCATCAAGGCGATCGGCCCGCTGCCGCGTGGCAACGGCATCCTCGGCGTCCTGATCAAAGATCCCAAGCCGTTGCGCCTGCACAATCTGGCCGACCACCCGGCGTCCTCCGGGTTTCCTGCCCACCACCCGCCGATGTGCTCGTTCCTCGGCGTACCGATTCGCATTCGCGACGAGGTCTTCGGCAATCTCTATCTGAGCGAAAAGGCGGGCGGAGCCGATTTCGACGACGACGACGAGACCATGGTGGAGGCTCTCGCCTCGGCTGCGGGTGTGGCGATCGCGAACGCCCGGCTCTACGACGAGGCACGGTTGCGGGAACGGTGGCATGCGGCGTCCGGAGAGGTCACGACGAGCCTGCTGTCCGGAGCTGAGCCCGACGACGTCCTCCAGCTGGTCGCCGAGCGCGCGCGCGAACTCGCTGGGGCTGACATCTCCGCAATCGCGCTGCCGATCGGCGACACCCTCGCGATCGAGGTCGCACACGGTGAGTTCGCGCGAGCGATCACCGGCCAACGGGTGCCTCTCGACGAGTCGCTCGTCGGGCTCGTGTTTCGGACCGGCGAGGCCCTCTCGGTAGCCGACCTGCTCACCGACCCACGTGCCTCCGCGACCCACCAGATCGGTGGAGCGCTGGGCCCGGCAATGTTCGTGCCGTTGCGGGCCGCCGAGCGCACGCGGGGTGTGCTCTACGTCGCGAAGCGCGAGGGTGCCGTCGGCTTCCGGCTTACCGATCAGGCCATGCTCGAGGGATTTGCCGCGCAGGCGTCGCTCGCGCTCGAGCTCGCCCGGCAGCGGCGCGAGACCGAGCAGCTGAGTCTGTTCCGCGACCGCGATCGAATCGCGCGCGATCTGCATGACCTCGTGATCCAGCGTCTCTTCGCGACCGGCATGCAGCTGGAGAGTTCGATGCGATACATGACCACGCCCGAGGCAAGCGGTTACGTACAGAACGCGGTGGGCGACCTGGACAAGACGATCAAGGAGATCCGCTCGACGATCTACGCACTGCAACGCGACGACAGGTTCGCCCCGCGCAGCTTGCGTGCGCGCATTGCCGCACTCATCGACGAATACACGGCCGCGTTGGACTTTTCACCCGGACTACGTCTCGAGGGGCTGGTCGATACCAGGGTCTCCGGGCCGATCGCCGAAAATCTGCTTGCCGTGATCCGGGAGGCATTGTCGAACGCCGCCCGACACGCCAAAGCATCACACGTCGACGTCGTCGTATCCGTCGACGACACCCATGTGACAGCGACGGTCACCGACGACGGCGTTGGCCTTGCCGCAGATGCGCGCCGCAGCGGGCTGGCTAACCTCGGGCATCGTGCAACTGAACTCAACGGCGACTTCAGCGCGGAAGCTGCTCCCGAAGGTGGCTCCGAGATTACCTGGCGAGTGCCGTTGGACGACTGAAGCCGGCGATCCGGCGACCCGAGACGACGTCGGGCCGTAGCGCCAAGTACCTGTCGAACTCGGTCGCGCCCCACGCGGGCAGACGGAGCGCGTGGAGTTGAGCGAGCTCGCCGGGATCTCTGACGAGCCGAATAAGCCCGGTCAGCACGACGCTCCAGCCGGAGCGTGATGCCATGTCGATGTCGTCGACCTCGAACGCGACCACATTTCCGGGTGCATGCATCGCAAGCCGCGATCTGCGACCGGTCCTGACGATCACATCCGAACCGACAACCGAGAAGNNCGGTCCAGGACGGCGGCACGCCGGCCCGGGTCATCGCACAACCCGTAACCGATCGCCGAGAAGTTCACCGGCACGACGATCGGCATCGCGCGCTCCGAGTAGACGACGCGCCCGACCGGAACTGTCGCGAGCAACGCGAAGCACTCGGAGTGAGTGAGGGGTTCCCAATCGTGGGATTCGCGGATCATGCTCACCATGCTGGACTTCGACGCCGACTGCGCGGAGAGCCGAAGGTCCCGGGAGCCAGGGCCTCTGTCCCGAATGTCAGCTAGCCCATGTCGTTCCTCGCAAGGCGCTTATCGAAGCCGCCGGACGAGCGGATCCTCAGCCGATGCGGGTTGCAGCCGAACTTTCACGTCGACGGCCACGGCGCCTGTCGTCGACACGATGACCGGATTCAGATCGAGTTCGGCCACCTCAGGAATGTTGGCCGCCAGTTGCGCAACCCGAAGCAGCATGTCCTCGAACGACGCGACGTCGCACATGGGCGTATTGCGGTAGCCGAACAGGAGGGGTGCCGCTCGCAATGACCTGATCTGGCGCTGTGCGGCCTCGACACTCAAGGGCAACAGCTGGAACGCACGGTCGGCCAGCAGGTCGCTCGCGACTCCGCCGAGGCCGACCATGACAAGCGGTCCGAAGGTGGGGTCCGCCACCACCCCAATGGCGGTCTCGACTCCTCCGGCGACCATGGGCTGGACGATGGCACCGCCCATCGCGTCGCCGATCTCGTTCCTCATGGCGGTGAACGCCGCGGCGACCTCGTCGGATGTCTGAAGGTCCAGCCGGACCCCCTTCAGCTCGGTCTTGTGCACGAGCGCGCCAGCGGCCGCTTTGAGTGCCACCGGGAAGCCGATCGCGGTCGCGGCCGCCGCAGCAGCGCCGGGGTCACGGACGTGGGTGCTCGCGGCCACGGTTACGCCGTGGGTCGCAACAAATTCAGCCGCGACATGTGCGTCGAGCCAACCGCCGTCGGGTTTGCCGGTGAGGGCGTGGTCAACGATGGACCGGGCGCGCACCAGATCGATATCGTCGAACACGCGTGCCGTACCTTCGGAACGAGCGAGCCACGACGCGTAGCGGACGGCGGCGGCCAGGGCGTTTGCCGCCGGCTCGGGGAACGCATAGCACGGCACGAGCGGCCGCCCGGCCGCGTTGCGCAGCTCCTTCGGGACGGCCGGTAGCCCGAGGAAGCAGGCGAGGATCGGCTTGTCGGGCTGGTCCGCCTGCACGGTGGCGATCGCCCGAGCGATCCCGGCTTCTGAGCCGGTCTGGATCGGCGTGTAAACCGTCATGATCGCGTCGACCTCGGAGTCTTCGAGAAGCACGCGCAAGGCAGCCTCGAACGACACCGGGTCGGCCTCAGCAAGCAGATCGACGGGGTTCCCGATGGTCGCGCCCGGGGGCAACAGCGCCGAGAGTCGGCGCCTCGTCGTATCACCGAGCTCGATGACGTTGAGGCCGTCGCTCTCGCACGCGTCAGCCGCCAGCACGCCNNGCCAGGGCCGCCGCCGTTGCCAATGATCGCCACCCGCCGTCCCCGCGGCAGCGGGGCGAGGTCGAGCAGAGTCGAGACGTCGAAGAGCTCGGCTAGGGAACGGACGCGGATGACACCTGCCTGATCGAACAGACTGTCGACCGCGACATCGGGAGTGGCGGCGGCGGCGGTGTGCGAGATAGCTCCCTTGGTGCCGGCGACGGTCCGGCCTGATTTGACCGCGACCACCG
>PLCK01000196.1:461-10768 GCA_003134755.1 Actinomycetota bacterium | reverse complement strand
TGCCCTCACGGGTGCGCTCGCCGACACCGGCGAACACCGAGATGCCACCGTGCTGCGTCGCGACGCGGTGGATCATCTCGAGGATGATCACGGTCTTGCCGACGCCGGCACCGCCGAACAAGCCGATCTTCCCGCCTTTCACGTACGGCGTGAGCAGGTCGATCACCTTGATGCCGGTCTCGAACATCTCGGTCTTGCTCTCAAGCTGGTCGAACGGCGGCGCGGGACGGTGGATCGGCCACCGCTCGGTGATGTTCAGGGTGCTCTCGTCGACGTCGAGGACCTTCCCCAAAGCATTGAAGACATGGCCCTTGGTGACATCGCCGACCGGCACCGACAAGGGCTGACCGGTGTCATGCACCGGCGCACCGCGGACGAGCCCGTCAGTGGGCTGCAGCGAAATCGCGCGCACGACGTTGTCACCGATGTGCTGCGCCACCTCGAGAGTCAGCGTGTGCTTCTGGCTGCCGTCGGAACCGATCGACAGGTCGATGTCGACCTCGAGGGCGTTGTAGATCCCGGGCAGGTCGTCGACGCCGAACTCGATGTCGACGACCGGCCCGATGACCCGGGCCACCCGACCCATGCCGGTGTGCCCGGAGTCCTTGATAACGGCGTTGTCGACAGATGCGGTCATGTGGTTTGTCACTCGCTCCCGCTAGCGGCAAGCGCGTCAGCGCCACCGACGATCTCGCTGATTTCCTGGGTGATGTCTGCCTGCCGGGCCGCGTTGGCGAGCCGCGTGTAGGTCTTGATGAGCTCCTCGGCGTTGTCGGTCGCCGACTTGCACGCACGCCGACGCGCCGCGAGCTCGGACGCCGCGCCCTGCAGCAACGCGTTGTAGACCCGGGCCTCGACGTATCGGGGCAACAACGCGTCAAGGACGCCCTCGGCACCGGGTTCGAACTCGTACGAAAGAATTGCACCGCCCGCCGGCGCCTCAGTGGTTTCTTCCACCTCGAGCGGCAGGATGCGCCGGATCACCGGCGTCTGGGTGAGCATCGAGATGAACTGGGTGTACACGACGTGGATCTCGTCGATACCGCCGTCGTCCGTCGGTGTATTGAACGCGGCGATCAACGTGTCGGCGACGTCCTTCGCGTTTGCATAGCTCGGGCTCTCGGAGAACCCGCTCCACTCATCAGCGATAAACCGGTCGCGGAACCGGTAGTAGGCGAGGCCCTTGCGGCCGACGATGTACGGCAGCACCTCGAAGCCGCTCGCGCGAAGGTGCGCAGTGAGCGACTCGCCCTCCTTGAGCACGTTCGAACTGTAGGCACCGGCGAGTCCGCGGTCGCTCGTAATGAGGAGCACGGCCGCGCGGGTGGCGTTCTCGTGTTTGGTCGTCAGCGGGTGGTCGATGCCCGACTGGCTCGCGACCGCCGACACCGCCCGGGTGATGGCCTCGGCGTACGGCGTGGACGCCGCGACTCGCTGTTGCGCCTTGATCATGCGGGACGCGGCGATCAGCTCGAAGGCGCGGGTGATCTTCGCCGTGGCGCGCACCGATCGGATGCGCCGGCGATAGACCCGGACCTGGGCTCCCATGTGACTACCTGCCTGCCTGGCTCGCTGTTAGTGGGCCGCGGGCGCGGACGCCGCCGGGGATTTGTCGGACGGAAGGTGCTTGCGCACCGTCTCGTTCGCCATGTGCGATTGGTCGAGCTCAGCGGCTTCTTCGTGCCCGACCAGTGACGTGCCCTCGTGCGTCTCGAAGCTCTTCTTGAAGCTCGTGATCGCCTGCTTGAGACTTTCCGCGGTCTCGTCCGATAGCTGCTTGGTCTGCGAGATCGCCTCGAGGATGCCCTGGTGCTGCAGCCGCACGTACTCGATGAACTCGCGTTCGAACCGTCGAATATCGCTCACCGGGACGTCGTCCAGCTGGCCCGTCGTGCCGGCCCAGATCGACACCACCTCGTGCTCGACGGGGAACGGCGAGTACTGCGCCTGCTTGAGCAACTCGACAAGCCGGGCACCACGCTCGAGCTGCGACTTCGAGGCGGCGTCGAGATCGGAACCGAACGCCGCGAATGCCTCAAGCTCACGGAACTGGGCGAGGTCGAGTCGCAGCCGACCGGCGACCGCGCGCATCGCCTTGACCTGCGCAGAACCGCCGACTCGCGATACGGAGATACCGACATTGATGGCCGGCCGGACACCGGAGTTGAACAGGTCGGTCTCGAGGAAGATCTGACCGTCTGTGATCGAGATCACGTTCGTCGGGATGTAGGCAGAGACGTCGTTGCCCTTGGTCTCGATGATCGGCAGGCCAGTCATCGAACCGCCGCCGAGATCGTCGGACAGTTTCGCGCAGCGCTCGAGTAACCGGGAGTGCAGGTAGAACACGTCGCCCGGGTACGCCTCGCGACCCGGCGGCCGCCGCAGCAGCAGCGACACCGTGCGGTAGGCCTCGGCCTGCTTGCTCAGGTCGTCGAAAATGATGAGGACATGCTCGCCCTTGTACATCCAGTGCTGGCCGATCGACGAACCGGTGTAGGGGGCGAGGTACTTGAAGCCGGCCGCGTCGGACGCCGGCGCCGCCACGATCGTCGTGTACTCAAGCGCGCCTGCGGCTTCGAGCGCGCCGCGCACACCGGCGATCGTCGAGCCCTTCTGCCCGATCGCGACGTAGATGCACTTGACCTGCTGCTTGACGTCGCCGGTGGCCCAGTTCTCCTTCTGGTTGATGATCGTGTCGATGGCGACCGCGGTTTTGCCGGTCTGGCGGTCACCGATGATGAGCTGACGCTGCCCGCGGCCGATGGCGGTCATCGCGTCGATCGCCTTGATCCCGGTCTGCAGCGGTTCCTTCACCGGCTGCCGGTGGATGACGCTCGGTGCCTGGATCTCGAGCGCGCGGCGCGCTTCGGCCTTGATCTCGCCGAGGCCATCGATGGGCTCACCGAGCGGGTTGACCACCCGGCCCAGGAAGCCGTCGCCCACGGGGACCGACAGGATCTCGCCGGTCCGCTTCACGACCTGGCCTTCTTCGATTCCCTCGAACGGCCCCAGGACGACGGCGCCGATCTCACGGACGTCGAGGTTGAGCGCGATGCCAAGGGTGCCATCGGCGAACCGCAGCAGCTCGTTGGCCATCGTCGACGGGAGGCCTTCGATGCGCGCGATGCCGTCGCCGGCCTCCGTCACCCGGCCGACCTCTTCACGCGCTGCGACGTCGGGGGTGTACGACGACACGAAACGCTCGAGCGCGTCGCGAATCTCCTCCGGGCGAATCGTCAGCTCTGCCATCAGTCCGTCCTCGTTCGTGGGCCTGCGGTGCGTGGGTCTGCGTGGGATGCGGATTGCTGGGTGCTACTCAAGACGTCGCCGCGCGTCTGCGAGCCGGCCGGCTACCGAACCGTCGAGCACCTCGTCGCCGACGTGCACGACCACACCGCCGACGATGTCGGGATCGACCTCGACCTCGAGGTGTAGGTCGCGGCCGTACATCGCGGCGAGTGCCGACTGGAGCCGGTCGCGCTCGCCGTCCGACAGCACGACAGCGGTCGTCACGCGAGCGATCGCGCGGTTGCGGTGCTGTGCCGCCACCTTCCCGTAGTCGGCGATGGCGTCTTCAGGTGTGCGACCGCGCGGGTGGACGACGAGTTCGGTAACGAGGCGCACCGTTGTCGGTGTCACCTTGCCATCGAGAAGAGCCGAGATGAGCGCGACCTTGTTCTCGTTGGGCAGTACCTGACTTCGCAGCGCCTCGCGAAGCTGGGAGCGACTCTCAACGATGCGACCGAACCGGAACAGCTCGTCCTCCACGTCGTCGGCGTCGCCGGCGAGGTCGGCTGCGATCATCTCGGCGAGCACAGCGAGCGTCTCGATCGCGTCGGGCAGGTCGCGCGTCCGCGACCAACGGGATCGCACCAGACCGCTGACGATCCCCACCGTCGCCGGGCTGACGCGCGCACTGAGCAGGGACTCGACCAGCTCTGCCTTGCGATCGGCCTCGAGTGAAGGGTCGGACAGGGCCCGACGCAACCCGACCTGACCGTCGATCACGCCGACGACCCCGAACAACTCATCACCGACCTGGTTGGCGTCGACGTCGGATTGCGACAGTTGTCGCTCGACGTCGGCCCAGGCCTGTGCAAGCGCGTCGCGGCTGGCTCCCTGCATCAGCTGCGCGCCTGCTCTGCGGCGATGCCTTCGCCACTGCGCGACTCGACCTCGGCAAGAAAGCGCTCGACAACCCGGTGCTGCCGGGCGTCGTCGGTCAGCGTCTCGCCGACAACTTTGGCTGCCAGTTCGATGGCCAGCGTGCCTACCTCGGCGCGAAGCGCCGCTACCGTTCGTGAGCGTTCGGCCTCGATCTGCTGGTGGGCTGCCTTGATGATCCGTTCGGACTCGACCTGCGCCTGTGCCTTGAGGTCGGCAAGGATCTGGGCACCTTGCTCACGGGCTTCCTCACGCTCGCGGGCCGCGTCGGCGCGGGCGGTCGCGATCTGATCGCGATACTCGGCTTCGGCGGCCTGGAGACGCGCGCGAGCCTCCTCGGCTTCCTGGAATTGCTGACGAATCGCCTCTTGACGGCTCGCGAGCGATTTGTTGACGAACGGCACGACATATTTGCCGAGAATGGCCAAGATCACCAGGAAGGTGATCAGCTCGGCGATGAAGGTGCCGTTCGGAATCAGGAAGTTGTTGGTCTTCGCCGAATCCGCTGCTGCGATGACTGTTGGCACGCTGGCTCCGAACTACTTGCCGAGGACGAAGACGAACATGGCCATGAAGGCCAGGTTGATGAAGTACATCGCCTCGACGAGCCCGACCGTCAAGAAGAAATACGTACGGGCTTTGTTCTCAACCTCGGGTTGACGGGCGATCGCCGCGATGGTCTGGCTACCGGCCAGGCCGTCGCCTATTGCCGCACCAATGGCGCCTCCGCCGAGGGCCAATCCGCCGCCGACGAGGGCACCCGCAATGCCGATCGCACCTGCCACTGTTTGTGCTGCCATTTTCTATTCCTCCTGGTTGGTGTTACTGCGAATTCTCGAGTACTGCGTGGTGCTTCAATTCGTGCTCCTCGTCGTGCTGTTCGTCGTGGCTCATCGCCAATCCGAAATAGATGATCGTGAGCAACATGAAGATGTAGGCCTGGATTGCGCCGATCGCGAGGTCAAAGGGTTTCCAGATGATTTCGAACGGACCGATCGCCTTGGCCATCAGGGCCGCCACCACGACGATCATCAGACCGCCGGAGAAAAGATTGCCGAAGAGACGGAGAGTCAACGTGATGGGCTTGGTGACCTCTTCGACGAGGTTGATGGGTGTCAGCGCCGCGTACGGCTTCCCATAGTGCCTGAAGTAGCCCCCGATGCGGCGCGCCCGCACCGATTCGATATGAACCCACGTGATGACGAAAAGGGCCAGCGCCAATGGCAGATTCACGTCGCTCGTCGGGGCCGGGAATATCTCCCCGGATTGGCCAGGGTGCATGGCCGTTGGCAAGAAGCCAATCCAGTTGCAGACCAGGACGAAGATGAACACCGTGACGCCGATCGGAACGAATTTCTTNNTTGATGAAGTACATCGCCTCGACCAGACCGACAGTCAGGAAGAAGATCGGCATGAGCCGCGGCTGCGACTCGGGCTGACGGGCGACGCCCGCGATCGTCTGGGCACCGGCGAGGCCGTCACCGACGGCCGCGCCGATCGCGCCGCCGGCGAGAGCCAGGCCTCCGCCAACGAAGGCTCCAGCGGTCTTGATGGCGCTGTCGAGGTTTGCAGCGTCCGATGCCATGTCTCTCCTTGCTCCGATGTGGTGGTGCGGTCAGCGTGATTCGTGCGGTGGATCGAGGCGTGCGGTGGATCGAGGCGTGCTGTTCAGTGACTTTCCGTTGTCGTAGCGAACGCGAAATAGAGGATGGTCAGCAGCGCGAAGATGAAGGCTTGGATCACGCCGACTGCGGCGTCGATCAGTTTCCAGACACCTTGCGGCGCCCAGAGTGCGTAAGCGGGCAGCAGTGCAAGTAGCGCGACCATGATCGCGCCGGAGATCAGGTTGCCGAATAGTCGAAGCGCGAGCGTGAACGGCTTCACGAGCTCTTCGATCAGGTTGATCGGGAACATGATCGGATACGGCTGGAAGAAGTGCTTGACGTAAGCCCTCAGGCCGCGTCGACGAACACTGACGATGTGCAGCGGCACGATCACGGCGAATGCCAACGCGAGCGTCAAATTGATGTCGGCCGTCGGTGCCGGCAGCTTCTCGGGGTGGCCGCTGGGTACCAGCCCGATCCAGTTGCACAACAAGATGAAGCCGAACAGCGTCACCGCAAGCGGCACCACGAAAGGCGCGACCTTGATCCCCATGCTCTCGTTGACCTGCTTGTTCACAGCGTCGACGACAGTCTCGAAGATCAGCTGCAGCTTGCTTGGGACGCCGGTCTGCGCCCTCGCACGCATGTAGAGACCGAGAGCGACAAGGATGAACCCGGCGATCAACGTGGTCAGGACCGTGTCCGTGTTGATCGTCAGCCCGAAGATCTTCGCCTCGGGATGGGTGCCGACGTCGATGGTCGCGGCAACCACCTGCGACGGCGCAGTGCTCAGCAAACTCATGCCCTATGAAACTCCTTCAGAACAGGCACGGCCGTGGCCAGCGCGGCGAGCAGGTGGAACACCGCGAGGCCCGCGAGGACGGCGATGCCCTCGCGCCGGAACACCATAAGGAACACCGCGGCAATCAGCGAAATGTAGGCCAGGCGAACGAGCGAAGCCTTGGCGAAGCTCTTGCGGTCGGGGTCACCGGCCGCCGTGAAATTCAGGATCGAGCGCACGGTGAGCACGTTGTTGGCCGCACCGAGCACGACGCCGACCAGAAGGAGCACGCCGACGACAACGTGCCCGAGCAGCGAGGCGCCGAGCAATCCGACGCCGGCGAGTACGGCGGCGATCACGAAGACCCGGCGCGGAGTTCCTACCGGCACCATCATGGGAGCGGTGCTATTCATCGGTTGCGGCCTCCCAGCGTCGTCCGGTGTCGGATATTGCGGCTACCTGGCGTCGGTGAAGTACTTGCGGATCTGAAACCAGCTCAGGATGACTCCCGCCCCGACCCCCACGGCAAGACCGATGAGCGTGGCGGCGGGAAACGAGTCGAACTGCCCGTCGAGGAACCAGCCGATCCCCAGCCCGAGTAGCAACGACACCAGGTTGAGGGTGCCGATGCCAATCAGGGCGTAGAGACCCAGTTCTGGCCTTGGCGGATCAGTGCTCATCCTACGGTCCAGCGCTCACGACGCCGTGCCCGGGTCATGCTGGGTGGCGGTGGGCCCGGTAGGCCGCACGCATGCGCGGCATGTTGACCAGCAACAGCGTCAGGACGGCGATGGTGCCGCCGATCGACAGGACGATCATCGGCCCCTGGATGATCGACAGCGCGACCACGCCGGCGCCGAGGAGCGACGACCACAGGTACATGATCAACACGGCTCGACGCTGCGAATGTCCCAATTCCAGGAGCCGGTGGTGCAGGTGTTGCTTGTCGGGCGCCCACGGCGCGCGGCCAGCCTTCGTGCGGCGGACCACGGCCAGGACCAGGTCGGCGAACGGAACGAAAAGCACCGCGAACGGCAACAGCAGCGGGAGGAACGTCGCGTACTGCTGGTAGGCGTCAGCAGCCTCGGCCGGGTTGATCTGGCCGGTAAGTGACACGGTCGACGCCGCGAGGAGCAAGCCGATGAGCATGGAGCCGGAGTCGCCCATGAAGACCCGCGCCGGATGGAAGTTGTGCGGCAGGAAGCCAAGACAGATACCGGCTACGACGACAGCGATCAGCAGCGCGGGCAGTGCGTGCGACACGTGCCGCTGTACGACCAGGTGGTAGGCCTGCGCGAAGAACGCGAGCGCCGCGATCCCGACGATGCCGGCCGCGAGCCCGTCGAGGCCGTCGATGAAATTGACGGCATTGATGACGACGACGATGAAGGTGACGGTCAGGATCACCGACCAGTCCTGGCCCAGGATCAGAGTGCCGTAGCGCGGGATCGGCAACCAGAGCAGTTGGACACCCTGCAACACCATGACGGCCGCGGCCAGGATCTGCCCGGCCAGCTTCGTCACGGCGTCGAGATTGAACCTGTCATCGAGCGCGCCGATCAGGAAGACGATGCCGCCGCCGAGCAGCAGCGCACGCGGCTCGGAGAAGCGCTGGTTGACGACTTGCAGGGTCGGCAGCCTGGAGGCGACCAGCAGCGCCGCGGCCATCCCGAGGAACATTGCCGCCCCCCCGAGGCGCGGGGTCGGAATCGTGTGGACGTCGCGGTCGCGCACGCGGGTCATCGCGCCCACCCGGATCGCGAAACGCCGCGCGACCGGCGTCGCGAGGTAGGTGACCGTGGCGGCGACCAGCAGCGTGATCAGATACTCGCGCACGTCCCTCCTCCGTCACCGAACTCTACGGCCGATCACGTCGAATGCCGATCAGCCCGACTGCTGATCAACCCGACTGTGGGGCTGCCAGCTCGGGGACGATCTCACGCAGCCGCTCGAGGGTTACCCAGCCCGGCCGGACCAGAACGGGCACGTCGCCAGTGACGTCGACGATCGACGACGGCACCGCCGTTGTCGTCGGACCGCCGTCGAGATAGACGGCAACCGCATCGCCGAGCTGGGCGTGGGCGTTGGCGCACGTCGTCGCCGGGGGGAGGCCGGACCGGTTCGCACTGCTCACCGCCATCGGCCCGGTTTCCTTCAGGACGTCGAGGGCGATCAGGTCGGCCGGCATCCGCAGGGCCACTGTGCCGCGGGCGTCGCCGAGGTCCCAGGCCAGGCTTGGACTGTGCCGCGCGACGATCGTCAGCGCGCCGGGCCACAACACGTCGATGAGCCGCCTGGCCGGTTCGGAAAGCTCGCCGACCAGCGCCTCGACGACGTTGCGCGAGCCGATCAACACGGGCACCGGCATGTCTCGGCCGCGGCCCTTCGCCGCCAACAGTGCGGTCACGGCCGATGGCGTGAAGGCGTCGGCGCCGATCCCGTAGACGGTGTCGGTGGGCAGCACGACGAGGTCGCCACGCCGCACGGCGTAAGCAGCCTCGCGCACGCCGGTCGCCCGCTGGTCGGGGTCGTGGCAGTCGTACATCGTCACGGGTTGCTCCGGTCTGACGCTCGCGGGTTAGTCGGCCATTCGGTCGCGCTGGGCGGTCACGAACCGGTCGCGTCCAGCAAGATCCTGCCGGACGGCGATGTGCTCCCATTCTCCCGACGCGCGGAACAACTCGGCTACCAGCTCACCCTGGTGGTCGGCGTGCTCCACCGCGACCAGGCCGTGATGGCGCAACAGCCGCCGCGCGGCCAGCTCGATCATGCGCGGGCCGGCCAGCCCGTCGGGGCCGCCCCACAACGCGGCGTCCGGGTCGTGGTCGCGGACTTCGGGATCGACGTCGCCACGCTGGCTCTCGGGCAGATAGGGCGGGTTGCCGACTACCAGGTCGACACTGCCATCGAGGTCGGCAAGGGCGTCGGCCGCGTCGGCGTGGTGGACGACCACCCGGGTTCCCGTGACGTTGCGGTCCGCCCATTCATAGGCGGCGCGCTCACGTTCCACCGCGTGGACTACGGCGCCTTTGACCTCGTGCGCTATCGACAATGCGATCGCCGCCGACCCGGTGCAGAGGTCGACCACCAGCGGCTCGGGAGTCTTGTCGGTCCGGGACAGCAAGGCGTCGATACACCAGCCGGCCAGGACCTCGGTCTCGGGTCGGGGCACGAAGACGCCCGGGCCGACCGCCACCTCGAGGTAGCGGAACGCGGCGCTACCGGTCAGGTGCTGCAGCGGGATCCGTTTGGCCCGCCGAGCCACCAGCTCAGAGAAGACGGTCTGCTGCCCCGCGGATAGGTCGCCCGCGACGTGTAGGCGACCGCGCGGGCAGCCGAGCACGAACGCCGCGAGCGCCTCGGCGTCGTGGCGCGGCGACGGCACGCCGGCCGCCGCCAACCGGTCATGGGCGACGTCGATTGCCACTCGCAGTCTGGCCGGGCTGCGGTTCGCTGTCATGACGCGTGCTCCGCCATGCGAGCTGCTGCGTCGGCGTCGACCAGCGCCTGGATCACGGCGTCGAGGTCGCCGTCGAGGACCTGGTCGAGGTTGTAGGCCTTGAAGTTCACCCGGTGGTCGGAGATCCGGTTCTCGGGGAAGTTGTACGTCCTGATCCGCTCCGACCGGTCGACCGTGCGGATCTGCGTCCGCCGCTCGGCGCTGGCCGCGGCGGCGGCTTCCTCCTGAGCGAGGACGAGCAGCCGGGCGCGCAGGATCCGCAGTGCCGACTCCTTGTTCTGGAGCTGGCTCTTCTCGT
>PLCK01000196.1:0-383 GCA_003134755.1 Actinomycetota bacterium | reverse complement strand
CCGGCACCCGCTGCACCCGGTGTACTCCGCCCTCGAACTTCATCCGGCTCCAGGCACCGTCACCGCTGCCCGCCCGCACAGCGAGCGTCGCGTCGCGGTAGCCACCCAGGTCGGACTCGGTCGCGTCGAGCAGCTCGGTCTTCCAGCCCTGCCGTTCCGCGTAGCGCAGATACATCCGCATCAGGTCGCCGGCAAACAGCGCCGACTCCTCACCGCCTTCACCCGCCTTGACCTCCAGGATGACGTCCTTGCCGTCGTTGGGGTCGCGCGGCACGAGCAGCGCCCGAAGTTCCTCGGCCGCCTCGTCACGCCGACGCTCGAGCTCCGGCATCTCGGCACGGAACGAGGCATCGGTGTCGCCGAGCTCGCGGGCCGCCTCGAGG
>PLCK01000223.1 GCA_003134755.1 Actinomycetota bacterium | reverse complement strand
CATCGCGATGCCGAAGTTCAACCTCTACCAGTCGTTGCACACGACGGTCATCGGACCCGACGGAAAGCCGGTCGAGCTACAAATCCGCACGCACGCGATGCACCGCCGCGCCGAGTACGGCATCGCCGCGCACTGGAAGTACAAGGAAGACTCGGCCAGCGGCATCGAAGCGCCGTCGACCGGCAACGACATGGCCTGGCTGCGGCAGTTGCTCGACTGGCAGAAGGAAGCAGCCGATCCCGGCGAGTTCCTCGAGTCGTTGCGGTTCGACATCCAGGGCGCCGAGATCTACGTCTTCACCCCGAAGGGCGACGTCCTGGCGTTGCCGCAGGGGTCGGGTCCCGTCGACTTCGCCTACGCGGTCCATACCGAGGTCGGGCACCGATGTATCGGCGCGCGGGTCAACGGCCGGTTGGTGCCGCTCGACAGCACACTCGACAACGGCGACGCCGTCGAGATCTTCACCTCCAAGGTGGCGGCCGCCGGGCCGAGCCGCGACTGGCTGGCGTTCGTCAAGAGCCCGCGGGCCCGTACCAAGATCCGTCAGTGGTTCGCCAAGGAGCGCCGCGAAGACGCGATCGAGGATGGCAAGCAGGCCATCGCCCGAATGATGCGCAAGCAGGGTCTGCCCTTGCAGCGGCTGCTGTCCGACGACGCTCTAGGGACACTCGCGCGCGAGATGCACTACGCCGACGTTTCGGGTCTTTACGCGGGGGTCGGTGAGGGACACGTCACGGCACAGACCGTCGTCCAGCGACTGCTGCAGGCACGCGGCGGCGAAGAGGGCGTGGTTGAAGACCTTGCCGAGACCATCAATCCGAACACCCAGGGCCCGCGGCGTCCGTTGCGGTCGGCCGGCGACCCCGGGGTCGTGGTCAAGGGGGCGAGTGACATCTGGGTGAAGCTGGCCCGCTGCTGCACGCCAGTGCCCGGCGACTCCATCAACGGGTTCGTCACGCGCGGCAGCGGTGTGTCGGTGCACCGCCTCGACTGCGACAACATGGTGACGCTGACCCAGAACGAGCCCGACCGTGTCGTCGGCGTCGAATGGGCGCCGGGTGCGGCGTCAGTCTTCCTCGTCGTCGTCCAGGTCGAGGCGCTCGACCGCAGCAGGCTGCTCGCCGATTTGACCCAGGTGCTCTCCGACCAGCATGTGAACATCCTGGCTGCGTCGGTCACGACCACCCGCGACCGCGTCGCCGTCAACAGGTTCACGTTCGAGATGGGTGACCCCAAGCACCTCGGCCATGTGCTCAAGGCGGTCAAGGCCGTTGACGGTGTCTACGACGCCTACCGCGTGACCAGCACCGCCCGCGCGTAAGGCGGACGGCGCCGGTCACGCTGGCCTACTGCGTCGCGCTCGGGCTCACGCTCACTGAGCCGGACGCCGAGGGGCTGGTCGACGCCGAAGAGCTCGCCGATGGGCTCGGGCTAGGGGTCGAGGCAGCGAGCACGTCGACGACGAAGACGAGTTCCTCGTTGGGCGCGATGTTCGGGGAGGACCCGGCGACCCCGTACCCATCGACGGCCGGAACGATGATCTCCCGGCGACCGCCCACCTTCATGGGCGCGATCCCGCTCGCCGTGTCACCGCCGATGCCCTTGGTGAACCCTGGGATGACGCGTTGGAGCGAGAACGTCGCAACCGTGCTTCGCGACCACGAGGAGTCGAACTCCGCGCAGTCGACGTAGTTCATCCCGAGGTAGTCCACGGTGACGTTGTCGGTCTTGCCGACAGTCGCGCCGGTGCCGACAACGAGATCCTTGACCTCGGTCTTCGTGGGCACGGCTCCGGCCGGGATCGTCACCGTCGGTTCGGTCTTGAGCGCCGCATCGACGCCCGCCGGCAGCAGCGGGAAGTTCGCGATCGGCGAGGCGACGACGCTCGGCTTGCTCGTGCAGCCGCTTGCCGTGGTCGGGGCGGGTGGCGTCGGGGAGGCGGAGGCAGATGCCGAGGTCGAGGCCGACGGGCTCACGCCGGAGACCGAGCTGGCGGGCTTCTTGCCACTGCCGGGCAGCGTGATCGCCAACACGATGCCCACGATCGCGACGACCGCGCCAGCCGACAGGCCCATCGCGGTGCGCTGCCGGGCGCGGGCCCTGGCCTGCGCTTTCGCAGCCATCCGGCGCTGGTAGCGCTCACGGGCGATCTGACGTTTCCGGTCTTTGCCGGCCACGCGGCCTCCTCGATCATCGTTCCTGGATCAACACTGTGGGCTGTGCGGTCGCGTGCTCGCGTGCGTTTGCGGGCGGCGCCAGTCTAGGGGGGCCGGTAGGCTCGGCCCGCAGCGCGATCGGCGTCCGGCTGAGATCGCGCGCGGCCGGATGCGTGGCTAGCGCGACCGCATCCGGGCAGCGGCTGGCAGCAGCTGCCCGCCCCGTGTCGTAAGAGAGGACGATCGTGCTCGTCGTGGGGTTTCCCACCGGCTCATTTGCCGCGAACTGTTTCGTGCTCGCTCCCGCGGCCGGCGAGCAGTGCGTGGTCGTCGATCCGGGCCAGGACGCGGTGCCGGCGCTGGCCGAGGTTCTGCACGAACACCGGCTCCGCCCTGCCGCCGTGCTGCTCACCCACGGCCACATCGACCACATGTGGTCGGTGCTGCCGGTGTGCAACGCTTACGACGTCGCGGCCTACATCCACCCTCGCGACCGCGACCGGCTGGCCGACCCGATCCGCACGCTGTCACCCGACCTGGTCGCGGCGCTCGGGCTGGCAGGTGTGACCTTCACGGAACCAGACGAGGTTCGCGAGCTGACCGACGGCGGGGTGGTCGACGCCGGTGGGCTGAGCCTGATCGTCGATCACACGCCGGGTCACACCGAGGGGTCGGTCGTGTTCCGCACTGCCGAAGGCGGCCCGGACGGCGCACCGCTGATGTGCGCGGGAGACCTGCTGTTCGCCGGGTCGATCGGCCGCAGCGATCAGATCGGCGGCGATCCAGTGGCGATGCAGGTCAGTCTGGCGAAGATCCTCACCTTGCCCGACGAGACCGTGGTGCTGCCAGGTCACGGCGGGTCGACCACGATCGGCCGCGAGCGCGCCACCAACCCGCACCTTCGCGGGCTGGCCGGGGCCAGGGCGCGGGGTGGCCTGTGAGCGCAATCGACGCACCCAAGGGCGTGGTCGAGTATCTGCCGCCGGAGTCGGCCACGTTCCTCGCCGTCCGCGAGGCGCTTGCCGCCCCCGCGATCGCGGCCGGCTACGGCTACGCCGAGGTGCCGATCTTCGAGCACACCGAGCTGTTCGTGCGGGGCGTCGGCGAGTCGACCGACGTCGTCAGCAAGGAGATGTACACGTTCGATGACAGGGGCGGCCGTTCGCTGTCACTGCGACCCGAAGGCACCGCAGGCGTCATGCGGGCGGTGATCCAGCACGGCCTCGACCGCGGCCCGCTGCCGATGAAGCTCTGGTACGCGGGACCGTTCTTCCGCGCTGAAAGGCCGCAGCACGGCCGCTACCGGCAGTTCTTCCAGGTCGGGATCGAGGCTATTGGTGTCGACGACCCGGCACTCGACGCCGAGGTCGTCGCGATCGGCGACAGTGGTTTCCGGTCGCTCGGGCTCACCGACTTCACCCTCGAGATCACGTCGCTCGGCGACAGCACCTGCCGCCCGGGCTATCGCGAGAAGCTCATCGCCTTCCTCGACACCCTCGACCTCGACGCGGCGACGCACGCGCGGGCTCAGGTGAACCCGTTGCGCGTGCTCGACGACAAGCGCACCGACGTTCGCCGGCAACTCGTCGACGCGCCGCTGATGATCGACCACCTCTGCTCCGATTGCGTGGAGCACTTCGCGGCGACGCGCGCCTACCTCGACGCGTTGCGCGTCAGCTACACGCTCAACCCGCGCATGGTCCGCGGTCTCGACTACTACACGAAGACCACCTTCGAGTTCGTGCACCACGGGCTCGGTGCGCAGTCGGGCATCGGCGGCGGCGGACGCTACGACGGTCTGATGGCCGAGCTCGGTGGCCAACCGCTCTCGGGCATCGGCTTCGGACTCGGCATCGACCGGGCGGTGTTGGCCTGCCGGGCCGAGGGCCTACCGATCGCCGACGAGCGCCGGCTCGACGTGTTCTTCGTCCCGCTGGGCGATGCGGCCCGGTTGCAGAGCGTCGCGACGGTCGGCGAGCTGCGCCGGGCGGGAGTCCGGGCCGACCTGGCGTACGGGAGCAAGGGGTTGAAGGGCGCGATGAGAGCGGCCGACAGATCGAGTGCTCTCTATGCGGTTGTGGTCGGCGATCGCGACCTCGACGCTGGTGTGTCCCAGCTGAAAGACCTCACGACGGGCGAGCAGATCGCCGTCCCGCTGAATCAGCTCGTCGCGACCCTGAAGGAGAAGTTCCTGTGATCCGCACCCGCGAGGCCGGCACGCTGCGGCGCTCCGACGCCGGCAGCATCGTGACACTCGCCGGTTGGGTGGCGCGTCGGCGCGATCTCGGCGGGGTCGCGTTCGTCGACCTTCGTGATGGGTCCGGCATCGCGCAGGTGGTGTTCCGCGAGGGTGCCGTCGCAGAGGCGGCGCAGCGGTTGCGGTCGGAGTTCTGCGTGCGGGTGGTCGGCGAGGTGCGAGAAAGACCGCCGGGAAACGAGAACGCCGAGTTGGCCAGCGGCGAGATCGAGGTCGTCGCTACCGAGCTCGAGGTGCTCTCAGAGGCCGCGCCGCTGCCGTTCGCGATCACCGGCTCGGCCGATATCAACGAGGAGGCCCGGCTCAAGTACCGCTACCTCGACCTGCGTCGTGAGGGCCCCGCCCGCGCGTTGCGGATCCGCTCGGAAGCGAACAAGGTCGCGCGCGACGTGATGGCACGGCACCGCTTCGTCGAGGTCGAGACGCCGAACCTGACCCGCTCGACGCCCGAAGGTGCGCGCGACTTCCTGGTGCCGGTGCGGCTGCAGCCCGGCCACTGGTACGCGCTGCCACAGTCGCCCCAGCTGTTCAAGCAGCTGCTCATGGTCGCCGGCGTCGAGCGGTACTTCCAGATCGCCCGCTGCTACCGCGACGAGGACTTCCGCGCCGACCGGCAGCCGGAGTTCACCCAGCTCGACATCGAGATGTCGTTCGTGGACCAGGACGACGTCATCGAGGTCGGCGAGGCCGTGGTCCGGGCGGTCTGGTCCGGCGTGCTGGGGGTGCAGGTGGGCCCGATCGGTCGGATGACCTACGCCGAGGCCATGTCCCGGTACGGCTCGGACAAGCCGGACCTGCGGCTCGGGCTCGAGCTGGTGGACCTGACCGGGTACTTCGCCGGGACCGGCTTTCGGGTGTTCCAGGCCGACTACGTGGGCGCCGTGGTGATGCCCGGCGGCGCCGGCCAGCCCCGCCGGGCCTTCGACGCGTGGCAGGAGTGGGCCAAGCAGCGTGGCGCCCGGGGTCTTGCCTACGTGACGTTCGGGGCGGACGGCGATCTCGGCGGCCCGGTGGCCAAGAACCTGTCCGACACCGAGCGGGCCGGGCTGATGGCGGCCGTCGGCGCGGCCCCCGGTGACTGCGCGTTCTTCGCAGCGGGACGGCGTACCCACGCGCAGGCGCTGCTGGGGGCGACCCGGCTGGAGGTCGGCCGGCGCTGCTCCCTGGTGGACGAGTCGGCCTGGTCGTTCGTATGGGTCGTCGACGCGCCGATGTTCGAGGAGGTCGACCTGGACGGCGGTGGCACCGGGTGGAGCGCTGTCCACCACCCGTTCACGGCGCCGAACGACGACTGGGTGGACCGGTTCGAGCAGGCCCCTGACCAGGCACTGGCCTGGGCGTACGACATCGTCTGCAACGGCAACGAGATCGGCGGCGGGTCGATCCGTATCCACCGCCGCGAGGTTCAGCAGCGGGTGTTCGACCTGCTGGGGCTTTCCCGAGAGGAAGCCCAGGACAAGTTCGGCTTCCTGTTGGAGGCCTTCGCCTTCGGGCCGCCTCCGCACGGCGGGATCGCGTTCGGCTGGGACCGGATCTGCATGCTGCTGGCCGGCGCGGCCAGCCTGCGCGAGGTGATCGCGTTCCCCAAGACCGGCGCCGGGCTGGACCCCCTGACCGGTGCGCCGACGCCGATCACCGCCCAGCAGCGTGCCGAGGCCGGGATCGACGCCGTCCCGGAGTAGTCCCCGGGTGATCCACCCGCGATCCACCCGCGATCACCGCGATCACCGCGATC
>PLCK01000193.1 GCA_003134755.1 Actinomycetota bacterium | reverse complement strand
CTCTGGATCTTCTCGTGCCGCATAACGGCATGCACCTTCGTCAGCACTCCGCTGCGCACCGCGATCACCGCGTCGTCGGTACCCGCGCGATAGCTCCACCAGCGGACCGGCGACCGCCACTTGGCGCGGGCCGGCACCCGCTCGAGCACCACGGCGTCGATGTCGATGCCGGGCAGCACCCGGCTCACGATGGTCAGCGCCTGCGCGCGCGACCCGACCGGCAGCAGCACCGAGTTGTGTTGTTGCCCTTCGTTGGCGCGCCGGCCCGCGTAGCCCGCGATGTTCGCGTCGACCCGCACCCAACCGCACATCCGCCACAGGAACGGCTGAACGATCCGCACGGCTTGCACCCGCCCTGGCGGCACGGTCTGCGACCGCGTCTCGAAGAGCCCGTGCCGCAGCCGCAGTCCGTCCGGTGAATCGGCGACCGTGAAGCCGAAATGCAGCTGGATCGTGTGCCAGACGGCGCCGAAGACGCTAACGATTCCCGGCAAGGCGCCGGTGAAGATACCCGGCTGCTGCGACGCGACCGCGCCGACGATGAACCCGCCGACCCACAGGAACCCGACGAACGCCTGGGTCGAGAGCAGCGCGCTGCCCACTATCGCGCCGCCGCTGCAATGCACCAACGGGCGCTGCGGTGCTTCCGGTGTGCGGTGGTCGAGTCCGGCCGCCATCGCGAGCAGCGACGCCCGCAGTCGCTGCGCATCGTCGAGCTTCAGATAGCCGAGCCGAACGCGACCCTCGGAACCGCCGGCCATGTCGAGCTTCAGCTCGGCCAGCCCGAACACTCGCGCCAGGAGTGGCTGCACGATGTCGATGGCCTGCAGGCGGTCGATGCGCACTCGTCGCGACCGCCGGAAGACGACTCCGGACTCGACGCGGACGTCGCCGTCGGCGATCCGGAAGCGGGTGAACGCCCACGACAGCACGCTGCCGACCGCCCCGATCAGGACGGCGGCCAGCACCGCACCCGGCAACCACCAGCCGGCGTGGCGCATGGCCTGGATGTTGTACGCCGCGACGGCAGCAAGCGAGACGAGGAGCCGGCCTGCCCTGATCAGCGGGGACAGCGGATGCAGCCGACCCTCGGTCTTC
This sequence comes from Actinomycetota bacterium, assembly GCA_003134755.1. Taxonomy (GTDB): domain Bacteria; phylum Actinomycetota; class Actinomycetes; order Acidothermales; family Acidothermaceae; genus PALSA-607. The sequence continues at coordinate 18,675 of PLCK01000193.1, read as the reverse complement.
ACAACCCGGCCGACTGGGATTCACCGAGAGCCGCCAGCCGATCGCGCAACCGGGCGGCTTCGGTTGGGGTGAGTCCGTGGATCCGCGCGTCGGTGCCGGCTGCTGCTGTGTGCAGCCGCAACGTCGCGATGCCGAACTTGCGTTCGACCGGACCGGCGGTCACGTCGACCAGCTGCATGCGGCCATACGGGACGACGACGAGCCGGCGGAACATGACTCNNACATGACTCCGTGCGTGACCAGCAGGTCTTCGGCTCGCTCGGCGTACCCCCACGAGTCGTAGTTACGCCCGACGATGACGAACGCCGCGGCCGCCAGGAGGATCACGCCGACCGACCCCATGACGGCGCCGGAGACCGAGCCGGCCGCCGAGAAGCCGATCGCCACGCCGGCGACGACAAGAACGGTCGCAACGGCAAGCACGGTTCGTCGCATGTCTCGCAATCGTGCGGAGACCCCGACCCAGCGCTCCCCCGGTGGCGCGAACGCGTCGTCCATGTCGCTCACATCAATCGTCGCGCTCGTCCGGCGAACGGGGTACCCGGCAGTTGTACTCGAGGAACAGCGCTGCCGCCACGAGCGCCAGCGATGCCGCGACACTCAAGCCGCTGGCGCGGCTGTCCGCGTCAATGCGAGGCTCACCGAGATGGTTCAGCGTGTAGGCGAGAAATCCGCCATACAACCCGGCCACGATCGCCCCCGCATGGCTGCTCGCCTTGGCAAGCACGGCCAGTTTCGCCACGAAGATCGGTTCGATGGGAGGCGATCCCGGATTGCGCAATCGTGAGCGCACCGAGAACGCGTATACGAATTCGAAGACCGCCAGGACGACAAGCGTCACTGGGCCGACAACCGGCAGCGCAGGCAGGGAGTTGTAGTCGTTGCGGACGACTAGCCAGCTGACGACGCCGAACCCGAGGGCTAGTGCGAGCAGGATTGTCGCGCGGGTGGGCATCATCGGCGCAGCCGGACGGACCTCGTCATCTACCCTCCCCGTCTCCGGCGGCTCCGGCGGCTCCCGTCGTCGAGGACGCCCCGGCCCATCGTAGGGACGGCTGCTCGAGCCGGCGGACGCCGTCCGTGTCGACCGTAGCCGCCAGGTCGGCCACCGCCCCGAGGCCAACGATCCGGGCGGCAGGGTCTGCGTCGAGCCACGGCAGCAGCACGAACGCACGCTCGTGTGCCCGGGGGTGCGGCAGGGTCAGCACCGGGTCGTCGCTGCGCAGGTCGCCGTACGCCAGCACATCGACGTCCAGGGTGCGGGGGCCCCAATGCTCGAGCCTCACCCGCCCGGCGGCGTCCTCGATGCGATGCGCGAGGTCGAGCAGTTCGATGGCGGCCAGCTTCGTGTCGACCACGACGACCGCGTTGTAGAAGTCGGGCTGCGACGGACCGCCGACCGGCGTGGTCTCGAAGATTGCCGAGAGCGCCACGACCCGGTTCGCTCTATCGATCGCGTCAACCGCGGCCTGCAACGCCGCCGCGCGATCGCCGAGGTTCGCGCCGAGAGCGAGTACTGCTCTCACGCCGGGTCCGGGGCCGGCGGGCGGGACCTGCGGATGCTGACGACGACGTCGTCGAACGTCAGAGGGATCGGAGCATGCGGCTTGTGTACGGCGACTTCTACCGAGGCGACGCGGATGTCGGCCAGGCAGGCAGTCGCGATCCGGTCGGCCAACGTCTCGAGCAGGTGCACCGGCTCACCGCCGACGATCGCGGCGATGAACAGTGCCAGCGCGCCATAGTCGACAGTGTCCGCGAGCTCGTCGCTCCACGCGGCCATCGTGGTGTCGAGTTCGAGGGTCACGTCGACGACGAAGTCCTGACCCTCGGCACGTTCGTGATCGAAGACTCCGTGATGCCCACGGACCACCAACCCGCGCAGCTCGATGCGGTCGCGACGAGAACGCCTGTCGGGTGTCACGCCTGCGCCCGCCAGCGCGCCGCTACCAGCACCGCGTCGACATTGGCGGGTACGTCGTGAACCCGAACCGCCCACGCACCCGATGCGGCGACGAGAGCCGTCGTCGCCGCACTCGCGTGGTCACGCTCGTCGGGTGGCCGCGGGACGGCGGGATCACCGGACTCGAGCAGGCGGCCGAGAAACGCCTTGCGCGACGCGCCGACGAGAACCGGGCGGCCGAGGTCGATGAGCTGGTCGAGGTGGCGAAGCAACGCCCAATTGTGGTCAGAATCAAGGCTTTTCGCGAACCCGATTCCGGGGTCGACAACGATCTGTTCGGTATCGACACCGGCGTCGACGAGTACCGAGATTCGCTGCTCGAGTTCGCGCCGCACGTCTACGACGACGTCGTCGTAGTGTGCGCGGGTCTGCATGTCGACGCTGTGCCCGCGCCAGTGCATCACGACGAAGGGAACGCCGGACGATGCGACGAAAGCCGCCATCGCATCGTCGGCGAGGCCGCCGCTGACATCGTTGACGAGCACCGCGCCGGCCCCGACGGCCTGTCGCGCGACGTCGGCGTGCATGGTGTCGATACTGACGACCGCACCGGCCGCGGCGAGCTCACGCACGACAGGAAGGACCCGTCGCAGCTCCTCGTCGGCGTCGATGCGCTGCGCGCCAGGCCGCGTCGACTCGCCGCCCACGTCGACGATGTCGGCGCCCGCGTGCCACAAACCCAAGCCATGCTCGATCGCGGCCTCGGCGTCGAACCAGCGTCCGCCGTCGGAGAACGAATCGGGTGTCACGTTCACGACACCCATGACCCGGCAACGGCCGACGTCGGCGAAGCCGACCAACGGTGGGGGTTCGGCGAACCCCACCAAACGGGTGCTCACGCGGCCGGGCCGAGCCGCATCAGTTGCCGCAGTTGCCTGATGCGCGGATGCGGCCACACGATGAACGCCTCGGCCTCGAGCGCGGCGATCGCGATCCTCGGCAGGTCGGCGGCGCCGGGATAAACGATGTAGCGCGGCAACCATTCGGGTTGGAACTTGGCGTTGAAGCGGTACAGCGACTCGATCTGGAACCACCGCGAGGCGAACACCAACAGGCCGCGCCAGGCCCTGATCACGGGGCCCGCACCGAGGCGGCCGCCGCGCTCGAGCGCGGATCGGAATACCGCGAAGTTCAAGGACACCTGCTTCACACCGAGGGCAGGACAGGCCCGCAACGCCGCCGTGATGAGGTACTCGTTGAGACCGGGATCGGCGGCGCGGTCACGCCGCATCAGGTCGAGCGACAGCCCGTCGTCGCCCCACGGCACGAAATGCAGGAACGCCCGCAGTTCGCCGTCCTTGGTCGCCGCGACCGCTACACAGTCGCCGTCGGCCGGGTCGCCGAGCCGGCCCAGCGCCATCGAATAACCGCGCTCTGTCTCCGCACCACGCCATGACGCGGCCTGGTCGCGAAACGCCCTGGCCGTCTCGGCCGGCAGGTCGCGCACGCGGTAGATCTCGGTGGTGTAGCCCAGGCGATCGACGCGGTTGACCATCTGCCGCACGTTGCGCATGGTGCGGCCGTCGAGGCTGAACTCGGCGACGTCGACGACGGCCTCGTCACCGAACTCCAGCGCCGACATGTGCGTCTCGCGGGTCCAGACCTCGCCGCCGAGTTCACTGCACGCAAGGACCGCGGGCACCCAGGCGTGCCGCTCGGCCTCCGCCATGAATTCCTTGACGGCGCCGGGCCAGGCCTCGGAGTCACCGAGCGGATCACCGGTAGCGAGCATGACGCCGGACAGCACCCGGTAGGTGATGCACGACTTGCCGGACGCCGACCAGATGACGCTCTTGTCGCGTCGCAGCGCGAAATAGCCGAGCGAATCACGATCGCCGTGCTTCGCAAGCAGCTCGCGCATTCGTACCTCGTCGTCCGGGCGAAGAATCGCACGCGGCTCGGCTGGGCGGAACAACAGGTAGACGACAGTGAGAGCGGTGAAGGCTCCCATAGCGACCAGCGTGAACGCGACGAGATCGTTCGTCCGGTCGGTACGGAAATGGACGGGCCCGGTGACGCCGAACATGCCGTACACCACGTGGCGCGCAACCTCGGGGAACCGCACGGTGCCGACAACCTGACCGGGACGAAGCTCGATCAGCAGCGATCCGACCACAAAACTGCTGGCCGCCAGCGCAATGAACGCCCACAACGCGAGCCATCGGGTGCGCGGATCGCCGCGAGCGAAGAACTCCTTGTGGAACACGAGCAGCGCCACCAGCAGCGCGGCGTCGAACGGCAGCCAGTCGACGATCTCCCGCACCGGACCCGAGTCGTGCACCAGATGGAGGCCAGCAGTCACCACGAGCACGGCGACGACCGCACGCCAAGCGCGCCGCTTGCGACGCTTCAGCGCGTGCGACAGCAGGATGAGCAGCGCGCCAGACATGACGAGCGCCGCACCGACAGCACCGTGAACGACGGCAGTGTCTACCTTGCCGGGCAACACTCGGTCGAGAACCTTCACCCGCTCCCAAAGATGCGGACGCAGCACCATCGCGATGTCCCGCACACCGAACAGGAACGTCACGGCGCCCGCAACCACCGGGACCCACCGGCGGCGGGAGCGACGCTCGCGGCTGATCCGATCGTCGTCCGCGGGGTCCTTGGGTGAGGGCGGTTGGGTGGCCGCCGGAGCACGCGGCGCGACGGCCGCGTGCGCGGCCGCAGCGCGCGCCGCCACGGGACGCACGGCGTCCTTGCGAGCGGCCGGCGGGCTGCTGGCGCCTGGCGGCACGAGCGACTTGTCGCGCACGACGTTCGGGTCCCCGTTCACGGCATCAAGAGTAGGTCTGGCGCGGTCGGCTGGCGGCCGGATCGCGGCATCGCCGTCGTGCGGCGTGATCAGCGGCCGGCAATCAGGCGGAGGGCCTCAGCTCTGGTGCGGTCGGAGCTGCGGAAGGCCCCGCGGACAGCAGACGTCACCGTGCGGGCGCCGGGCTTGCGGACGCCTCGCATCGACATGCACAGGTGCTCGCACTCGACAACGACGATGACGCCGCGGGGCTCCATGATCTCCTCGATGGCATCGGCGATCTGGGAGGTCATGCGCTCCTGGACCTGCGGCCGCTTGGCGAAGAGGTCGACCAGCCGGGCGATCTTCGAGAGCCCGGTGATCTCGCCCTTCATGTTCGGGATATAGCCGACATGAGCGACGCCGTGGAATGGCACCAGATGATGCTCGCAGGTGCTGTAGACCTCGATGTCCTTCACAATGATCATCTCGTCGTGGTCGGCGTCGAACGCCGTGGTCAGGACATCTTCCGGCCGCTGCCGCAGCCCGGCAAACTGCTCGGCGAGCGATCGCGCGACCCGGGCCGGCGTCTTGACCAGGCCGTCGCGCGTCGGATCCTCTCCGATGGCGACCAGGATCTCGTGCACGGCACGCTCGATCCGGGCCAGGTCGACCGGCTGAGCGACAGCCTCGTTTGAGCTGTCCTGCGTCACTGAAACCCGGCCGATCAAGCCGGATACGAGGTCGGGCCAGACCCTGCGTCGCCGCTGTGCTCGGGCTCGGCCACACCGGATCCGGAGTGCCCCGACCCGCCGTTCGACGAGCCGTTGCTGACTGCGGAGCCGTTGCTGGCTATCGACGCGTCGAGGCCGCCGCCGTCGCCGGCCTTCAGCAGCGACAGTTCGCGCGGCGTCTGGACCGGCGCCTTGTCGGAGGGCAACCGCTTGCCGTAGCCGGTGTACGAACCACGCTGCGGACGCTTCTGCACCCGGGCGAAGATGCGGAGGACCTGGTCCTTTTGCAGGGTCTCCTTCTCCATGAGTTCGAGCACGAGGTCGTCGAGGACGTCGCGGTATTCGACGAGAATCTCCCACGCCTCGTCGTGCGAGCTCTCGATGAGGCGGCGCACCTCGTCGTCGATCGTCGAGGCGATCTCCTCGGAGTAGTCACGCTGGTGGCCCATGTCGCGACCGAGGAAGACCTCGCCGTTCTCCTGACCGAACTTGCGGGCGCCGAGCTTCTCGCTCATGCCGTACTGCGTGATCATGTTGCGAGCGATCGAGGTGGCCTTCTCGATGTCGTTGGCCGCACCCGTCGTCGGCTCGTGGAACACGAGCTCCTCGGCGGTGCGCCCACCGAGCAGCATCGCCAGCTGGTCCATCATCTCCGCGCGGGTGACGAGGAACTTGTCTTCGGTCGGCAGCGACAGCGTGTAACCGAGCGCACGACCGCGCGGCAGGATCGTCACTTTGTGTACCGGGTCGGCGTTGGGCAGCGCGTGCCCGACGAGCGCGTGGCCGCCCTCGTGGTAGGCGATGATCTTCTTTTCCTTGTCGCCCATGATCCGGCTCTTGCGCTCGGGGCCGGCCATGACCCGGTCGATCGCCTCTTCGAGCGTGAGCATGTCGATCTGCTTGCGATCGTTGCGGGCTGTCAAGAGCGCCGCCTCGTTGATGACGTTCGCCAGGTCGGCGCCCGTGAAGCCGGGAGTGCGCCGGGCGATGACGTCAAGGTCGACGTCGCCCTCGAACGGCTTGCCCTTCGCGTGCACGCGCAGGATGCCCTTGCGACCTTCCATGTCGGGACGGTCGACGACGATCTGCCGGTCGAACCGGCCGGGGCGCAGCAGCGCCGGGTCGAGGATGTCGGGCCGGTTGGTGGCGGCGATCAGGATCACGCCACCCTTCACGTCGAAGCCGTCCATCTCGACGAGCAGCTGGTTCAACGTCTGCTCGCGCTCGTCGTGCCCGCCGCCAAGGCCAGCGCCACGGTGGCGACCGACGGCGTCGATCTCGTCGATGAAGATGATGGCCGGCGCGTTCTCTTTCGCCTGGGTGAACAGGTCACGCACCCTGGAGGCACCGACGCCGACGAACATCTCGACGAAGTCGGAGCCGGAGATCGAATAGAAGGGGACGCCGGCCTCGCCGGCCACCGCCCTGGCCAGCAGGGTCTTGCCCGTACCGGGCGGCCCGTACAGAAGCACGCCCTTCGGGATCTTCGCGCCGATGGCCTGGAACTTGGCCGGATTCTCGAGAAACTCCTTGATCTCGACCAGTTCTTCGATCGCCTCATCTGCCCCGGCGACGTCGGCGAACGTGGTCTTGGGGGTGTCCTTGCTGATGAGCTTCGCCTTCGACTTGCCGAAGTTCATGACCCGCGAGCCGCCGCCCTGCATCTGCGTGAGCATGAAGATCATGAGGCCGACGAGCAACAGGATCGGCAACGCGTTGAGCAGGATCGTGAGGAGCAGGCTGGGTCGGCTCACCTTGGAGGTGTAGCCCTTGGCAGCGTCGAGCTTGCCGGAGTCGACCAGCGCCTGGAGCTTGTCGGTGATCGGGCGAGCCTGGTCAGCAGCGTAGGAGGCCTGAATCTTGGTGCCGTTCTTGAGCGTGACCTGGACGGTCTGCTCCTTGTCGTGCACCACGGCGTTCGTGATGTTGCCCGCGTCGATCGCACCGACGACCTGGGAGGTCGGGACAGACTTGTAGGCGCTGCCGCCGCCCCAGAGCCCGTTGAGCAGGACAAGCAGCAGCACGATCAGAAGGACCCAGAAGAGCGGGCCGCGGGCGTACCGTTTCACGTTCATGGATGCGGAGCGGGCGCTCCGTCCCTCCTACCAGGTCGGTGCGGCTGACTGTTGCTGAAGACTGCTGGGTGCTGGTTACTGGGTGGTTACTGACTGCTGCCGAGTGCGACCCACGACGTACCTGAGGCCACCCTCGACGGTACACCGCGCGCCTGACGGACTCTCGGTCACCGACGAATCAGCCACCACTACAACCGACGGCGCGACCGCGGCGTTCCCGCAGGCGGGCAGGGTCGCCTGAAGGGTTGCCGGCCCTAGGCCCGCGCGGGGTCGTAGACAGCGGGTCGCAGGGTGGCCACGAACGGCAGGTTGCGGTACTTCTCGGCGTAGTCCAGGCCATAGCCGACGACGAAGTCGCGGGGGATGTCGAACCCGAGGTAGCGGACGTCGACCTCCTGCTTGATGGCTTCGGGCTTGCGCATCAGGGCGCAGACCTCGACCGAGGCCGGCCCGCGCGAGCGCAGGTTGGCGACCAGCCACGACAGCGTCAGGCCAGAGTCGACGATGTCCTCGACCACCAGCACGTGCCGCCGCTCGATGGCGTAGTCGAGGTCTTTCAAGATGCGGACGACGCCGGACGACGAGGAGCCGGAGCCGTACGACGACACCGCCATGAAGTCGACGGTGATCGGCAGGTGCACCGCCCGCGCCAGGTCGGCCATCACCATGACCGCGCCTTTGAGGACGCCGACGAGCAGCAGCTCCTTGCCCGCGTAGTCGACATCGATCTGGGCGGCGAGCTCAGCGACCTTGGCCCTGATCTGGTCTTCGGTAAGCAAGATTCCGGCAAGGTCGTCGCCGACGTCCGACTGATCCACCCGGGTGTGCCCCTCGTCAGTTCTGCTGTGTGCCCCCGCCGAACGAGAGCCTCCCATACCGCCGGACGGCGACTCGATCGCCCGGCAGGCTGACCGGGCCCTGGCCGTGCCAGTCGGTGACCAGGGCGTCGAGCGCCGCGAGGTGGACGGCGCCGAGCGCGCCGGCCGGACTCCCCGCCGCGATCGCGCCGAGCCGCAGCACCCGGCGGCGCACCGCGGCCGGGAGCGTTGCCAGGTCGTCTGCCGAGAGCTCAGGGCGGTCCGACGCGAGCGTCGCGTGGGTCGCCGCGGCCCATTGGTCGAGCGCGTCGGCGTCGTCGCGCGCCAGGCCGGCCGTGCGGGCGAGTGCCTCGGCGATGCCAGGCCCGAGGGCCGACTCGAGCACGGGCAGGACGTCGGCGCGCACCCGCACCCTGGCGAACGCGGGGTCGACGTTGTGCGGGTCGTCCCACACCGGCAGGCCGAGATCGGCGCAGGCCGCCGTGGTGACGGCTCTCCCGACGGAAAGAAGGGGACGCCGATAGCGTCCGTCGCGGCCCGACGTCGCTGCCATCCCGGCGAGCGATCGGGTGCCCGACCCGCGCGCGAGGCCGAGCAGTACGGTCTCGGCCTGGTCATCGAGGGTGTGGCCGAGCAACACCGCCACTGCTGAGGTTCGATCGGCGACCGCATCGAGTGCGCCATAGCGTGCGGCCCGGGCGGCGGCCTCGGGTCCGCCGGCGCCGCTCACGTCGACGGTGACCGCCTCGACCGGAGCGAGGCCGAGGTCGGCAAGCAGGTCGGCTACTGCGGCCGCCCGTGCGGCCGAGCCCTTCTGCAGTCCGTGGTCNNCGCCGCCGACGCGCAGCCCGAGCCGGGGTCCCTCGAATGCCGTCGCGGCCGCGAGGGCCAGCGAGTCGGCGCCCCCACTGCAAGCCACGAGGACGAGCCGGCCAAGACCGTCAGGAGCGGGCTCGCTCAGTTGCGCGAGCACATCGCGGACGGCGCACCGGACGGCGGCAACCGCGACGGATGGGCCCATGGTCGGCGTCCGGCCTCAATCGTCAGGGGCTGAATCGGGCCGTGGACGATCCGGCTGTTCTCTGGCGCCGGACTTCTTCCGCAGCACCCTGGCAATCCATAGCTCGGGGCTGGCGATCTCGGCGCGGGTCGGCAACGTGTTGGGTGAGGTCCAGACCCGGTTGAACGCGGCCATCCCGGCGTCGTCGACGACCGCGCGCACGAACGCCGCGCCCTCGGCATACTGACGCGCCTTCATGTCGAGGCCGAACAGTTTGCGCACGAGCCGGTCGGCCGGGTTCTGACCGCGCCGGCGCTCGCTGAACTTCCGGCCGATCTCGTCGACGCTCGGAATCACCTCCGGACCGACTCCGTTCATCACGTACTCGCCGTGCCCCTCGAGCAGCGTCATCACAGCGGTCAGCCGGTTGAGGACGGCTCTTTGCTCAGGTGTCTGGACCGCCTCGAGCAGGCTCAGGCCCTGCTCGCCTTCACCACCGCGGCCGCGGACCGCGTCGGCGACCCCGCGCAGCCGCCCGAGCATCGCCGCGGGGTCGAGGTCGCTGGCGAGAAGGAACGCGCTGATCTCGTCCTGCACGTGCGAACGCAGCCATGGGACGGCGGTGAACTGGGTGCGATGGGTGACTTCATGCACGCACACCCACAGCCTGAAGTCACGCGGGTCGGCACCGAGTTGGCGCTCCGCCGCGACGATGTTCGGCGCGACGAGGGTGAGCCGGCCGAGACGGGGGTGCCCGTTCTCGGGCGGCAGGAACAGCTCGTACTGCCCGAGCACCTTGCCTGACAGGTAGGCGAGCAGCAGGCCGACCTGCGTGCCGGTGATCCGCGAGCCGATCGCGCTGACGACCGGACCACCGAGCTTCACGGCCTGCCGGGCGGCCATCTTGTCGAGCAGCGGCTGCAAGACCACCTCGAAGCCGCCGACGTTGCCCTGGATCCAGCCGGTGCGGTCGACCACGGTGGCCGGCTCGTGCGGGTGCGGGGCAGCCATGCCGGTGAACGCCGCGACGTGGCCCTCCGCCTCCACGGCAAGAGCCCGCAGCTGGCGGACCACGCCGAACGCTTCGTCGCGCGTGACCCGCGGTCCGCGGGGCGCCAGCCTCGTCGCGGTGGCGGTGGCCAGGTCCCAGTCGATCAGGCGGACTGTGTCGGTCATGGCCCTACCGTACGTCGAACTCTCAGACCGGACCCGGCGCGGCCGATGGGGCCGTCATGGGTATGGGCAATCGCGCGCCGCTCGAGGACTTCCTCGTCGCCTTGTGGGAACACAAGGGTTCCGACCTGCTGCTGACTGCCGGCGTCCCGCCACTGTTGCGTGTCGACGGAGACCTGCGTCAGATGCCCGACCAGCCGGCACTGTCGCCCGAGGACACCGAACGCCTGTTCCTGGGCATGTTGACCCGCCGGCAGACCGAAGAGTTCGCCGCGCGCAAGGAAATCGACTTCTCCTTCACGTGGCGCGACCAGGCTCGATTCCGCGCGAACGGCTTCCGCCAACGAGGCTCGGTCGCCGTCGCGCTGCGGATGATTCCCTACCAGTTGCCGAACTTCGACGACCTGCGGCTTCCTGACACCGTTCGCGCGCTGACCGACCTACCGCAGGGACTCGTGCTGGTCACCGGCCCGACCGGTTCAGGGAAGTCGACGACCCTGGCCGCGATGATCGACAAAATCAACGGCAGCCGGGCCTGCCACATCCTCACGATCGAGGACCCGATCGAGTACGTGCATCGCCACAAGATCGCCGCCGTGAACCAGCGCGAGGTAGGCGAGGACACCGATTCGTTCGCTCAGGGCCTGCGTTCGGCACTGCGCGAGGATCCCGACGTCCTGCTGATAGGTGAGATGCGCGACCTCGAGACGATCCAGACTGCGCTGACGATCGCCGAGACCGGCCACTTGGTCTTCGCGACGCTGCACACGAACGACACCGCGCAAGCCGTCGACCGAGTCGTCGACGTGTTTCCCGGTGACCAGCAGGCACAGATCCGCGTCCAGTTGGCGAACGCGCTCGCCGGCATCGTCTACCAGCGGCTGCTTCCGCGCATCGGTGGCGGCCGGGTGGCCGCGTACGAAGTGATGCTGGCAACGAGTGCTGTGCGCAACCTGATCCGCGAGGGCAAGACCCGCCAGCTGCGCAACACCGTGGCAACGAGTTCGCGCGAAGGAATGCAGACTCTTGAGGCGGCGCTTTCAGACCTCGTCACCGAGGGCCTGGTGTCCTACGACTCCGCAGCGGCGGTCAGCCTGCACGCACACGAGCTCGTACTCCCCGCCTGACCCTTCGCCCCTACCCCTCGCGCGTTCACCCTTTGCAGCCTCTACCTCTTGCGTGATCATGCAGTTGGTGTCGGGGCGCGCTCGCGCGTCGAGACACCAACTGCATGATCACGAAGAAGGACGGCGAGGGCGGGTGCGCCGTCGGGCTCAGGAGCAGCCGGCAGTCGTGCCAGCCGCAGTGAGGCCGATGGTGTACGCCGTGCCTGTGCCGGTCGTGGTGTACCACGTCGGCGCGGTGTTCAGGAAGATCGGCACCAGAACTCCAGCATTGGCCGCGTACTGGCCGTTGCCGGCAGTGGGCGACGCGAAGTACGCCTCCTGTGCGGTGCCGAGCACAGTCTTCTCGGTCTTGCACGCGGAGGACTGGCCCTTGTCGCCGACACCGGAGACGGAGAAGACCGCGATGCCGGCCAGAATGCCCAGGATCGCAATGACGACAAGAAGCTCGACGAGGGTGAAGCCGTCGTCGTGCTTGCGCTGCTTGAGGCTGACCAGCATGAGAATCCTTCTCGTTGCGATAGGGCAGATGTGGGGGGCGGGTCTTGCTAGCTGCGGATGGGGCCCGGCCCTGGCGGACCGAGCCCCATCGGAAGAACTAACAGCAGGATCAGGTGCAGGCGGCGGTCGTGCCCGCGGCCGTCAACGTGATCGTGTAGCTCGAGAACGGCGTGACGCTCGTCGTGGCGTACCACGTCGGCACAGCGTTCAAGAAGGACGGAACGAGGTTGGTAGCAGCGGCCGCATACTTGCCGTTGCCGCCGGCCGGAGCCGCGAAGTAGGCCTCCTGGGCCGTCTGCAGAACCGACTTCTCAGTCTTGCAAGCAGCCTGCTGTCCCTTGTCACCGACGCCGGAGACGGAGAAGACGACGATGCCGGCCAGGATGCCGAGGATTGCGATGACGACGAGGAGCTCGACGAGTGTGAAGCCGTCGTCCTGCTTCCTCTGCTTGAGCTTGGCGAGCATGGGTCCTTCTCTCTGGTGACGGTGGCCGATGACCATCGAGTCATGCGGTCCTGCTTATGTGATCGGCCGACCCGCGGGTGATCCAAGAACTTCTTTCCGCCAGTTCGCCAGGGCTGAGGGGGTGAATCCGCCGGCTACGGTTCGGCCCACGTGATCACGTTCGGGACGGCGCCATCGACCAGGCCGGTCGCGTCGCTGAACTTCACCTCAGAGCGCAAAAGCGTGACGCCGCCCATGACCGCCGTGAACAGCACGTCACGAGGCAAGGTCGTGGTCAGCAGCTGTGGAATCGAGATGTGCGGCCCGGTGTAGGCGGCCGCCGGCAGGCTGAGACCCAGATAGGTGTCGCGGGCTACGATGCCGCGGTCGACGACGTCGTTGGCCACGCCGGTCTGAACGATGCTGACGGGGGTGGCCGGCGCGTAGATCGTGCCGTGAATCGACAGCATCGGCCTGGCCGCCACCGCTCCGTTCACGGCGATGACGGCATCGGTCGTCACGTCAAGTGGTGAATACGGCGCCTTGGTGAGAACACCCGACGCCGCTCGCAGCGGTGCGGTGTAGTTGACGGCCACGCTGATGCCATCCATCCAGCCAGCCAGTGACGGCGCGCCGGTGACCGAGTACGACATGGCCATGCCGTTGACCTGCGCCGCGGTCGACACCGGGATGGTGACGACCGTCGGGTTCACGGCGTACGCACGATTCGCGCACCCGAGCGTGCAGTCCTTCACGGTCACGGTCGTCGCCGCGCCTCCACCAGGGGTGACCTTCAGCGTCGACTTTCCGAAACCCGTACCGGCTAGCGCGCCGAGGGTGTCGTAGACGGTCATCGACACCGACGTGATAGTCGCGGACGCCGGTATCGCGCCCGCGGGTATCGTCCAGCTTCCCGCCTGCACGGCCAGGGTGGACGGCGTGGTGTTGGCGACCACGTTGGCGAGCAGTCCCGATCCGAGCACGCTGCCGTTCTGGGGATTCGTCCAGGCCACGCCGCCCCCCGCGGTAGCGTCGGTGGAGTTGTTGGCAGCGATCAGTTGCACAGTCGATCCGATAGCAGTTGTCGTCGCACCCGGGTTCCATACCGCGAGGTGCTGCGCGATCGCGCTGACCGCGTACGCGCACAGCTGGACATGCCCGTTCGTGAGCGTGAACCGGCTGTCGTTTCCGAAGACGAACAGCACCCCTTGCTGGGTGGGGTCACAGGACGACGTCGCGCTCGTCGCGTCGCTCGACGGGTAGGGCGCAAGATTGCCGGCGGTCGCGACAAAGGTTGCCGGGTTCCAGCTCGCCGACGGAGTGCCACCGACGATGTCGGCGTTGGCGTCGGCCAATGTCCAGTCGTGGCTGGCCGCACCGGCGTCGAGGAAATCGAAGTAGTACACGCCGGGCTGGAACCAGAAGGCGCCGCCCGCGCATCCGCTGAAGACCCCTGCGAGCGCGACCAGGTTGCTGTAGGTGCCGGGGCTGAAAGTCGCCACCTTGTTGCCGTTGCATGTGGGCATGTTCGCGACCGGCGCCGGGTAGCCGACATTGGGCACCCAGCTGCTGTTGAACGGATACGTCGCGTCGGTCGCGGGATCGGTCGGCACCGTGATCGATGCACAGTTCGGGGCTGGCGTGACCGTGCCGGTAATCGCACACGTCTGCGCGGTCACGGGCGACGATGCGGCCGGCGTCGCCGTCACTGTCGATGCGAGACCGACGTTGAGCGTGTGTGCGATCGCAACCGGACCCTGCAGGCGTGCCGACGTCGCGGCCGCGACGACGAGACCGTCGGCGTTCGCGGCCACCGATGTGCCAAGGATCGCTTGCGACGGCTGACTTGCGCTGGCGGGGAACGGGGAGGTCGAGGTGCCTGAACCCGCGCGTCCGGTGCACCTCACGTCGACCTGCGTGTTGGCGTTGACTGTCGCGGCAGGCAACGAGAAACAGGTCTGGTCGTAGGCGCTCCCGCCGACCGCGGCCACGTTTCGGGCGTAGTTGACGGCACCGTCGACTGCTGCCGCTCCGGTGTAGTCGTTGCTCGCGCGCGCACGGATCGCGCCGGTTGTCTTCAGGTTTGCCTGAGTGAGGCTCAGAATTCCGCCGACCAACAGCCCGAATACTGCGAGAAAGAGCAAGGCGATGACCAGCGCCGACCCTTCCTCGGCGTCGTCGCGTCGCGCCCGCCGCAGCTGCCCGATCCAGCCGCTCACGATCGGGCCATCCCAGTCACGGCGAAACTGCCGGCAATGTCGGTCGCGGTGAGTCGCACGACCGCAAACGTGGTGCAAGAAACTGCCGTGTAGCCAGCAGATAGGCAAGCGAACGTCGACGAGACAGCGCCGTGCACGAGGACTAGGTCGCTGCGCACGAGTGCGACACACGAACGGCGAATGAGTTGCCGCTCGCCGCCGATCGTCGCCAGGACATAGGTCACGGCGCGTGCGGTCGAGCCCGCGATGTCGACGTCCGACCATTTCACCCGACCAACGAGAGTGTCGCCCGCAACCATGCAGGTGGTCGTGTCGGCAGAGGTGGCGTCCTCGGCGGTGACTGCCGACTGCACGTCCTCGGTGAGATACGCCGCAATCAGCTGCCGGTTGTGCGACGCCGCGAGCTCGGCCGTCGAGGCTGTCGTCGTCTTGTAGCCGAGCGCGAAGGCGGCGGCGAGCACCGGCATGACGATGGCAAGGATCGCGATGACAACAAGGAGCTCCATCAAGGTAAAGCCCTGATCGTCAGCTGGGCGCGAACTCATGGCGCCCGCTTGACGATGTCGATCGATTCGCTGTCGCGGACGTCGGACAGTGAAAGATGCACGCGTTGCAAGCCGCCGTCGGGCGGGCAGACCGCGACGAATGTGGCACCGTTCCAGTACGTCACGACCATCGGAGCCGCAACCCAGCCGACCGGTACGGCGAACGTCGCCGGCACATAGGTCGCCGCGGTCGCACACGCCACGTACGCCGTCCCTGCAACTGCCTCGGCGTACTGCCTGATGTACTCGGCCCCGGCCGCCTGGTGCTGGTGCTGGCTGGTCGCGAAGCTGAACGTGAACATGCCACCGACCAGTGCGGCGAACGCGATCCCTAGGATCGCGACTGTCATGAGCAGCTCGATCAGCGTCGCGCCATCGTCGGCGGCGTGCACAGTTGCCGGCGTACGAGGCATGGTCAGCCCACGCCGGCGCGGGAGAAGATCCCGTACATCGCCGACACCAGCGCGACGGCGACGAAGCCGACGATGAGGCCCATGAAGACGAGCACGGCCGGCTCGAACAGCGAGACGACCTTCTTGATCTTGTAGTCGAGTTCACGCTCGTAATAGGACGCCGCGGCCTCGAGCTGACTGTCGAGCTGACCGGTGTCCTCACCGACACGCAACATCTGTACCGCCGCCGGCGGAAAGAGAGTCGTGCGCGACAGCGGCCCGGAGATGCCCTGGCCCTGCATCATGTCGTCGCGGGCAACGTTCAGTGCGAGCGCGATGTGCCGGTTGCCCATCGCGGCACCGGCGACGTCGAGAGCATCGGGCAGCGCGACGCCTGCCGCCGTCATCGACGACAAGATCCGGCAGAAGCGTTCGACCATCGCATAGCGCAGGGTCTGCCCGAGGAGCGGCAGGGTGAGCACGAAGCGGTCGAACCTGATCCTCCCGCGCTTGTCGCGCAACCCCAACGCGGCCGCGACAGCGAGCAGGACGAACCCGAGCGCAATCGCCCACCAGAACGTCTCGAAGAACTTCGCCGCGTTGAGCAGCATCCGCGTCGGCAGCGGCAGTTTCTGATGGAAGGACACGAAGAAGGTCTTGAATTTCGGCAGCACGAACGTAGTCAGCAGAACCACGACGCCGACCGACATGGTCATGATGATGGCCGGATAGACCAGCGCCGCCTTGATCTTGCTGCGCGTCTCGACGTCCCGTTCGAGGTAGTGCGACACCCGGTCAAGGACGCTGTCGAGGTTGCCGGTCAGCTCGGCCGATCGCAGCATGCTGCGGTAGGCGTTCGGGAAGACCTTCGGATGATGTTCCAGTGCAGCCGAGAACGGCTCGCCGCGGCGCAACGAGTCGGCCATCGCGAGCAGCGTGGCCTTCATGGTCGCGTTCGGAGTGTCCTGCTCGAGCAGCGCGAGACCCTCGAGGATCGGGATCCCGGCCCGCACGAACGCAGCCAGCTGCCGCGAGAACTGCATGAGGTCCTTGGGACCGACGCGCTTGGGCATGAGCTCACGCTTGAGCGTCTGCGGCTCGTCCGGATTGCGGGATGCGCGAAGTTTCATCAGCAGCTCAGAGCATGTAGATGCTGCGGAGGACCTCGGACACGGTCGTGACGCCCTCGGCTACCAGCCGGACGGCTTCCTGCCGCAACGTGCGCATGCCGCCGGCCTGGGCCAGCGTGCGGATCTGCTCGTACGTCGGCTTGTTCGGTACGAGGGCCTTCATCTCCGGCGACAGCCGGAGCAACTCGTAGACACCGATGCGATCCTGATAGCCGGTCTGTGAACAGAACGTGCAACCCGCGCCGTGCCAGAAACCGTTCAACGGCTGGACACCGCCGCCATCGCGGAAGAAGTCGAGTTCGGCGTCGGTCGGCAGGTACGGCTGGCGGCACTGCTCGCAGATCCTGCGGACGAGCCGCTGGCTCAGAACAGCAATGACCGATGAAGCGACGACGAACGGCTCAATGTTCATGTCGAGAACACGGAGCAGGGCAGCGCTGGCGTCGGTCGCGTGCAAGGACGAAAGGACGAAATGCCCTGACAACGCCGACTGGACGGCGATGTGCGCGGTCTCCGCGTCACGGATCTCACCGACGAGGATGACGTCGGGGTCNNCGGGTCCTCGATCGTCATGATGTTGCGCTCGGCCGAGTTCAGCTCGCTCAGAGTCGCGTAGAGGCTGGTGGTTTTACCGCTTCCGGTCGGCCCGGCACAGATCACCATCCCGAACGGCGACCGGACGAGCCCGCTGTAGATCGCGGCCGTCGAGGCGGGCATGCCGAGGTCGGACAGCCGAAACAGCGGCTTGCTCTTGTCCAGGATCCGCATCACGATCTTCTCGCCCGCGACCGTTCCTGTGCTGGCGACGCGGATGTCGATCGATCGTTCATCGATGTTCATGGCGATCTGGCCATCCTGCGGCCGGCGTCGTTCGACGATGTTCATGCCGGCGAGCACTTTGATCCGGCTGATCACGCCGCTGCCCATGGTGGTTGGCAGCGCCACGACATCGTGCAGCACGCCGTCGATGCGGAACCGCACGCGCACGGTGTCGCTCATCGGCTCGACGTGCACGTCGGACGCACGATCGCGCAACGCCTGGGTTATCAGGAGGTTGACGACCTGCACGACCGGCGCGGAATCGGTCGCGCTGGTCTGCACAGTGGTCGCATCGGTACGACGAATCGGCGCACCGGCCGCCTCGAAGGCACTGACGTGGACGTCGATCGCGGCGAGCGCGCGGTAGCGCTGGTCGATCGCGCGCTTGATGTCAGTTGCGGCGGCCACGACGAGTCGAACCCGGCCACCGACGACGCGCTCGAGTTCGGCGGTCAGGTCCTCGGTCGGGTCGGCGACCGCGATTTCGAGTACGCCGTCGTCGTCGATGCGCAGCGGCAGCACGTTGAGGCTGCGCGCGGTGCGTTCGGCGAGCCTGCTGATCGCGGCTTCGTCTGCGGGAGTATGGCGCAGGTCGACGACGGCGATGCCGAAGTGCTCGCCGAGTGCGTCGGCCAGGTCGCGATCGTCCAACGCACCGAGTTCGACAAGCAAGGCGCCGAGCCGCTTGCCCGACACCCGCTGCTGGAGCAGTGCCTCGGAAAGCTGGGCGGGCGTGAGGCGGTTGCGATCGACGAGGATCTCACCGAGAAGTCGCTTGTCGCCNNCGGTCGGCGGCGGCGGCGTCCGCCGCAGCGTTGTCGGCGGCGGAGCGGGCGAGCGCGCCAGAACTACCGGTGCGCACGACTCCTCCTCCGCGGCGGGGGGCGGCCGGGTCAGGTGCCCGGCACATGGCGGGCCCGCAGGCCGCACCGTCGCTGGCTGCCTATCGGCCGGTAATCGGAGGACTCAACCCATTTGGCCCAACGGTCGGGAGCGCCGGGCC
>PLCK01000119.1 GCA_003134755.1 Actinomycetota bacterium | reverse complement strand
GTATCACGGTGGTGAGGAGTCCGCTCGCGTCGGCAGCTTCGCGACTCGGCACCTTCACCAAGGCCAGCGCCATCGCGGGCGCGAACGCCAGCCCCAATCCACCGCCTACCACGATCAGCGGCAACACCAGCCACCATTCGCCGGCCGACACGGCAGCGGCCAGGCCTAGGTAACCCATGCCGGCGATGGCTTGGCCCGCGAGCGGCAACCAGGCGAAGATCGCGGCCGGCAGCCGGCGCCAGAGAAAGCTGACAAGTCCGAACATCGCCGCGGCGGGAGCAAAGGTGAGGCCGGCCTTCAACGGGCTGTCGCCGAGGCCGCGCTGCAGATGCAGTGCGAGGCTGAAGAGGAACCCGCCGTACCCGATCATGCCGACCGTCAAGGCCCCGATAGCCGGCACGATGCCGCGTGCCTCGAAGACCCGGAGGTTCAGCAAGGGGTTCCCGCGGCGACGGGCGACGTCGCGCTCGACGGCCACGAACGCCGCAACCCCTGCGAGGCCGGCGGCCATGCTCGCCCACGCCCAACCCGGCCAGCCCTCTTCACGCCCGATGACCAGCGGGACGACGATGAGCAGCACCGACCCGGCGAGGACGACGAGCCCACGCAGGTCGAGGCGCTGCCCTGTTGGGAGCCGGTCAGCCGGCACGAACCGCGGGACCAGGCCCGCGAGCACGAGGCCTACGGGGACGTTGACCAGAAATACGACCCGCCAGGAGCCGCCGAACAGGTTCGCGCTCACCAGGACCCCGCCGAGGATCTGCCCAACGACAGCACCACTCGCGAGCGTCGCCGAATAGACGCTTAGCGCACGAACCCGTGCGGCGCCCGTGAACCGGAGCTGTATCACGCTGATCAACTGCGGAACCATAGCCGCGGCGCCGGCGCCCTGGACGAACCGTGCGCCGATCAGGGCGGCCACATTCGGCGCGAATCCGCAGGCCAGAGACGCGAAGGTGAACGTGATCAGGCCTGACATGAACAACAGCCGCGGGCCGCGCAGTTGGCCGAGGCGGGCGCCCGTGACGAGCAACATCGCGTACGCGATCGTGTAGCCGGAGACCACCAGTTGCAGCGCGGCACCGCTCGCGTGCAGCTTCAGTTGCATCGTCGGGATGGCCACGTTGACGATCGTGACGTCGACCAGCGCCATGAACTGTCCGGTGGCCAAGACCGCGAGCGTCGCCCATCGACGCCGGTCGCCGCCGGGGTCGACGTCCTGGCCGTCGAGCGACGCCTGCTGCGATACCTCCGCCGTCATGCATCCAGCCTGACATGCGTTCCCGACAGGTACCGAGAGCCCGTCGATCCTGTTACCACCACTACCTGGCAGGCTCCCGTTCCAGTCCGGAATTGGGTAGGCAACGGCCGATCCCGCACCTGATGATGGGCAGATGACAGCCGCCGAGGTGCACACCCCGGGTCGGACGACGGCGAGACGGGGAGAGCTCGCCGCATTCCTGCGCGATCGGCGAGCGAGGCTGAGCCCGGCCGACGCCGGGCTACCGCCTGGCAACCGCCGCCGGACGGCCGGCCTGCGCCGGGAAGAGCTCGCACAGCTGGCTGGGGTGGGGGTCACCTGGTACACCTGGCTGGAGCAGGGGCGTCCGATCAACGCAAGCGTGCAGGTACTCCAGGCGGTGCCGCGAACCCTTCGGCTCGACAATGCCGAGCGGGAGCACCTCTACCGGCTGGCCGACGTCCCGGCGTTGCCCGTCGAGCTCGGACTGCTGTTGTTGCCCGCGGCGGTGCTGGAGATCATCGCGTCGATCAATCCACTTCCGGCCATGCTCGTCAACGCCAGGCTCGACATCCTCGCCTGGAACCAGCCCTACGCCGACGTCGTTCACGGTTGGCACAGCGTCCCGTGCGAGGCACGCAACATCGTGTGGTGCTGCTTTTGCGAGCCCGAGATCCGGTCCCGCTTCGTCAACTTCGACGAGGAGGGTCCGCTCATCGTCGCGAGCCTGCGCGCGTCCTTCGCGCAGCACGTCGACGAACCCTCGTGGACCGAGTTCATCAGGCTGCTGTCCGTACGCAGCCCCGAATTCGCCCAACTCTGGGCCCGACACGACGTGGCTCGTCCCGGCGCGCGCCGCTTCAAGCACTTCCGCCATCCCCTCCTGGGCGAGTTGCAGTTCTCATCCACCAGCCTCGCGGTGTCGGAGATGCCCGAGCATCGGGTTGTCGTCTACGTCCCCGCCGATGATCTGCCTCGCGAAACGCTCACCCGTCTGCGCGTCGCCGGCGCCATCGGCGGCGTCCAGCGGGTCCAGCCCTGAGCAGGTCAGCCGGACAGCGGTCGCGATTGATTGGCCGGAGCTGTCGATTACACCCGCTGCTGGGCGTCAACCAGGCGACGCGACCGTTTCCGGCGGTGCGCGGAACCGAGCCCGACCGACCCTGGAGGTCACGATGCGCTACCTGCTGCTGATCTACACGAACCCGACGACCCGGCCGAGCCTGACGAAAGAACAGAACGACGCGTTGTCCAACGACTACTGGACGTTCACGAAAGAGATCACGGCCAGCGGCGAGATGGTCGGCGGCGAAGCACTCACCGGAGTCGACACGGCTTCAACCGTGCGGGTTCGTGACGGCAAGGCGGGAATTACTGACGGGCCTTTCGCCGAGACCAAGGAACACCTGGCCGGTTACTACTTGGTCGATGTGAAGGACCTTGATCGGGCCCTTGAGCTTGCGGCCAAGATTCCCGACGTCGCGTTCGGAAGCGTCGAGGTGCGTCCCATCATGGATATGGGAGACGCCGCAGACGCGTCGATGTGATCCGTGTGATGGTGAAGTGACGAGACGATGAGCGAGCGCACCCGCGATCCCGAGCCGGTCGAGCAGTTGCTCCGTGAGCATGCGCCGCGCGCGCTGGGTGCCCTCGTTCGTCGCTACCGCAACTTCGAATACACCGAAGACGCGATGCAGGAGGCGGTGCTGTCCGCTTGGCAGACTTGGTCGGCGTCCGGCGTGCCGGGCAACCCGACGGGGTGGCTGGTCACCGCCGCGCGGCATCGGCTCTTCGATCGGCTGCAACATGAAGACCGTCGACTGGACAAGGAGTTGGCCGCCTGGTCGCCGCCGCCGACGACGTCCGCGCTCGACGACGAACTCACCCCGTTGGACGACGACGAGTTGCGGCTCATCTTCATGTGCTGCCACCCTGCGCTGGCCGACGAGCCCCGCGTTGCGCTGACCCTGCGGGCGGTGGGCGGCCTGACGACCACCGAGATCGCCCAGGCGTTCCTCGTGCCCGAAGCGACGATGGCGCAACGCATCGTGCGCGCGAAGAGAAAGATCGTGGCGGCCGGCATCTCATTCGACCTACCCGCCGAGGAATCGTTGCTGCGCCGGACCGAGGCCGTTCTCCAAGTCGTGTATCTCATCTTCAATGCCGGGTACGCGAACACGCGCGGAAGCGACGTGGTGCGGGTTGATCTCTGCCACGAGGCGATCCGACTCGGGCGTCTGTTGCATGCCCTGCTGCCTGCCGACTCGACAGTTGCGGCACTACTCGCGCTGATGCTCCTGCACGACGGCCGCCGCATCGGCCGCGCCGACGCCGCAGGCCGGCTCGTCCCGCTCGCCGCACAGGACCGGGCGCTGTGGAACCGGGAACAGATCGCCGAAGGCGTTCGCCTCGTCGAGCAGGTGCTGATCGACGGGCCGGTCGGGCGCTATCAGATCCAGGCGGCGATAGCCGCGGTGCATGCCGAGGCAGCCACCGCCGCCGAGACCGATTGGCCGCAAATCCTTGCCCTGTATGGAATTCTCGAGCAACTGATGCCTGGCCCGCTGGTGGCGCTCAACCGCGCGGTACCCGTCGCCGAGGTCAACGGCCCGCAGGCCGGACTCGACATCCTTGACGCGCTCACCACTCATCCGGACGCCGCGACGCTCGGCCACCGGTTGCCGGCCGCGCGTGGACATCTGCTCGAACGGCTGGGTCGACTCGAGGAAGCAGCGGCCGCGTACCGGAAAGCGGCCGCGTTGTGCCCGAGCGTCGCCGAGTTGCGTTATCTCGAGACCAGACTTCACGCAGTGGACGCCGATCTACGCGGCGCGGAGTGACTTGTCAGCTACGCCGGCCATAAGGCGACCATCGACTAGGCGATCCACGTCGTGCAGTCCTCGAGCGGGCCCGCCGCCCGACCTCGGGTTCTTCGCCGGGCAATGAATCACCCTGAGAAGTCCTCAGACCACCGGTCGCCAGGACGAGGTTGACCTGTATCGGGTTGCGTTGCTCTCTGAGGAGTGGTCGCCACATGTCGTTGGTCCCGCGCATGTCAACCAAGGTCGTTGCCGCCGAGGTCACCACGCACAGAGTCGATCTCGACCCTGCATCCACGGTCGACCTCAACCCTGCGTCCGTCGATCTTGGGACGGCATCGGCCGCCCAAGAAGCCGCGGTCACGGCGGCCGAGGCGATCGCGGCCGAAGCTGCTGCCGCGATTGCCACCGAGGCGCTGCTCACGGCGGAAGCGATGGTCAAGGCCGCATCCGCAGCCGCGGCCAAGGCGGCCGACAGGGCCCGGCGTACCGCAGCCGCGGCAAAGGACGTTGCGGCCGAAGCAGCCGCCGACGTCGTCGCGCAGGCTGACGCTGTCGCCGAAGCGATGATCAAGGCAGCCTTCTCCGCCGCGGCCGCCGCTGCTGAGCGCGCCAGGCACACCGTCGGCGGGGCGATCACTGCAGAGGCTGCCGCCGAACTGGCCGCCGACGCGGCTGCCACGGCCTACGCGATGGTCACCGCCGCAACCGCCGCAGCCGAGAAGGCGACCGTGCGAGCCAGGCAGACCGCGGAGGCCGCTGCGGCTACCGCCGCTCGTGCCGCCGCAGACACCGCTGCCGAAGCCGCTGCGATTGCCGAGGCGATGGTGATCGCGGCGTCTGCCGCCGCCGCCAAGACCGCCGTCAGGGCAGGGAACACCGCTGCCGAAGCCGTGTCAGTGGCGCTCGCCGCCGCTGCGGTGCAGATCGAGCTGGATGGTGAGCCAGTGGCCGATTCTGCGGACGAACGGTCGGGCTTTCCCACGAGGGAAGAGTGGACACCCGAGTTAGCGGAGCCACTGATGTGGCAGTTCCAGTCCGTGTTCGGTCCCCTGGACGCGGTCGTGAACCTTGCCGACATCGCCGAGCAGAAGCTGCGGCGGGACATCGCGATACCGATCGGGCCGGCCGCCAAGGCCGAGCAACTGCTGGCCGCCGTCTCCCCGCGCCCGCATGAATCCTTCGCTGCCGCGCAGGGCTATGCATTGCTCGCGATTGCCGAGGAGCTCGCGTGGCTCAACGCACAACTAGCAACCCGCGGCCACTTCGAGCGCGAGCCAGACGCTTAGAACCGTCATGCGGGGCGATCACGTTTACGTGATCGCACCCCCCGAGGACAGGCGTGCGTGCCCCTTCTCGGGGGGTTCCGCCCAGTGAAGGAGATCGTTAACGCCCGGCGTCACTTGCCGGCTTCTACTCGAAGTTGCTCGATTGGCAGGTAGTGCACGAGGTACAGACGCGAGCTTCGTGCTCTCGGCTATGACACCGAGGAGATCAGGGTGGACTACACCGACGCCCTCAACCTTGACCAGATCGTCGGCGGCGTGTTCTCAGCCATGTCCGACAAGCTCCCAGCCCCCGGTGACCAGGCCCGGTTCTCGTCCGAGCTAGGCCATGCACTGGCCCAGGCGGCGCCGTACGCAGAGCGCGTGAACGTCCGCGTGCTGATCGCGCACGTCCCGTAGCGGGTCCGCCTACAGAAGGCGGACGAGAGGACCAGAACAGCCGTGTACCTGCGGAAACGCTGATGAGACGAGGGTGGAGACGAGGGTGTCTGAGTTCACGACA
>PLCK01000027.1 GCA_003134755.1 Actinomycetota bacterium | reverse complement strand
CGGCCGATCTCCTGCGACTTCTCGCCCAGTGAGAGCGCGCGGGTCGCGATCGAGTCGACCCGAGCCGCAATGGTGTCCATGGCCGAGACCGATGCAGCGACGGCTTCGCGGCCTTCCTCGGCGAAGCGAAGCGTCTCCGCCGCGTATCGGGCGACGGCTTCCGACGTCTCGGCGATCTGCGCCGCCGTCGCCGCAAGCTCTTCAATCGTGGACGTCGTCTCAGCGACCGCGGATGACTGCTGGGTCGCCGATGCCGCGTGCTCCTCGGCGGTCGCGAGCAGTTCGCCGGCCGACGCGGAGATGCTCTCGCCGCTGCCGCGGATCTGCTCTACGAGCAGGCGGAGATTGCCAAGGGTGTTGTTGAACGCCGACTGCAGCGATGCGAGCGTCTCGTCGCCGTCCTGCGCGCCGGCCCAGCCGCCGTTGTAGTTGGACAGGTCGCCGCGGGCAGCGTTGGCGAGTGATTCCGAAAGCCGGTCGACCTTGACCTTGAGCTCGGCCCGCTCGCGACGCGTCTCGTCAAGGAGAGTCTCGCGCTCGGCGCGGTGTGACTCGATGAGTTCCTGGCGCAACTGCTCGACTTCTTCGGCCTGCCTGATCCGCTCGGATTCAGCCAGCCCGGCGACGCCGCTGATCGATCGCGCGAACGCNNGGATCACCAGCAGCGACACGACCGACGTCTTCGTCAGGCCGTGCGACAAGCCGTTCGCCAGCAGGGTGAGTGCACTAGCGGCAACTGCATAACCAAGAGCTTTCCACTGGACGTCGATCAGCGCGGTCGTCAGGAGTACCGGCAGGTAGAGCACCCAGAACGGGCCTTGAGTTCCGTGACCCGCGATCAGCGCCCCGGTGACGCCACCGAGATAGATCAAGCGGCCAAGGTCGACCACCAGGCCGGTGGGGTGCAGAAGTGGATGGTGCAACTCGGTCAGCGAGATAGCGGTGATGATCGCTGCGCCGAACGCGGCGACAGCGATGCCGGCGATGAACGCAGCCTGATTGATGGTCACCGTGCTCGTGACGTGAGTACCGATCGCCAGGACGCCGATCACGGCAAATCCGAGCATCAGCCACGTGCATGCCGCCGCAACCTGTTGCAGCCGCTTGGAGACGTCCACCAGTCCTCCTGAAGACTGATACCACCGAACGAACTTGGATCGTGCGGCTCGACCGGTCGTGGGTCGGCACCGAAGGTTGCATCGGGCGATGCCGGCTACTACTGAAGCCAGTCGCCCTCCCGTCATCGCCCGACCGGCCTAGTCGCGGCGGTGGTTCGTGGGCGTTCGGGGGCCCGTCGATCAGGACGCGGCGCGCCTCGGGGCGGGCAGCCGCAAGCGCAAACCGAGCACCGCGCCGGCGTCGAGGACAGCGATCGGACCGGTCGGCTCAGTGAACTGGCCGTGCAGCAGCGCCACCGCCTCGGCGTCCAAAGTCATCGGCGGCGGCTCAATGCGCTCGACATCGCAGTCGATGACCCCCTGGACGCCTTCGGTGAGCAAGCCCACCGTGATGTTGTTACCCGAAAGGACCACGAGCCGCCCGATCGATCCGGTCGGGGTGATCGACGCGCCGAGCAGTGGGCGGACGTCGAGAACGGCCAGAATCCGGCCGCGCCAGTTCGCCACACCGGAAAGCCATCCGGGAGTGCCAGGCACCCTGGTCAGCTTCGGCAGCCGCCCGACCTCGGCGACCGCGGACATGCCGACCGCATACCGTGACCCGCCGAGGCGCAGCAGCACGTAGCCGTCAGGCTCCGATCGGATGCCGCGCTCGGAGACCTCACCCGCGGCGCCGGCTCCGCTCACCGGTGCACCGACGATCCCGGCGCTCGCCTGCATCTGGGTCTCCGTCTGTCCGCTGGTCGGTGGTCAGCCGCTCTCCGACTCATCGGTCGCCAGATCGTCGGGGTGAAGCGGCCGACCGGCACCAAAGAACAGCACCGCCACCGCGCAGACAGTGCCGAGCAGCCCGGACGCCGCGAACGCGACGACGTCCCAGCCCGAGCCCGGCACCAGGATGTCGCCGCCTGGACGCGGCCCGAATCCCCCGAACATGAAGGCGGCGAACCAGCCGAACGCCGGCAGCACGGCCGCCTCCCGCGACCGCAGGCCCCAGGCGGCGAAGAGACCGAGCCCGAAGTTCGCCGGGCCGACGATCAAAGCACCGAAGGAGAGATGCAGGGTGCCGAGACGCACAAGGGCGGTCGCCTCGAGGAGCCCGATGAACCCGACCACCGCACCGAGCAGGACGAGGGACGCGCCGGCCGCGACCGTCGTGCGACGGCCGCCCGGTCGCGAAGCCCGACGTTCGTCGAAGCTCACTCCGAGCGCACGACGAGCAGCACGCACACATCATCGGCGAACCCGGCTTCATCACGCATGCCGTATACCACCGCGTCGACTGAGTTCGAACCGACAATCTGCGCGCCGATCATGTCCGACAGGTCTCGAAGCCCCATGTCGATGCCGGCGTTACGGCGTTCGATGAGCCCGTCGGTGTACAGCAGGATGCCGCCGCCCGGCGCGATGACTGTGCGGTTCTCGACACCGGAGTTCGCGTAGACGCCGAGCGGCGCGGCGGGCTCGCCGTCGAGATAGTGCGGCGGCGCGTCGGCGAACGTGAGCAACGGTGGTGGATGACCCGCGGAGGCCCAGACCAGATCGCCGGTGCGCGGGTCGAATTCGGCGTAGAAGACCGTGGCGAACGCGTCAGGTTCGAGCGCTGCGAACAGGTCCGAAAGCGACTGAAGCGTTGCCGCCGGGCCGCGATCCTGCACCGCGTACGCCCGCAACGCATTGCGGAGTTGGCCCATCAGTGCGCCCGCCTGCAGACCGTGCCCGGCCGCGTCACCGACGGCCAGCGCGATCCGGCCCGACCCGAGCCTGAACACGTCGTAGAAGTCACCGCCGACACCTGCTCCGCCCGTCGCCGGCTCGTATCGTGCCCACAACTGCACGCCGGGGATCACCGGAAGCGCGTCGGGCAGCACGGCCTGCTGGAGAGCCTGCGCCACCGTGGTCTGGTGCGCGTAGAGCAGCGCGTTTTGGACCGCAAGTGCGGCGCGGCTCGCCAGCGTCGTCGCGAGCTGGACGTCGTCCGGTCCGAATTCGTCACCGGGTTCAGACCGGACGAACGCCATGACCCCGACCACTTCGGTACCTGCGATCATCGGGACGACGAGAGCCGCGGCCACTCCGATGTCGTTGACGATGGTGCGCGCCGCCGCGTCGGGGTAGGTCGCTGCAACCTGCTCCGGCGATACCCGCTGTTCGAGCACCGGCCGCCCCGTACGAACTGCGTCCGCGACCATCGTGTCCGAGCCGACGGCGATCGAATATCTGCCGACGAGCTCGTCCATATCGCGCTGCCACCGCTGGTCGCGATGCGCTGCGGCAACCCGGTTGCACTGGCCGCTGTCAACGACGTAGACGACCACCCAGTTCGCGAGCCGTTCGACAGCGTGACCCGCCAGCCGCCGGCAGACTTCGGGCAGATCGAGCGTGGTCGTGATGTCGGCAGACACCTCCGCTATGAAAGCGAGCCTGGTGCGTGCGACCTCGGCTTCGTTGCGGGCATCGCGCGATGCGGCCTGCAGCTGGTCACGCTCGCGCTCGAACTGCCGGGCCTTGCTCACGTCGGTGAAGTAGACAGTCATGCCCTCGGACGTCGGGTACGCACGCACCTCGAAATGCTTGCGGAGCTCAGGGAAGAACTGCTCGAACGCGACCGGACGCCGGCTCTCGACCGAACGCCGATATTCGCGGCCGAAGACAGTGCCGACGACGTCAGGGAATTCGGTCCAGATGCTGCGGCCGAGCAGGTCGCGTCGATCACGTTCAAGAATGCGTTCCGCCGCCGCGTTCACGTAGCTGAAACGCCACTCGGCGTCCAGCGAGAAGAAGCCGTCGGCCATGTGCTCCAACGTCCGCAGGACGAGGTCGCGCGCATCGCGTACGTCGGTCGAGTCGAAGGCGACGCCGAGCATGCGGTCGGCGGCGCCCTCGGGATCAGGAAGTGCGCGGCCGCGGGTATCGATCCAGCGCACAACGCCGTCCGGACGCCGGATGCGGTACTCCACACTGAAGTCGCCGACCCGCTCGACAGCGCGCTTGATCGCGGCGTCGACGATGGGACGGTCGTCGGGCAGCACGGCATCGAGCAGCGTCTCGATGCGAGAGTCGAAGGCTGCAGTCGTGACGCCGAAGATCGAACACATCCGGTCGTCCCACGCGAGGTCGCCGGTTGCAATATCCCAATCGAACGAACCGATGTCGGCAGCCGCCAGGGCAAGGTCGAGGCGGGCATGGCTGGTGCCGGCCTCCGAATGCCATGAGCTCTGAACTTCGCGAAAGAGCAGCGCATTGTCGACGGCGGTTCCGGCCCGACGGCCAAGGTCTTCGGCGAGCGCGACGTCGTCGGCCGAGAACGGATTGTCGTCGTCTGCGCGAATCAGTGTGAGTGCGCCGAGAACCCGCCCGCGGGCCCGCAACGGCACGGTCAGGACCGCCCGCACCCCCAGTGCGCGGATGAGTTCGAGGTGGCGGTCATCCTTGGCGGCCGCCACCAGCATCTCGTCGGTGACGCCTGCGACGAGCTGTGACTCACCGGAGGCGACCACCTGGGCGATGGAATCCGATGCATCCGGCGCGCGCGGGTATTCGCGCCGCAGTTGATGCGCAAGCTCTACCTTGCCCGGGTCGAGATGCGCGACGGCGATCGGCACGATCGCGCCGTGTTCGACCACGTCGATCCCACACCATTCGCCGAGCCGCGGTACCGCGAGATCCGCGACCATTTGCAACGTCGCTTCGTAGTCGAGGGAACTGGCGAGCCGAGCCGACGCCTCTGCGAGGAACGCGAACCGGTCGCGCACGCGGGTGGCAGCCTCGAGCGCCTGGGCCCGACCGAGCGCTTGAGCACATACGTCGGCCACCGCAGCGATCAGGTCCGACTCGGCGGGAGTCAGCCTGCGCTGCGGTGCGAACGACAGATTGAGAACGCCGACAACGCTGTCCTGAATGCGCAACGGGACGCAGAGCAGCGTGTGATCGGCTCGACCTTCGAGCCCAGAGAGCGCTGGAAAGCGGCGATTGCGTTCGCTGACGGAATCGACCTGCACGACCTTGCCGGTGCGCCACGCCTCCGACGCCGGAAAGTCGCCGTCGACGGGGAAACGGCGCCAAGCCTGCTGCTGCATCATGCTGCCGCCGACCGCGTCGACGATCCGCAGNNAACGCAGATGGCGGCGATCTCGGCGCCCACGGCCGCCGCCGAGTGCCGGACGGCAGCGGCGCACACACCCGCGACGTCATTGCGCGTTGCGAGCTCGGCCGTTACCGCCTGGAGTCGGGCCAGCCAATGGGTCAGCTGTATCTGCTCGTTGCGCAACCGGGTGCGGGTCAGGGTTTGGGCGCCCTCGGCCGCGACCGCCTCGAGGAACGCGCGATCGTCAGTGCCGAACAGTTGCGGGCTCGAGAACGCAAGAACGAGTACACCGATCACGTCACCTGCGACGACCAGGGGAACTGCGCACCGCGCCGCAATTCCCGGCGCCGTCTCGACGAGCGCCGGGTAGCGCGCCGCCTCGACGTGGTTCTCGATCCACACCGCCTTCCCGGTGCGCATGGCGGTGAGCGCCGGGGTCGGAGTGCCGTCGGGCAGCGTCGGACTGGTC
>PLCK01000292.1 GCA_003134755.1 Actinomycetota bacterium | reverse complement strand
CGCGCACGGACGCGCGTCCGGCGCAGCTGCGTCGAACGGCAGAGCTGTATGTCATCCGCACGGGGTGACCGTCACCGACCTCGCCGAGCGACATTCGACAACGACGACGCGCGCATGCTTGGCAATCGGCTCGTCGGAGAAGGCTGCGTACGCCTCGGTGCCGCCTNNACTTCGCCTGGGCCGTCGGCAGTGATCGGAAGCGTCAGGTGACCAATTGTGCCGACGAGATCTTGATCCATGTCTGCCGGCACCGAGCTCCTTCACACCGCCGCGTGGCCCTCACCATGCAATCTAGACCTCTCGCCGACAGCCGGTGTGATCGGTCAGCGCGCCCGGGCAGCGTCGCCAGAATCGGCCAACAGGATCGAGCCGGTCGACTCCAGTGCGGTCGGCACCGACGCTGTCGCGGAGGCTGTCAGCGAGACGATGTCGGGCAGCACGATGACGTCGGGCACGACGACCGGTCGCCCGATCACGTCGTCGCGACGCCAGATCGACGCAAGGTTCGCGTCGTGCTCGCGCCACATCGGCCGCTGTCGTTGGACCCATTGCGCAGCCCACGATGACAGGCCCCCCACGGGCCACCCCTTCTTAACGTGACCGCGCTAACCGCTCGGCGTCCGACCGAGAATCGCCCATTCGGGTCGGGTGTCAGGCAGGGACGGCGCCAGCCAGCGGGAGCGTGATGGTGAACCGGCAACCGGGCCCGACGTTCTCGGCGCCAATGCGTCCCTTGTGCGCCTGGACGATGCCGCGGGCGATCGCAAGTCCGAGCCCGGCGCCGCCGTCGGGCGACGGCGTGCGCGCGTGGGTGCCGCNNCCGCCGCACTCGTCGGTCACCGAGAGGTAGAGAAAGTCGTCGTCGTGGTCAGCGGCGATTTCGACCGATCCGTCGTGCGGCGTATGGCGAATTGCGTTGCCCAGCAGGTTTCCGACGACTCTCGTCAGTGCGTGCGGATCGACGTCGACGAACGGCCCGGCGGCATCGACGCCGTCGGCAGTGACCGTGATTCTCTTTGCGCTCGCGACGGGCGCCGCCGTCGCGACGGCTTCGCGCACCACGTCTGTCACGGCGATCCGTTGCAGCGAGAGTCGCAGCGCGCCAGCATGAATGCGGCTCAACTCGAACAAATCGTCGACCATCCGGGCAAGCCGGTCGACCTCGACACGAATGCGGCGGTGGTAGAGCGATCTGTCCTCGTCTGTGGAGACGACATCGTCTTCGAGTGCCTCTGCCATCGCCCTGATGCCGGCGAGCGGAGTGCGCAGGTCATGGCTCACCCAGCTGATGAGTTCGCGCCGGCTCTCTTCGATCGCGCGTTCGTGCTTGCGCGCCTCGTCAAGCTTGGCGTAGGCAGCCTCGAGCTCGCTGGCCAACGCTTCGAGTTCCGCACTCGGCGTCCCACTCGGGCCGATGTAGGGCTCGCCGCGCACCAACGCACTGGCCGCTTCGCGCAAAGCATCGCTACCACGCATCAAGGTGCGAGCGAGCACCATCGACGTCGCGATGCCGCTCAAACCGGCGAACGCGACGATCGCGATCAGGACGCCGAACTGCTCGGTCGACAGGAACATCGAGACGGTCGCGATTGCCGCCGCAACTACGACTGTTACGACAGGTGTGAGTGCGACCACGAGCGCGGCATCGCGCAACGGCCGACGCCGAGCAACTTTGAGGAGACCGAGGCCGACTGCCGTGACCACGACCGCAGTTGCTGCCGAGACACCCAGCAGGACCTCGACGTCATGTGCCGGCAGTGTCATGAGTACACGGCCAGGGTCACGAGTGCGCCTCCTGCTCTTGCGCGCTCGGGTCGTAGCGGTAGCCGACGCCCCAGACCGTCGAGATCGGTGACCAAACGCCGTCCGATGCGGCCTCGAGTTTTTGCCGTAGCCGTCGCACATGCACGGTGACCGTCGACTGGTCGCCGAACGACCAGCCCCACACGTCGTGCATGAGTTCCTCGCGGGTGAAGGTCTGTCGCGGATGGCGCATGAGATACGCGAGCAGATCGAATTCGCGCACGGTGAGCATCAACGGATTGCGGTCAAGCTCGACGACGTGCGCAGCAAGGTCGACACGTAGATTACCGTCGGTAAGGATTGTCTTCGCCGACGCCGCCAATGCTGGAACCGCCCGTGATCGGCGCAGCACCGACGCGACCCTGAGCACAAGTTCGCGCGGGCTGAACGGCTTGGTGACGTAGTCGTCGGCGCCCATCTCGAGGCCCATGATGCGATCGGTCTCGGCACCGAGCGCCGTCAGCAGGATCACGGGCACCGGACCCCGCTCGCGCAATCGCCGACAGACCGCGAGTCCGTCGAGGCCCGGAAGCATGATGTCGAGCACGACGAGATCCGGCGGGTGCGCGGCTGCCTCGTCGAGTGCCACCAGCCCGTCACCGGCGAGCGCGACGTCGTAACCTTCGCGGCGCAAGTAGCGCGCGACGACGTCACTGACGGTCGGATCGTCGTCGACGACAAGAATCCGGCCGGACGCCGAAGGGTCGGCGTCCGGTGTACTGGCGGTCATATCCGTCAGGGTAAGGGCGTCTCGCACGACCGAGATCCGGTAGTCAGTGCGCGTTCATCAGTTCGTAAGAACCCACGCCGCCGCGTCGGTTGGCAGCTGCCCATTCGCGTCCAGGTCATCGCTCGTCAACAGGACCCCGCCCGGTGGGAGCTCGGCGGGTGCCGCACCGAAGTTGACCACGCACACGAAACCGTTCGATCGGCGAAAGGCGAGGACGTCGGGACCTCGCTCGATCCAGCCGAGTTCGGTATCGGCTGGCAGGTCGCGCCGAAGGCGCAACGCGGCCCGGTAGAGCTCGAGGGTGGACGCGGGCCGGCCCTCCTGACTGGCCCGTGCGACGGCGTCCCACTCGGGCGGCTGGGGTAACCACGGAGCCGAAGGTCCGAAACCAAGCGACGGCCCGGTCGGCTCCCACGGGATAGGCACCCGGCAACCGTCG
The DNA here is from genome assembly GCA_003134755.1 of Actinomycetota bacterium. Lineage (GTDB taxonomy): Bacteria > Actinomycetota > Actinomycetes > Acidothermales > Acidothermaceae > PALSA-607. The sequence continues at coordinate 1,191 of PLCK01000292.1, read as the reverse complement.
CGGCCCTTGTCATGGTGGCCGGAGCGCTGCCAGGTTGGATCTTGCAGGGCATCGGCCGGCAGATCAGCGACCTCGGCAAGGCCGAGCTCTTCGCCCTGGAATAGGTATGCGGAGCCAGGAAGCGCGAGCATCATGAGCGTCGCCGCGCGGGCCCGTCTCAGGCCCTGCTCGACGTCGGGCTTCGGCTCGATCCCGTCGGTGAGCAGCCAGCCAACCAGGTCGGCACCAAGAGGAAGCGCGTAACGGCTCGGATGCCGCACAACGTCATGGTTGGACAGCACCCAGGTCGCACTGGCACCGACGCCACCGGCCTCACGCAACGAGTTGTCGATCACGTCCGTGAAGGCCGAGCATTCCCACGGTGTCTCGAGGTAGTCGAAGTTGAAAGCCTGATGCAGCTCGTCGGGTCTGACGTAGTGCGTGCGCCTGCTCGGGGCGACCCAAGCTTCGGCGACTGCGATCCGGGGCGGCGTGTACTCGTCGAGGACGCGTCGCCATGAGCGGAAGATGTCGTGTACATCGTCGCGATCCCACAGCGGGTGATCGGCGAACTCGTACCTGATCTGCTTGTCGACCGCGGCCGCACCGAGACTCGGGAACGGTTCGGCGAGGTTCTTGGCCAGGCCGTGCGCGACATCGATACGAAACCCGTCGACGCCGCGGTCGAGCCAGAAACGCAGGATCGACTCGAATTCGCTTGCAACTTCGGGATTGGCCCAGTTGAGGTCAGGCTGCTCGGGCGTGAACATGTGCAAGTACCACTGGCCGTCGTCGACGCGCGTCCAGGCGGCGCCGCCGAAGATCGCCAGCCAGTCGGCCGGCGGCTGGTCCTCGTCGGGGCCGGTGCCGTCACGGAAGATGTAACGCGCCCGCTCGGCCGAACCTGCGGGCGCCTTGAGCGCAGCTTGGAACCACGCGTGTTGATCGGAGGTGTGGTTCGGCACGATGTCGACGATGACGCGGATGCCGAAAGCGTGTGCGCGGGCCAGCAGACTGTCGAAGTCGTGCAGGTCGCCGAATACCGGCTCGACCTGGCGGTAGTCGGCGACGTCATAGCCGCCGTCGACCATCGGGGACGGGTAGAACGGCGTCAGCCAGATCGCGTCGACGCCGAGATCCGATAGATACGGGAGCCGGGAGGCGATGCCCTCGATGTCGCCGATCCCGTCGCCGTCACCGTCGGCGAAGCTG
>PLCK01000149.1 GCA_003134755.1 Actinomycetota bacterium | reverse complement strand
ATGAGGGGTGGACGCCGATGAGGCGCGGCGAACGGTCGATGGTGCAGCGGGCCGACTTCCGGTCGTACTACGGCCGACCCATCCTCAAGCAGCCGACCTGGGAAGCCCGCGACATCGCCGGCTACCTCTTCCTCGGCGGCTTGGCCGGCGCGTCGTCGACGCTGGCGGCCGGTGCCCATCTCACGTCGCGCCCCGGGTTCGCGCGCGCGAGCAAACTCGGAGCGCTCGGTGCGATCTCGTTGTCGACGGCTGCGTTGGTGCACGACCTCGGACGTCCGGCTCGCTTCGCCAACATGCTCAGGGTGTTCAAGCCAACGTCGCCTATGAGCGTCGGGTCATGGCTGCTGGCGGCGTACGCACCTGCTGCGGGCGTCGCGGCGACCTCGGCCGTCTCGGGTCGCATGCGCAATGTGGGTAGCGCAGCGACGATCGGCGCCGGCCTTCTCGGACCTGCAGTGGCGTCGTACACGGCCGTGCTGGTCGCGAATACGGCCGTACCTGCCTGGCACGCCGGACATCGCGAGCTGCCCTTCGTCTTCGCCGGTTCGGCCGCGTGCGCGGCGGCCGGCTTGGCATTGCTCGCATCACCCGCCGAAGAGGTCGGCCCAGCGCAGCGGGTCGCTGTCGCGGCGACGATCGTCGAACAGGTTGCGTTCAAGCGTTTGAAGGACAACGCGGGCGAGGTAGCCGAGACGTTCGAGCAGGGCCATGCCGGCAAACTCCTCGACGTTGCGAACGGGCTGTCAATGGTCGGCGCCGCCGGCGCGTTGTTCGCACGGCGCTCGCGGATCGCCGGCGCGATCTCGGGTGCGTGTCTGCTGGCGTCGTCCGCGTGCACGCGGTTCGGCATTTTCGCGGCAGGCCGGGCGTCGGTTGCTGATCCAAAGTACGTGGTGAAAGCTCAGCACTAGCGGGCGTCCGCACTATTCGCCGTCGCCGTCGGGCGCCATACTTTGCCACATGGATGAGCTTCCGCCGGACTGGCCGCCGCCCCCACTACTGCCACCGCCGCCGCCGGAAAATGCTGGGTTTTCCCAGTCCTCGCAGTTCGCACTGCAGTGGTCAAAGTTGCCGAGAGTGCAGAGAAACGCGCTGCGCGTTATCGCAGCGCTCGCGGTGTTGGCGGTCGTTTACACATCGGCGGTCCGCCTCTTCATATAGACCTAGCGAAGCAGGAGGAGGGCTTCGACCAACGACGGTCGGGCTAGTGCTTGTCGACGGCGTTCTGCAATTGCGCCTTCGTCATCTTCGAGCGGCCCTCGATATTCATGTTCTTCGCCTCGTTGTAGAGCTGAGCCTTTGTACGGCCGCCGGATCCGCTGTGCGATCGCAAGCCGCCGCGACGCGATGACGACATGTCTTCGCGCGAGAGCCTGCTCGACTCCCGAGCTTCGCCGTGTCGGGCGCGCTCCTTGTTGACCGTGCGTGCCGCGATCTCCTGCGCGGTCTTTTCGGGGCGCCCTCGTTCGACGAGCCCCTCCTTGATGTGCTCGTACTGGCGTTCCCTCTTGGCGTTTGAACCGGCAGGCATCGTCGTCTCCTTCCGCGCTCGTGCTTGTCCAGCCTCCGAGATCGCTCCTACCCCGCGGCCGCGCCGGCATCCCTCGTGGACGCCGGCGCATCGGCGTCCCGGCGGGGCGCTTTGGGCGGTTTCGACTGGCCCTCAATAGGCGCCACCCCTCGAAGAGAGGCCAGCATGCCCCTCTTCGGAGGGCGGAACCCCCGGAACGTGATCGACCCGCAGCTCGCTCTGCCTCAACTACTTCCGTGGACGCCGGCAGGTCGGCGTCCTGGGTCGGCGCTTTGGGCCCTTTCGCCGGGCCCTCAATAGGCGCCGCCCCCCGAAGAGAGGCCAGTGTGCCCCTCTTCGGGGGGCGGAACCCCCGGAACGTGATCGACCCGCAGCCGCAGCCGCGGCCGCAGCTCTAGCTGCTTGCCGCCGCCGAAGCGCTCGGCAGGGTTGACAGCGCCTGCTTCACGAACTCGTCGGTGTAGGTCTTCGTGAGGTCGATCGTCTTGCCCTTCACGGCCGGGTTGGCTGCCAGCACGTTGAGGCAGACCGGCGGACCGTCGGCGGGCATGATGCCGGTCGGGTTGTAGATGCCCTTCTCACTGTTCAGCGCGGCCACGTAAGCGGCCCTGCCGGTACCCGCGTAGTAGTCGGCCGGCATCTTGTCGGTGATCTGGTCGGCCGTGTGCGACTGGATCCACTGCAGCGTCTCGACGTAGGCGTTCACGAGCTTCTGCACAGTGTCCTTGTGTGCGGTGGCAAACGACGATTGGAGGTAGAGCGACGTCGCCGGGTACTCGCCGCCTAGCGCAGCTTTCGCGCCAGCGGCCGTGCGCATGTCAAGAATGATGTAGGCGTCCTTCTTCTGGAGCAGCGCCGACACGGTCGGCTCGGTGGTCATCGCACAGTCGATCTGCTTGTGCTCCATCGCAGCAATCAGGGTCGTGCCGGCCTGCACGCCAAGCTCGTGGATGTCGCTGACCGCCACGCCGTTCTTGGTTGCAAGGTATTGGGTCAGGAAGTCGGTCGACGAGCCGAGGTCGGTGATGCCGAGGTGCTTGCCCTTCCAGTCGGCCGGAGACTTGATCGTGCCCTGGAGGTCGGTGCGACACAGCTCGACCTCACCCGGCGTCAGCAGCATGGACACGACCGACTCGGTTGCCTTTCCCTTGCCCTGCAACGCAATGTTGTGGTCGTAGAAGCCACCGACTGCGTCGACTTTGCCGGCGAGCATGTCGGTCTCCGCGTCGACGCCGGCTGGCTCGTCGAGGAGACTGACGTTGAGGCCCTGCTGGTCGTAGAAACCGAGCTGCTTCGCGAGCATGAACGGCAAGTAGATCTGCTTCGACAAGCCGCCGACCATCACTTTGATACTCGCCGTCGCACCCGTCGCGGCGGTTGCACTCGCGGCAGTGCTCGCACCACCGGACGACGATTGGCTCGACCCACCGGCAGCCGACGAAGTTGCGCTCGATGACGTAGCCGCAGTCTTCTTCGACGAACTGCACGCACTGATTCCAAGAACCGCGACGCCGACCAGAACGCCGGCGCGCACCCACATCGGACGAGACACTGAGAACTCCTTAGTTGCAGAGGTGGAGGAGATTGCGGGGTGAAGGAGAAGATGCCCTACAGATCGGGGCCACTGGACAGATCGGGCCCACTGAGCTGCGGCGGGCGCCAGCGCAGCACGCGCCGTTCGAGTGCCGTGATCAGAAACTCCGCGGCAAGAGCAACCGCGCCCATGATGAACATCGCCGCGAGTACGCCGTTGGGATTGAACTCGTTGTGCGCCGTCCTGATCAGCAGGCCGAGTCCCCTGTCAGCACCGAGGAATTCGCCGACGATCGCACCGATCAGAGCAAAACCGAAGCTGATGTGCAGGCTCGCGAGGATCCAGGTGAATGCGGAGGGCAGCACGACGTGCGTCGTGACCTTCCACGGCGACGCTCCGAGGATGCGAGCGTTCGCGATCAGGTTGCGGTCGACTTCCCGAGTTCCTTGAAACGCGTTGAAGAACACCGCGAAGAACACCAGCACGACGGCGAGCAACACTTTCGACTCGATGCCGAGTCCGAAAGCCACGATGAACAGCGAACCGAGCACGATGCGCGGGATCGAGTTGAGCACCTTGATGAACGGTCCGAAGACCTCCGCCAGGAACCTGACCCGCCCCAACGCGACCCCGGCGATCACGCCTGCGATGACACCGATGATGAAGCCCAGAACCGCTTCCTTCATCGTTACGTAGATCTGCAGCCACAGCGAACCCTGCGCCGTGCCGTGCTCGACCCAGGTGCGCAGTTGCGATACCACGCCGCTCGGCTCGCCCCAGAAGAACGGGTCGATGACCTTGGTCTTGACGCCGAGCTCCCAGCCGCCGAAGACGACGACGACAACCGCCGTTCTGGCGAGATACACGGTCATCCGGCGGCGCAGGTACGAACGCTGTCGGGCTTGCGCAATCGTCACGTTGTCCTCGGCTTGCAATGTCGCCGGCTCAGGCCGAGTCTTCATAGCGACCATTCCTCGCTCCGTCTTCATCACGACACCTGCGCAACTGCTGTCGTTCGCGCGTACGCGATCTGAACCTCGTCGCGCAGCGCGCCCCAGATCTGCTGGTAGAGCTCGACGAACCTGTGGTCGAACCGGATCTCCTGCACGACGCGTGGCCGCGGGAGATCGATCGGGAACGTGGCTTTCACCGTTCCCGGTCCGGCGGTCAACACCACGACCTTGTCGGCAAGCGCGATCGCTTCTTCCAGGTCGTGCGTCACGAAGACGACGGCCGGGCGGGTGAGCTCCCACAGCGACAGCAGCTCGTCGGCCATGATCGAGCGGGTCTGGACGTCGAGTGCGCCGAAAGGCTCGTCCATCAGCAGGATTTCCGGACTGACGGCGAGGGCCCGCGCGATCGCCACGCGCTGGCGNNCCCGGCCAGCCCGACCCGGCGCAGCCAGTCACGCGCCAAGGCGTTCGCCTCGCCGCGCGACCGACCGCGAAAGCGCGGGCCGGCACAGACGTTGTCGAGGACGCTCTTCCATGGGAAGACCGCATCGTTTTGGAACATGAACGCGATGCCGTCACTGATTCCGGTGACGGGCTCGCCGCCGACCCGGACGCTCCCGCTGGACGCGCGTTCGAGGCCCGAGATCAACGTCAGGGTTGTCGACTTGCCGCAGCCGGTCGGNNCAGCGTGGTCGACTTGCCGCAGCCGGTCGGCCCGACGATGGCGCAGAACTCACCCGGTTCAACCTGCAGGTCCAGATTCTTCAGTGCCGTGAAGGTCCCGCTCCCAGGAGTCGAGAATCGCTTGCTGACACCGGCTAACTCGATGGCAGGGACGGCGGCACGAAGCTGGCCGACCGCTGATTCGCTCGCCACAAGATCCTCCTCCGTCGGCGGCCTCGGCCGACGGGATGTCGCTGCCGGTCGAGGTGTAGGTCGAGGTGTATGGAGGAACCTAGGAGCGCTCCCGGTTGGGCGGAAGGCTTACGCTCATTGAGTAACAAGGCCGCATTACCGAACGTTTTGTGCATTCTGTTCGGTCCGCCTTGGCAGCGGTCCCACGACGTGCTGTGATGCGCAGACTCGTCGTCCAGGCTCGCGGCCCGACTCACCTCAGTCGACCGGATCGGAGGAAGCCCATGTTGCGCTCGCGCACACTGGCATCGCAGATCCTGGTCGCCGTCCTGAGCATTCTGGTGATCACGGTCTCGCTCGGAGCGATCCTCTACGTGCAGTTCAGTGCGCACAGCCTCGACAGCCAGTACGAGCAGCGAGCCCTTGGGGTGGCAACGACGGTCGCGCAGATGCCGACGATCCAGGCCGCGCTCGCCGCCGGTGATCCCGACCATGTGATCCAGCCGCTGGCTACCCGCGTCCAGCAAAGTACGGGCGCGTCGTACGTGGTCGTCATCGACCGCGACGGTGTGCGCTACTCACACCCCAATGCGGCGTTGATCGGCCAGCGGATCGAAGAGCCGGTGGTCGCACTCGACGGCTTGGGCCACGTCGGCATCGACCACGGCTCGCTTGGTCGTTCGGCCAATGGCCGGGCACCGCTGCGCGATGCAGCCGGCGTCATCATCGGAGAAGTATCCGTCGGGATTCCGGCCCGTCAGGTTTCGACTCAACTGAGGCACGAGGCCGGAGCCATCGCGCTGTACTCCGCACTTGCACTCGCCCTCGGCGCACTGGCCTCGTGGTTGCTCGCACGCCGGTTGAAACGGGTCACGTTCGGGCTGGAGCCCGCGGAAATCGCCTCTCTGCTGCAGGAGCGCGAAGCGATGCTGCACGGCATCCGTGAGGGCGTCATCGGCTTCGACGCCAAGGGCTGCGTGAATCTGGTGAACGACGAGGCCAGGCGCCTCCTGCCCGTGCAATCGGTCGTGCCCGGCCAGCACCTCGACGAGCTCATCCCGGCTGGCAGACTGCACGACCTCTTTGNNCGGGAAAGGTGCACGGCAGCGACCATCTCGTTCTTACCGACGAATACCTGCTAATCCTCAACTGGCGAGAGGTCACGTTGGGCGGTCGTAACGCCGGTTCCGTCGTGACACTGCGGGATCGCACCGAGCTCGAGTCCCTTGTCAGAGAGCTCGACACCGTGAACGGACTCACAGCGGCGCTGCGAGCACAGGAGCACGAGTTCGCGAACCGGCTGCATGTCATCACCGGTTTGCTCGAACTCGGCGAGACAGCGGAGGCAACCAGTTACTTGGCAGACATTTCGACCCGATCGCTGGCCCAGGCCGAAGAGCTGCGATCGCGAATCTCGCCGCCGGCTGTTGCTGCATTGCTGCTTGCAAAGATCGCTATCAGCACAGAACGCGGCATCGAGTTCGACGTCACGCCCGATTCACGGCTCGACCAGCCGTACTCGGCCACCCGCACGCTGCTCACGGTCATCGGCAACCTCGTCGACAACGCGTTCGACGCTCTCGACGGCTGCCCTGAACCTCGGCGCGTCACGCTCGAGCTCTCCGATCAGGGCGGCGAGGTATCGATAGTCGTCACCGACACCGGCCCGGGTATCGCAGCGGATGCGGTCGACGAGATCTTCCAGGACGGCTTCACGACCAAGACCGCGCGAGGCCGGTTGCGGCGGGGCCTCGGCCTCGCACTCGTACACCGCCTCGTCACGCGGGCAGGAGGATCGATCACGGTCACCCCCGGGCCTGGCGCGCGATTCGACGTCCGGTTCCCGACTCAGGCCCGACCCGATACGACGGCTGCTGTGATCACCGCGATGGACCGTGCACGGTGATCCGCACCCTCGTCGTCGACGACGACTACCGCGTCGCGCACCTGCACGCAGCGAGCGTCGAACGGGTGCCCGGGTTCGCCTGCGTGGGCGAGGCACACACAGCCGCGGAAGCACGCGAGGCGATCACCCAGCTCGAGCCCGACCTGCTGCTGCTCGACTTGTACCTGCCCGACGAGGACGGACTCGTGCTCCTGAGTTCACTTGGCTCGGCTGAGAAGCGTGCACCCGACTGCATCGTCGTCACGGCGGCGCGCGACATCGAGGCCGTCAGAACCGCGATGCACCTGGGCGCGATCTACTACCTCGTGAAACCGTTCGGCTTTGCGCAGCTCCGCGACCAGCTTCAGGCGTATCGACGCTGGCGCGAGGTCGTCGATCTCGGAGGCCAGGCCGATCAGCATCGGGTCGACAAGCTCTACAGCCTGCTGCGGGCGCCGTCCACGCTCGCGGCGTCTCGCGTCGGGCTCTCGCCGACGATGGCGAAGGTGCTCGACACGATTCGCAAGACCCCGGCCGCACTCGGTGCGTCGGACGTCGCCGCTCAGCTCGGCGTCAGCCGGGCCACCGCGCAGCGACACCTCGCCGAGTTGCTCAAGCGCGGTCTCATCGAACTCGACCTCGCCTACGGTTCGGCCGGGCGGCCGGAGAACCTCTACCACGTAGCGAAGTTCGACCCGCAGTCCAACTAGTCGGACGGCGTCGGCGCACGCGACTCGCTCACTCTTCGCCGTCCCGGCTCGGTGTCTTGGGCTCTTTCGGCAGGCCGGCGGCGGAACCCCCGGAACGTGATCGACCCGCAGCCCGATGGACCCGACTCAGGCTTCGTCGTCCCCGCTCGGGACTTGCGCCGCCTCCGCGCGACGTTTGCGAATGCGCCAGATCACTACGGCGACGACGATGACAAGCAGGAGGAGCAGTGCGCTCCCGCGGCCCACGGCCTTTTCGATCCGCTTGTACGAGTCGCCGGCGAGAAAGCCGAGCAGCACGTACCCGACGCCCCAGACGAGTCCACCGGCCGCGTTGAAGGCCAGGAAGCGCGGGTAGCTCATGCGTGAGATGCCCGCCAACGCCGGCATGACCGCGCGAAAGAACGCCACGAATCGCCCGAAGAACACCGCAGTTCCGCCGCGGCGTCGCAGGAATGCCTGTGCATCGTCTAGCCGCGCTCGGCGCTTCTCGAGGAAGCGCAGGGCGAGGATGCGTTGGCCGAGATGCCGGCCGACCTCATAGCCGGTCGTGTCGCCGACTATTGCCGCGCCGACGACGGTCGCCATCATCAGCCACAGGTGTGCGTGCCCGCGGCTCGCGACGACGCCACCGAGAACTGCGGCGGTCTCACCGGGGAGCACGAACCCCACGAACAGCGCGTCTTCGGCGAACACGAACAGCGCGACAAGTGCGTAGGCGACCGTCGCGTTCACGGCCAGAATGCGGTCGATGAGGCCGGTCACGCCACCTCCGCTCGTCGGTGCTCCTAGCTCATCATCTCTGCCGTCGACGAACCCGCCAGTTCCGATGGCGCGCAGCTGAGGTTAGCGGCATTGATCGGGACGCAACCAGGCCGCCGCGAAACGCACTCACATGCCTGCGGGTTCAGGCAGTCAGGTTCGCGTTACTCCGACGCGGCGCACATGCTGCCTCCGATGACGCGCCAGCCGGTGGCTGTTTCCAACCAAAAGCGTAGATAGCAGTAGCGGCCCGCGAAGGGCAGGTCTTGACTATTGCTCTAACTCAACAGGGCCTGGCACAGTCGGGCGCGCATGGCGGAGTCAGTTACAGGTACACGCCACGTAGTGCGCGGTCTAGCGCTTCGGGCGCGGCAGCGCCCATATCGCCGAGGACAACGCGCAGTGCTTCTATTGACTCGCTACCGTGCGCGCGAACCAGGCGTGCCTCGTAGCTGCGATGAAACCGGCGCGCCACGCTGAGGGCGGCCTGCCCGCGCGGGCTAAGAGCAATGAGCTTAGCTCGTGCATCGCTCGGGTCCGGGGTGCGGACCACGTAACCCCGAGCCTGCATGTCGTCAATGATTTGCGTTGTTCCTTGCTTGCTGATCTCCAGCCAGGTAGCGAGTTCGCTGACGGTATGTGGCTGCCGGGCGAGCATGCGGAACACGACGCCGTCGGAGTGGCCGATGTCGTCGTAGCCGTGTGCCGCCATGTCCTTGTGTAGCTGCCGCACGAAGCCTTGGTACGCGAGTAGAACGAGGATGCCGAGATCTGAGGCAGGTTGCGCAGACACTGTCATTCCTTCATTATAGACAAGGGCACTTGATCAAGTGAGCTTGTCTATATAGGGAGTTCTACCATGCATGTCATTCGGGCCGCTGATGCGCCGACCTTCGACTTGCCGGGAGTTCGCTTCACAGCGCTCGCCTCGCCCAGTCGCGGCTCGGTTGAAACCTGCGCGTGGGCACTGACCGTCGATCCTGGGCTCGTGTCGCCCGAGGCGCACACCCTCGATCGAGACGAGGTCTTCCTCGTCATCGATGGCGCCATCCGGCTCGCGCCGGACGGCGCTGTGGTAGGTGCCGGCGACGCCGTCGTTGTGCCCGCGGGCGAGCCAATCCAACTCGTGAATGCGAGCGATCGCCCGGCGCGGGTGCATGTCGCGATCCGCGCAGGATTCATCGCGACGGCCGCCGACGGAACCCCCGTCGGGGTACCTCCGTGGGCGGTATAACCCTACCGATCATCCGGCCCGTCGATTCTCCAACTCTTGCCGAACTTTTGCTGCAAAGACCCACCTGTTGCCGTGGCTCCCCGGGGACCCGGGGTCGGTCACGCACCCTCATGTTCGGTCTCATTCGGCGACAGCGCCGAGCACCTGCCCGTTCGGTGGGACGTCTGCGCCGTCCGTATTGCTTCCGTCGTCGCCTGACCGATCGGAACTGCGGCGCAGCCGCCCGTCAACGACCATGACGGCGACAAGCGCCCCGACGACGGCAGTGGCGATCGCTACCCACTGTGCCTTCTGCTTCCCGTTGTGGACGGTGGCTTCGATTGCCGGCGGAGCCATCGTCTGCACGGTGACCTGATCAGCACGGATCGGCGCGTACGCGTGCTGTCGGGCGGCGAGGGAGGTCTGGATCATCGAGGTGAGCTGCTCGGCGGTCGACAGCGCCTGTCGAGGCGAGCGCGACGTCGCGACGATGTCGACGATGGGCCTGGAGCTTTCCTGGATCACCGTGAACCTCGTCGTGTTGCCGGCTCGACGGATCGCGTCGAGCGATTGCGCTGAGCCCATGTCGATTTGCATCGCGGTCGCAATCGTCGCTGTACCGAGCGATGTGTAGGGGTTGACCGGGTGCGGAACGTCGCTGGCGATGTGCGCAGTCGGTGCGACGATGAGCATCGTGGCCAAGGCGTTGTACTCCGGCGGATCCGAGTTCGTGTACAGCCAGCCGAGCGCGATCGCCAGCGCAACCAGCGGCACGGTCAGGTAGAAGCGCCGCACGAGAACGGCGATACCTGCCCAGAGCGTCACGCGAGCTTCTCAAGCGGATGCACCAATGCAGATTACTACACATGTAGTTTCGCTGGCAGGCGAATCCGACTAGTTCAGGTCGACCTGGTGTCCGGCCGCGGCGGCAGGTCGACGTCCGAGTGCACCCGAACCCCCGGCCAGCACAATCTTCACTTGAAGATGTTGACCGCGCGCGAGATCACGAGCGCGACCGTTATCAGCGACACCGCGGACTGAGCCAGGAAAAGGGCCTTGCACCACCGCGACAACGGCAGCGTGTCGGTCGGGCTGAAGGCAGTGGCGTTGGTGAACGAGGTGTAGAGGTAGTCGAAGAAATTCGGTGTCCAGTCAGGCGACGCGAGATCGGCTTGTGCCATCTGGGGAAAGAGCAAGTCGGGGTACCGGCGGTCGGCATATGCCCGCGCGACCGGCCCGCCGCGGTCAAACTCCCAGTACCACAGCGCGAATACGATCACGTTCGTCGCCCAGATCGCCGCACCGTGACCGAGTAGCGCAGCCGCATCCCCTGCGTGGCCGGCAATGATGAGGTGCACCAAGAGAGCTGCGGACACGGTGTTGTCCAGGCTCACCAGTCCGAGTAGCGCCAAGGCCGTCGTGTGGATCGCGGCAGAGCGCCGGGTGATACGGCCGGGACTCGCAGACATCAGCGCGATCAACAGCACGCCTTCGAGAATCGGCAGTACCAGCCGCGGTCGTATCGCAAGATTGGCCGGCAGGCTGAGTTGCAAGCCGATCGCGGTCAACACCGCGAGGCCCATCTGCCAACGATGCTCACCCCTGCCAGGGCGCAACCAGGCAGGCAGGAGGTCGCGTTCTGCGTCTCGGGCGAACGCCGCGCCAGCTAGTAGCCCCCGCTCGATTCCGCCCACCACGTTCGCTGATGCGGCAAACACATCGCGAAAGCCGTGCCCCTGCGAGTCCGCGGGTGGCGGCTGGGTGCCGCTGAGCGCAATTTCTGGCGCCGCCGAATCCGTCGACTCCGCCCCGGCGCCGGTTGCGTCATCGCGACCCACGCTCGCTCATCTCCCGTGCGCACGCGCAACCTTCGGCCGCTCCAGCCGAGCTTCAGCTCGGTGGCCGCGGCCCTCGTCGTCCACCGTAGGCCCGTAGACATCGAATTCCGACCACGGACAGGCGGGTCAGGTCAAGGAACTGCGCGTCAAGCGGACGGGGAGCGCACTACGTGTCAGACGAATGTGGCGAGTTGTTCATTCGCCAAGACCCGACGCCGCGCGGCGAATAGGGCTAGACAGGGATGAGTAGACCTTCCGCCAACGAATGAGATGGGCCTATGAGAGTGAGCAATGAGCGCGCGGAGATCCACAACGCAAACGTCGTGACCGACGTCGCCGAGGCGGGCGGCTGCGGTCTAAGCAATCTGCAAAACGGCGCCACCTGCGGCCTCCCTGCTCACCACGACGGGCCGTGCGATTTCGTGGCGCCGCACGACGTCTTCGATGCTCTCGCTGAGAGGGACGTCCGGCCGTAGTTCGGTCGGTGCCCGGGCCTCGCGGCGTCCGACTCGTTTGGGCGATTTGGCCGGGCCCTCAATAGGCTGCACCCCCCCGAGGAACGGCCAGCACGCCCCTCTTCGGGTGGGTGGATCACGTAAACGTGATCGACCCGCAAGGTCCGAACGCGGGCTACCGGGCGGGCTGCTCACGAATCGCGACGCAGCACTGGCCGGGCGTTGGTTCGAGCTCGACATCGAACCCCGAGGCCGCGAGTTCGCCAATGGCCCCGCGCAGCAGCGCCAAGTTCATGCCGCACACCAGATCGGGCGCGACGTCGACGACCGCATGAAACGGGCAGTTCTGCAGCCGGATCGCGCCGTGGTCCGCAGCGGGTTCGTAGCCGAGTTCGCAGAGCAGCTGCCACACCCGCTCGGTCGGCGTCGCATCGGGCGCGGTGCTAGCCGAAGCCGAAACTGACGCCGCCACCGCGCGCCCCGAAGCCGCCGAAGCGGCCAGCACACTCGCACGTGCGTCGCCGGCGACTGATTGCTCGATCCCGGCCGCCAAGATCCTCGCGGCCAGGTCGTACCGCCGAGCGGGGACGCTCACGGTGACGTCGTCGTGCTTCGCCTGGTAGCGCTTCGCGGGCCGCCCGGCGCCAGGTCCGGACCGGCCCGGCGGCCTGGCGTAATCGACGTCAAGGAGGCCGGCAGCAGCGAGTGCATCGAGATGGAACGCGGCGAGCTTGCGACCGATCGCTAGCGCAGTCGCAACCTCGTCGCGCGTGGACGGGCCTACGCCGGCGCGAACGGTCTCGTACACCCGGCGCCTCGTCGGCTCGGTGAGCGGCGTGACGGCTTGCCACCCCTGCCCTGCTTCCGTGCCCATTGACATCACCGCCCAAGTACTCTAAGACTACTCCATATTAGTTTTAGAATGTCGCTGCCAACGGGTTCCGTCAAGGAGGAACGATGCGCCACTTCACCGTTCGCCCACCCTTGACCTTGTCCGGCCGCAAATTCCGCGGTTTGCGTGGCCTGTCCGGCAAGCCATTTCATCCGCCGCTGACCGACGTCCCGATCACGGCCTACCTGTTCGCGGCCGCCTTCGACATATTGTCGCTCGCCTTGCGCAACTCCTACGCAGGCGCGGCGCGCGAGCTGTACGTCGCTGGAACCTGGCTCGTGCTCGGCGGCGCGGCGGTCTCACTGCTGGCGGCGTTGACGGGATGGGCTGATTGGCACCGATCGAGCGAGCCGGGGACGCAAGCCCGCCGAACCGTGAACGCACACGCCATCATCATGCTCAGCGCCACGGCCTTGACGCTGATCGAGCTAGCACTGCGCGCGCTCGCACTTCATGATCGCCCGCACACACCATTGATCGTCGCGCTGTTCTCCGTGGCCGTCGCGGTGCTCATTTCAATAGGCGCTACCTACGGCGGGTCCCTCGTCTACGACTACGGGTTCAACGTCGAGACAGCCGGCGACCACCCGGTCTGGCACAAGAGCGAGACAGACGTGCTCCCGGGCCAGCAGCACGCAACCCCGTCCGTCGATCATGAGGCTACGCATGGCTGAGCCAGCGATCGCGATCACAAAGCTGTCCCGGGCTGACTTGCGGGTCGTACCGGACCGACCCATCGACATGGTCGCAGCGGAGCGAGCGGCCGCAGATCTCTTACGTGCGTTCGGTTTGGACCTCACCGATGAAACGCTCGCGGGGACGCCGCAAAGGATGGTTCGTGGATACGCCGAGTTGCTTACGCCGCGCGAGTTCACCCTGACCACGTTCCCCAACGACGAGCACTACGACGAGCTGGTACTCGCCCGTTCCATTCCGTTCACCTCGGTCTGCGAACACCACATGCTGCCGTTCACGGGCACCGCAACGGTCGGCTATCTCCCCGGCGATCGCATTCTGGGACTGTCGAAGTTGGCCCGGGTCGTCGAACTTTTCGCGCGGCGCCCGCAGGTTCAAGAACGGTTGACGACTCAGGTCGCGCGCTGGCTCGATACCCACTTGCGGCCCAAGGGCGTAGGCGTGGTCGTCGAGGCCGAACACACCTGCATGACCTTGCGCGGAGTCACGGCGCACGGCTCGACCACGATCACGTCCGCGCTACTCGGCCTGGTGCGAGACGATGGCCGCACCCGCGCGGAGTTCCTCGGTTTCAGCCGGTAAGAACCCGGCCCGGTGCTAGCCGACCTTTGCCACCGTCAAGAGCAACACCGATGCCTCGACCGCCTCCAGGGTGTGCCTGGCATCGGGCACGACGAGTAGATCTCCCGGTGAGCCGTTCCACGATGTCTCACCGGCCGCCAGTCGGACTCGCCCCGACAGGACGTGAACAGTCGCCTCGCCGGGGTTCTCATGCTCATCGAGCACCTGGCCGGCCGCGAGTGCGATCACCGTTTGCCGCAACACATGCTCGTGCCCGCCGTAGACGGTATGGGACGCACGGCCGCTTGAAACGTTGTTCGCCAGTTCGAGCTGTTCGCGCGCCAACGCGGTCAACGAAAACTTCTCCATCGAACTCCCTCTCCGCCCCAAAGGTGACTACCCGGCTTGGGTGGTCGCAACCCGGCAACGCCGCCCGACGACATCGCGGTACGAAGACGGGGTGGGTTCGCCTCAAGACCTCTGTGTTCGCCGCAGCTGGGCGTGCACTGCAGTCGTCGTCCGGGCAAGGTCACCAGTCGCGAGTAAGTCCAGTAGGGCTCCGCGCAGGACGGCGAGCACGAGCGTTCGCCTTGCCCTCCCCGCTGAGGTGTTCCGCTCCGCGCGCGGTTGAGCCGCAGCCAGCACCTTCAGCCAGTCGTTGACGGTGTCCCGTGCGAAAGTGCCCCAAGGACCTTCGGGGTCGACGAGGGAGCGGGCATACCCCTCCACCCACAGCGTCAGCAGCGCGCGGTGGCCGTCGGCCGCAAGCCATGACCAGAGACGTTCGGCGACGATGTTGAGCCCGTCAGGGCCTAGGTCCGTGAAGTTTGGCGCCCGACTCAATAGCTCGAGCTCATCGATGCGAGCCCTGGCGAGCAGAGCTCGAATGAGGCCCTCTTTGCTGTCGAACAGATATAGCAACACACGTGGGCTGGACCCGATTGCCTTCGCAAGCGGGCGCAGCGACATGTCTGCGAGGCCGTGCTCGAGGGCGTAAGTGTAAGCCAGCTCAAGGAGCTCGGTCTCACGCATCGTCGGGGTTGAGTTCTCGCGGGGCATCCCCTTAGTATGAGCTACTGAAACAGTCGTGTCAGTAACGAGACTGATCGTAGGGCGGCCAGCATGAATGACCAGCCGCAAGCTGTTATCCGCCCGTTGGATCGCCCGGGCGATCTCGGTTGGGTCGTGATGGCCCACGGAGTGCTCTATGCAGCCGAGTTCGGCTGGGATACCAGCTTCGAGGCATTGGTTGCGCGGATCGTCGCCGACTACGCGAACGGTCACGACAGCTCACGGGAAGCTGCGTGGATCGCCGAGCTTGACGGCGTCCGAGTCGGTTGCGTGTTCTGCGTCAGTGAAGATGACGACGCCGCAAAGCTGCGCATCCTGCTGGTAGAACCAGCTGGCCGGGGCCGCGGACTCGGCGGTCGGCTCGTCGACACCTGCGTCGCTTTCGCTGCGCAAGCCGGCTACGCCCAGATGCGACTGTGGACCAATCATCCGCTTGTGGCCGCGCGCGCGATCTATTTGCGACGCGGCTTCGTCTTGGAGTCGGAGGAACCTCACCATAGCTTCGGCGTCGACCTCATCGGTCAGGTCTACCAACGAGACCTGCGGGCAGGTCGTTGAACCTCAGCGATGCTCCTGCGCATCGCCGTCGGAAATGAAGCGTTCCGGCTCGTACGCGAGCCGGTATCCGCGTTTCACAACGGTTTGGATGATGCGCGGACTGTCGAGGCCCACTCGCAATCGACCCACGGCGACCTCGACCGCGTGATCATCCGCCGCATCGCCGCCAGGGAGTAGCTGTCTCAGCGCCGCGCGCGGCAGAACGATGCCGGGCCGGTCGATAAGCGCCCGCAGGATTGCCATGGACCCTGGCGCGAGTGGCATCAGTTTGCCGTCGACGACCGCGGCGTGGCCGCGTACCTGAATCCATTGACCCGCGGCCGGGAGGACCGTGCAACGCTGCGGCAGGCTGGTGATGACCTCTCGGGCCAGCGCGCCAAGTCTTGCCCGTGCGGGCATGACGAACGGAATGTTCTGCCGTTCCAATGGGCCCGCCGTGATTGGACCAACGCAGGCAGCAATGACGTACGTTCGAAACGCCGCGACCAGCGCCGGCAGCTGGCCCGTCTTGTCGGCGCATTGCAGCAGGCTCGCGGCGGCGGGCGCACTCGTGAGGGTGACGCACTCGATTTGGCACGCTGCAATCAGTTCGACGAGACGCTCGAGCGGCGCCGCGTCGTCCGGTGCCGCCCATCGGTACACCGGAACTTCAGTCACGACCGCTCCGGCCATCTGCAGAGCTTCGCTGAAGTCGCCGAGTGGTTCGCCATGAATCTGGACGACGATGCGCAACCCGTCGACGTCCCCTTCGAGTAGGTGCGCGAGCACCTCAGACGACGACTCGGACTCGGGCGACCATTCTTCCTGCAGCCCGACGGCCCGTAAGGCGCCGCGGGCCTTGGGTCCGCGCGCGAGCAGCCTGGCGTGCGACAAGGAGCGTACGAGCGGGTCGGCTAGGCCCCAACCTTCGGCGGCTTCAACCCAGCCCCGGAAGCCGATGCCAGTCGTCGCAATCACGATGTCGGGCTGCGACTCAATGCAGAGTCNNGGATGATGCGAATCGCGGGTGCGTAGAGAACGCGGGCCCCTCGACGCTCAAGAAGCGACCCGAGTTCTTCGGCCCGCCGCGACGCGGTGACCGCAACGGTGAAGCCGCCCAGCGGCGGCACAAGATCCGTCATCGCATCCATCGCCGCCGCCGTCAAGGCGCTCCGACCAGCACGTCCCCATCAACGATTCGCACGGGGTACCACGGTACGGCCTCGGTAGGGTCGTCCAGGCACTCGCCCGTCTCCAACGAGAACGCCTGCTTGAACATCGGTGAAAATACGACGTCGGTTCCCACTCGGGTGCCGACAAGGCCTCGACTCATCACGTTCGCGCCCGAGAACGGGTCGCGATTGCCGATGGCGCGAACCGTGCCGTCGTCCAGCCGGTACAACGCGATCTGCCGGTCGTTGATCAGGACGGCGACGCCGCGCTCGGCGGTGAGACTGTCGTAGCGGCAGGCCCGCGTCCAGGCGGGTCCGGTCGACCGGACCGCACCTTCGGCAAGAGCGGTCATGACGACACCACCTCCAGCGTGGGCCCGGCGACCAGAACAGCGCGTTCGGCCGCGGTGGCCGGTCGAGGCTGCTCGCGTTCCGTGACGAAGACGATGTCCGGATCAACGACGTCCGGAGCGTTGACGAACGATACGAACCGCTCGAGCTTGTCGGGGTCGCCGAGGGTCGCCGTCCACTCGTCGACGTAGGAATCGACGTGCCTGGCCATGGCCGCGTCGAGCTCTGCGCAGATGCCGAGGGTGTCGTCGACGATGACCTCGCGCAGCCGGGCCAGGCCGCCCTCCATGGCCTCGATCCAGACCGCGGTGCGTTGGAGGCGATCCGCTGTGCGGATGTAGTACATGAGGAATCTGTCGATGTAGCGCACCAGCGTCGCGGTGTCCAGATCGCCCGCGAAGAGCACTGCATGGCGGGGAGTGAAGCCACCGTTTCCGCCTACGTAGAGGTTCCAGCCGTTCTCGGTGGCTATCACGCCGAAGTCTTTGCTCCGAGCTTCTGCGCATTCGCGGGCGCAACCTGAGACGCCGGCCTTGATCTTGTGTGGCGAGCGCAGACCGCGATAGCGCAACTCAAGGTCGATGGCGAGACTGACCGAATCCTGGACGCCGTAGCGGCACCATGTCGACCCCACGCACGACTTCACCGTGCGCAACGCCTTGCCATACGCATGGCCGGATTCGAACCCGGCTTCGACGAGGCGCCGCCAGATCAACGGCAGCTGCTCGAGACGTGCCCCGAGCAGGTCGATGCGTTGACCGCCAGTGATCTTCGTGTAGAGACCGAAGTCGCGGGCGACCTCGCCGATCACGATGAGTCGCGCGGGCGTGATCTCCCCACCGGGGATTCTCGGAACGACCGAGTACGTGCCGTCCTTCTGCAGGTTGGCCATCACGTGATCGTTGGTGTCCTGGACGGCGGCGTGCTCACTGCTGAGAATGTGCTCGTTGTGCAGGCTGGCCAGAATAGAAGCGACTGCAGGCTTGCAGATGTCGCAGCCGCGACCGGTTCCGTGGCGTCCGACGACCTCGGTGAACGTCTTCAGCTGGCCGACTCTGACAACATCGAACAGGTCGGCGCGCGACATCGCGAAGTGCTCGCACAGTGCGCGACTCGCGTCGACACCGGCCTCGACCAGCAGCGTCTTGAGCATCGGTACGCATGAGCCGCATGAGGTGCCCGCTCGGGTACAGGCCTTGAGTGCGGGGATATCGGTGCAGCCGAGGTCTGCTATCGCGTGTGTCAGTTGGCCCTTTGTCACCGCATTGCACGAGCAGACCTGGGCGTCGTCGGGCATCGTCGGGCGCGAACCCGAAGTCGCCGGCAGGATCAGGCCTTCGATCGGGGCCTCGAGTGCTCGACCGAGGAGCGGCCGCAAGAGCGCGTAGTCGGACGCGTCACCGACGAGAACCCCGCCGAGCAGGGTGGCGGCGTCGTCGGAAACGACAAGCTTCTTATAGACGCCCGAAACATGGTCGGCCCACACGAGTTCGAGCGCGCCAGGTGACTGGCCGTGGGCGTCGCCGAAACTCGCGACGTCGACGCCGAGCAACTTCAGCTTGGTCGACATATCAGCACCGCCGAAGCGGGCAGCACCGTGACACAGGCGATCGGCTAGCACCTCCGCCTGCGCGTACCCGGGTGCGACGAGCCCATAGACGGTGCCGTTGACGCTGGCGCACTCACCGATCGCGAACACCGCAGGATCGGGCGTCGCGCAGGTGTCGTCGACGAGCACTCCCCCGCGGTCACCAACCGCCAGACCGCAATCTCGAGCAAGTTCGTCGCGAGCGCGGATGCCGGCCGCGAACACGACCACTTGCGCCTCGAGTGCCGTGCCGTCGGCGAAGCACACCCGGGCAACCCGGCCGTCGGCGCCGGCTTCGATGCGCTCGGTCATGGTCGCGACGTGCACGGTTATGCCGAGCTGCCCTATCAGTCGCTTCAGGACCGCGGCGCCGCCTTCGTCGACCTGTACGGGCATGAGCCGAGGTGCAGCCTCGACGACATTGACCTGCAGTCCCAGCGATCGCAACGCGTTCGCGGCCTCGAGGCCAAGGAGTCCACCGCCGACGACGACGCCGACTGACGCTCCGCTTGCGTGCCTGCGAATCGCGTCGAGGTCATCGAGTGTCCGGTAGGGCTCGCAGCCGGGCAGGTCGTGGCCGGGAATGGGCGGGACGAAGGCCCGCGAACCGGTAGCCAGGACGAGCGCGTCGTAGCCGTAGACCGCACCTCGCGCCGTCCGGACTGACTGTGTTTCGCGGTCGATCGAGAGGACCGCGTCATCGACGTTCAAAGCAAGTCGCTCGCCGTCGAAGAAGCCGTCGGGCACCACGGAAAGCTCCTCCGCCGTCCGGCCTTCGACGTAGGTCGACAACGCGACGCGGTCGTAAGCGGGATGGCGTTCTTCACCGAGGACGGTGACGCGCCAGGCGTTCCCGACGTCCACCGCGTGCAACGCCTCGACGAAACGCTGACCGACCATGCCGTGGCCGACGACGACCACGTGTCGCTGGGTCATCAGGCCTCCACCCCAACGGGTGACATCCGGCGATCCGGCGTTCCGGGCCCGGCCGGCGAATCAGCAAGCTCGGTGTCAGCCGCGAGCAGCCAGTCGACGAGCCCGCACACGACGTCACGGCAGCTACCGCAACCGGTCGTCGCCCGAGTCGTATGAGCGACGGCGGCCACGGTGCGCGATCCGTCGAGAACCGCGGCCTGGATCACGCCCTTGGTGACGCCATTGCACTGGCAAACGGTGGTGCCGAGCGGCATGAGGGCTGGAGATGGCGCAGCTACAGCAGCAGCGGTTCCGTGCGCAGGCGGCGCAAGGAGCGCGAGCCGGTCGGACGGCAGCAGGGCGTCGCGCTCGAACAGCTGGCAGATCGTGCCAATGCTCGATNNCGACGACGACCGCTCCACGCAACCTGCCGTGCCGGATGACAAGCTTTCGGTAGGAGCCCTTTGCGCTGTCGGCGACCATCACCACCTCATCGGCGGCTTCCGTTGCGTGCGTGGCGCCCATCGAGGCCACCGTGAGCCCGTCGGCTTTGAGCCTGGTGATCGATCTCGACCGGCTTTGCGTGACTGCGGTGTCGGCGCCGGTGATGTGGTCGGCGGCGACACGGGCGTGTTCCCACGCCGCCGACACGACACCGCTCACTTGGCCGTCGCGTTCTGCGCAGTCACCAATCGCAAAGACCGTCGCATCGTCGATCGACCTCATGGTGTCGTCGGTGACGATGCCCCTGCCGACCGAGAGGCCGCACGCACGGGCCAGCTCGACGCGGGGCGCCGTTCCAGCCGCGACGACGAGGAGATCGGCGAGAACGTACGAACCATCGTGCAGTTCGACTCCCCCGAGCCGTCCGTCGTCGTCGACAATGACGCGGGTCGCCGTTGCGTCGAGACGGACGCCGATGCCGAGGTCATACAGTGCCCTGCCGAGTACGTCGCCGGCTGCGCCGTCGAGTTGGCGGTCGAGCAGGTAGCTCGATGCATGCAGCACCACCACGTCGGCGTCCTTGGCGGCAAGTGCGCGCGCCGCCTCCACCCCGAGCAGACCGCCTCCGAGCACGGCCACCCGATGCGCTGATCGCACCGCAGCCAGGATCTCGCGACAGTCGTCGACAGTTCGCAGGAAGAAGGCCCCTGGTATGAGTCCGCCATCGGGCCGATGAAGCCCAACGACTGCGGGCGCATTCGGCTGACTTCCTGTCGCGAAGACCAGAATGTCGTAACCCACCGTGCGGCCGGCCGCCGTACGCACCTGCCTATCGGTGCGGTCGATCGCGACAACCGGATCGCCCAGGTAGACCTCGACCTCGGAGTGTTCCAGCCAGCCTGGAGACCCAAGCCTGATGTCGTCGAGGCCGTGCCGGCCCGCGAGCACATCCGACAACAGCACCCGGTTGTAGGCCTCGTGCACTTCGTCGCCGAGAATCGTCACCGACAGCATCCGATGCGGATCGCGCGCTCTGATCTGCTCGGCAACCTTTGTGCCGGCCATGCCGTTGCCGATGATGACCACGCTGGGCCGGGTCACGGTTGCGACCGCTCGACGCGTACCGCACACACCTTGAACTCAGGCATCTTCGAAATCGGATCGAGCGCCGGATTGGTGAGGAGATTGGCGTTCGCCGCCCCCGACCAATGGAACGGCATGAAGACCGTGTCAAGCCGGATGTTCTCGGTCAGGCGTGCCTTGGCCGTCGCGGTGCCGCGTCGGCTGACAACCCGCACGTAATCGCCTTCGGCGATGTCGAGATCGCAGGCGAGCATAGGGTTCAGCTCGACGAACGCCTCAGGCGCAACCTTGACGAGATCGCGCACCCGACGGGTCTGGGTGCCGCTCTGGTAATGCGCCAAGACCCGGCCAGTCGTCAGGTAGATCGGATACTCACGGTCGATCTCCTCGGCTACCGCGACATGATCGACGTCAACAAATTGGGCCCGGCCGTCGGGAGTAGCGAACGACTCGAGGAACATCCGTGGCGTGCCGGAGTCGGCGCCGGTCGGGCACGGCCAGTAGACGCCGTCCTCGCCGTCGAGACGTTCGTCGGTGATGCCCGCATAATCGGCAGGCGCGCCTGAGGTTGCGCGGCGTAGCTCGGCGAAGACCTCGTCTGGGGCGGCCGAAAAGCCGGTCGGATGCCCAAGCCGTTCGGCCAACGCTGACAAGACCTCAAGATCAGTTCGGACGTCGACGGGCGGCGCCATTAGCCGCCGCCGCCGTAGCACGCGGCCCTCGAGGTTCGTCATCGTGCCGCTCTCCTCGGCCCACTGCGCGACCGGCAGAACGACATCGGCGAGCTCGGCGGTCTCCGACATGAACGGATCGCACACGACAAGCAGATCCAGCGCGGTGAGCCGTTCGCGCACGTGGGAAGAACGCGGAGCAGATACCACGGGATTGCTGCCCATCACCAACATGGCCGACGGACCGCCGTCCCTGCCGAGGCTGTCGAGCAGTTCGTACGCCGATATGCCGGCTGTCGGCAGTGCGTCGGCGTCGATGCCCCAGACCTCGGCGATGTGTGCGCGCGCTTGCGGGTCGTCGATCTTGCGATAGCCCGGAAGCTGGTCAGCCTTCTGCCCGAGTTCGCGTCCGCCCTGGCCGTTGCCCTGACCGGTCAGGCAGCCATAGCCGCTGTCGCGCCGCCCAGGAAGGCCGAGTGCAAGTGCAAGGTTGATGAATGCCGAGACAGTGTCCGTGCCGTTGCTGTGCTGTTCGGCACCGCGCGCGGTGAGAATCATCGCCGAGGTCGCCGCGGCAAGCATGCGGGCAGCGAGCCGAATATCGGACGCCGGTACGCCGGTGATCTGCTCGACCCGCTCTGGCCAGTATTCGCCAACGCGACGATGGACGGCCTCGTACCCGTCAGTGCGCTCCGCAATGTAGGCGTCGTCGACGAGACCCTCAGCCACGACGACGTGCGACATCCCCAAGGCCAGCGCGAGATCAGTACCCGGCGTGACCTGCAGGTGAAGAGTCGCGTCCCGCGCCGTGGGGGTGCGCCGGGGGTCGATCACGATCAAACGGCCGCCCGCGGCCCGCTGCGCCGCGATGTGTCGCATGAACGGCGGCATGGTCTCGGCCACGTTGCTGCCGACCATCACGACGACCTCGGCCTTCGCGATGTCGGTCACCGGGAACGGGAGCCCGCGGTCGAGACCGAAGGCGCGAAGCCCGGCGGCGGCCGCACTCGACATGCAGAACCGCCCGTTGTAGTCGATCCGGCTCGTGCCCAAGACAACCCGGGCGAACTTGCCGAGCGAATATGCCTTTTCGTTGGTCAGGCCACCGCCGCCGAAGACGGCGACCGCATCAGCGCCATCGGATGCCCGCCGTGATCGGAAGCCGTCCGCGATGAAGTCGAGGGCGGTGTCCCAGTCGACCTCGGTAAGCGGGCCGCCCTTGTGTGCGCGCAGAAGTGGACGGGTCAGGCGCTGCGACGATGACAGCAACTGGGCCGACGTCCAGCCCTTATGACATAGGCCACCGCCATTGGTCGGAAAGTCACGCGCATCAACCCGAACCGATCGATCGGGTTCGAGAGTGAGCGTCATCGCGCATTGCAGGGCGCAGTACGGACAGTGCGTGTCAACGCGGGTGTTGGGCACCTCTTGCGCGGTGGTCACACCCGGGCGCCCAACCGTCGTGTCGATGCCGACCGCAGGTACACGGCCCAGGTAACAACGACGCACAGAACATAGAAGGCGACGAACGCGGCGTAGGCACTGTTCGCGTTGTGGTAGGTCAGGAACGACTGCCGGAATGCCAGGTTCACCAGCACACCACCGAAGGCGCCGATCGCACCGGCAATGCCGANNGCCGATGACCGCAGCCGAGATCCGAGCCGCGTCGCCAACCTTGCCTTCCGAGTGCCGTGCGCGGAAGATCGCCGGGATCATCTTGTACGTGGAGCCGTTTCCCACTCCGCTGAGGATGAACAGGACGACGAATCCGGTGAGGAAGAGTCCGAGCGACCGGTGGGTCGACGCCACCATCACCAAGCCGGCGCCTGCAGCCATAGCGATGAACGTCGCGAAGGTCACCTTCGCGCCGCCGAACCTGTCGGCCAGCCAGCCGCCGACCGGGCGCGCCAATGAGCCGAGCAGCGGGCCAAGGAAGGTCAACTGAGCGGCCTTCACGGGCGTGGCGAACTGGGAATGGAACTGCACTTGCAGCACCTGGCCGAAGGCGAAACTGAACCCGATGAACGAGCCGAAGGTGCCGATGTAGAGGAGCGAGATCACCCAGGTGTGCGGATCATGGGTCGCATCGCGCATGGCGCGCTCGGGGTTACGGGCCGCCGAGACGTTGTCCATGAAGATCGCGCCGCAGACCGCTGCCAACGCGATCAGGGGGATGTACACGGCCATGATGATGCGCGGATGGCTCGCACCCGCAGTGGCAAGCACCAACAACGCCAGCAGCTGTACGGCGGCGACTCCGATGTTGCCCCCGCCCGCGTTCACGCCAAGAGCCCAACCCTTGAGTCGGGCAGGGTAGAACGAGTTGATGTTGGCCATGGACGACGCGAAGTTGCCGCCGCCGACACCCGCCAGCGCCGAACCTATGAGCAAAGTGGAGTACGAGACACCTGGGCGGAGCACCAGAGCGAGATAGCTCGTCGGAATGAGCAGCAGCAGCGCGCTCACGATCGTCCAGTTACGACCGCCGAACTTCGCGACCGCGAAGGTATACGGCAACCGCAAGACCGAGCCGACGACGGTCGGGACCGCGGTCAGGGTGAACTTTCCGGCGGCGTCGACGTGGTACTTGGGCCCGAGGAACAGCACGGTGACCGACCACAGGCTCCAGATGCTGAAGCCGATGTGCTCGGTGACGACGGACCACAGGAGGTTGCGCCGGGCGACCGCCCGGCCGGTCGCCTGCCAGAACTGCGGGTCTTCCGGGCGCCAATCGTTGATCCAGCGCCCAGATCGCGGCTCTGCAACTACGTCGTCCGCGCTGTCGACTACCAGACTCATGGCCGGCCTTCCTCGCTCGATGTTGGCCATCAAGCTAGGGAGGCGCCGTTTCGGCAATGTGTGTCGCGGAGCACCTGCACGCAACATCTTTCGCACACCCGGTGCGCGACAGCTGTGAGAACTCAGGCGACCTAGGGTTCCGCGGGCCTCGCCTCGTTCCAGTGGAATTCGTGCGAAGCTGAACGGACACAGCGCGCGTGGACCTGCCCGGACGTTGCAGCCTCGCCGCTCGGTTTCTCTGTGACGGAGAGGCTCATGCGCCACCGATCACGGGCCCGACCGTGACATCCGTCACGCGGTCGGACGTCCCTGCGGTGGTCGAGTGGCTTGAGGCGTCGNNGGCGGGTCTCACCGCGGACGAGGCCGATCGCCGGCGGGCAGCGGTGGGTGTGAACGCAGTGCGTTCGCATCGCGCGCGCGCATGGCCGGTTTTGGCGAGCCAGCTGCGGTCGCCGTTGTTGTTATTGCTGGCGGCTACTGCAACCGCGTCATTCTTCCTCGGCGGGCGCAGCGACGGTGTCATCATCGNNTCGTCAACGAGTACCGCGCGGAGAAGGCGGCCCAAGCGCTGCACGACCAGATCCGGCACACCTGCATCGCCCTACGCGACGGACATCCCATCGCTGTCGATGTCACCGCCCTCGTACCTGGCGACGTCCTCGACGTCGGACTCGGCGAGGTCGTGCCGGCGGACGTGCGGCTGATGTCCATCAGTGGGCTGGAGTGCGACGAATCGGTCGTGACCGGCGAGTCGGTTCCGTCCGAGAAGTCGATTGAGCCAGTACCAGCCGCGTCGCCGTTGGCCGAGCTTACGAGTTGCGCGCTCATGGGCACTGTCGTGCAGGCCGGGTCAGGTCGCGCCGTGGTGATCGCGACCGGGCCGCACGCCGAATTCGGCCGTATCGCGCTGGGGCTGAGCGAGCGGCACCCGGAAACCGAGTTCCAGGTCGGGTTGCGGCGCTTCTCGATGCTGCTCCTCCAGGTCGCTGCTGCGCTCACCACCGCCATCTTCATCGTGAACGTGTCATTGCATCGGCCTGTTATAGACGCATTGTTGTTCTCCCTCGCAATTGCCGTCGGGATCTCCCCACAGCTGCTGCCGGCCGTCGTCTCCACCAGCCTCGCCGCCGGGTCGCGCCAACTCGCCAAACGCCGCGTACTGGTGAAACGACTGGTGTGCATCGAAGATCTTGGCAACATCGAGGTGCTGTTCACCGACAAGACCGGCACCCTGACGGAGGGCCGGATCAGCTATATGCGAGCCGTTGGCGCCGATGGCGCGACCAGCACGGATCCGTTGCTGCTCGGCCTTGTTTGCAACGAAGCGGTAATCGACGACGGGCATGCCGCGGGCGGCAATCCATTGGACGTCGCCTTGTGGGATTCACCTGCCGCGCAGCCGGTCGCGGCACAGGCGGCCACCTTCCGCCGCCTCGCCACCTTGCCATTCGACCATGAGCGCCGTCTGGTGTCGGTGTTGGTCGACGACCCCACGGGCAGGCGGCTGATCATCACGAAAGGCGCGCCGGAGACCCTGCTGGAGCGCTGCACCGATGTCCCCGAGAGCGCCCGCGACGTCCTCGCGGCGGAGTTCGCAGCTGGGAATCGCGTAGTCGCGATCGCCACCCGTTCCGCCGATGACATGACCCTCACTGGCGCGGCCGAGCACGACCTGAGTCTGGCCGGATTCCTGGTGTTTCTCGACGCCCCGAAGTCGTCCGCGCGCGCCGCGCTGGCCCGGTTGGCCAAGCTCGGCATCACCGTCAAGGTTGTGACCGGCGACAATCCGATCGTGGCGAACACCGTCTGCAAAGAACTCGGACTCAACACAACCGGCACGCTGACCGGTCCCGAGCTGGATGCCATGGACGACGAACAGCTGCGCGGTGCGATCGTCACGACGACGGTGTTCGCCCGCGTCAGTCCCGAACACAAGGCTCGGATCGTGCGCGCGCAACGCAAGACCGGCGCGGATGTTGCGTTCCTCGGTGACGGCGTGAACGACGCGTTGGCGTTGCACGCCGCCGATGTCGGTATCTCCGTCGAAAGCGCCACCGACGTCGCGAAGGATAGCGCCGACATCATCTTGCTCGACAAGGACCTCGACGTACTCGCGGACGGCGTGGTGGAAGGACGGCGGATCTTCGCCAACACCCTGAAGTACGTACTGATGGGCACGTCCAGCAACTTCGGCAACATGTTCAGTGCCGCCGGTGCGTCAGCGTTTCTGAAGTTCCTGCCGATGCTGCCCTCTCAGATCCTGCTCAACAACCTGCTGTACGACNNTTCACTTCATTCGCCGGTTCATGCTGTTCTTCGGCCCCGTCAGCTCTTTGTTCGACTTCGCAACCTTCGGCGTCATGTTGTGGGTCTTTCATTCGGGACCTGCGCAGTTCCGCTCGGGCTGGTTCGTCGAATCACTTGCAACCCAGACCCTGGTCATCTTCGCTATCCGCACCAGACGGACGCCGTTCTTCCGCAGCCGCCCCAGTCTTCCCTTGCTCCTTGCTGCACTCGGTGTGGTCGCCGTCGGCGCCGTGCTGCCAGCAACACCGTTCGCTCACGCGCTCGGTTTCGGCGTCCTACCGATCGGCTTCTTTCTGGCGCTGGCGCTGATGGTGGTCTGCTACCTCGTCCTGATCGAGTTCGCCAAGCGCTGGTTCTTCCGTACCGCGCCCATTACGCCGGGCACGCACCCCGATCACCGAGCGCGTCGTATCCACCGTCGCGCCGCGCGGTTCACCACGACGTCCGATATCGCGCGCCACGCGAGATAGCCGTCCTGCCCGCAGGTCGAACCCCATGCGGACACGGTCGTCGAAGCGCGCGATCCCGAGCGGGTTAGGGTTGACCGCCACAGCACGGAAGGTAAACGAATGTTTGCGATGCCGCTGAGCTGTCGGAGTTCACAGCACCGGCCCCCTGCGTGACGTCGAGCGACTTGGAGCAGTCTGCAGATGAGAGTCTCTCGGTCACTCGCCGCAGTCACCGTGACTGTGCTGGCCGCCGGATGCACGGGCCCATCAGGCCATCACGCAACCAGCGCCAGTGCGACGCCGTCTGTCAGCCGGACAACAACGGCCCAGCCACCGGCGCCCTCGGCGAGCGGTGCGACTTCGGTGGTGCCGACGCCGAGTCCCTCAGCCGTAGTGACAGCGACGACGTTGACGGGCAAGCTGCCGACCGCACTTTCGCGGCTCGTGGCGATAGCGACCCCTGGGCGAGTACTGCTGTTGGGCGGACTCGACGCGACCAACCAGACGACGGCGACTATCAATGCATTTGATCCGACCACTGCCACGGTCACACCGTTCGGTAGTTTGGCCCTCC
This sequence comes from Actinomycetota bacterium, assembly GCA_003134755.1. Lineage (GTDB taxonomy): Bacteria > Actinomycetota > Actinomycetes > Acidothermales > Acidothermaceae > PALSA-607. Next base: position 2,248 of record PLCK01000149.1, on the reverse strand, counting down.
CGGTGCACGATGCCGCCGGAGGCGTGCTCAGTGGGAGTGCCGCAGTGGTCGGTGGCGGCGCGGCAACGTCGGTAGATGCCGTGCAGACAGTGGCGCCCAACAGCGCGCACGCGGTCGTGACAGGCCACCTTCCGCAGCCGCGTTCGGACGACGCTGTCGCAGTTGGCAACGGCACGCTGTATGTGGCGGGCGGCTACACGGGAACGACGGAACTTCCCGAAGTGCTGGCCACCAACGATGCCGTCACATTTCGAACGGTCGCAAACCTGTTAGAGACCGTCCGCTACGCCGCTGCCGTCGTTGTCGGCAACTCGCTGTGGGTGCTTGGTGGTGAACACCACGGCGTTGCGATTAACGATATTCAAAGGGTTGATCTGGCTACCGGCCAAGCGACCGTCGCCGGCCACCTTCCGCATCCATTGGCGCACGCGGCCGCTGTCAATCTCAACGGCTCGCTGCTGTTGATCGGTGGTACCGACGGCCAGAATCACCAGAACACCATCTACACGATCGATACTGCCACCGTTACCGCAACCGTCACCGGCTCGCTGCCAATCGCAACCTCTGACATGGGCGTCGCTGTGAGCGGCGACAGCGCATACGTGTTCGGCGGCGAAGCATTGACGGCCGAACAGACGATTTCGACTACCCCGACAATCGAGCGCATCCGCTTCCAGACCATCGCCGCCCAGGCCAGTCACACAACAGCGGCTGGTGCGGTCCCGTTCGACGGGAAGCTCCTTATCGCCGACCGCGGAAACAACCGACTCCTCCTCGTCGATGCAAACGGCACGATCGACTGGACGTTTCCGAACGCACAGGCACCTGCGCCGGCGAGCGGGTTCTACTTCCCCGACGATGCGTTCTTCGTCAATCACGGGAAGTCGATCATTTCCAACCAAGAAGGTAATAACACGATCGTCGAGATCTCCTATCCCGACGGGAAGTCGCTGTGGTCATACGGGACGCCGGGCCAGGCCGGCATCAAACCTGGGTTTCTGCATGAGCCCGACGACGCGTACCGGCTCAAGGACGGCCGCGTCATCGTGGCCGACGCGAACAACTGCCGCATCCTGATCATCAGCGCCCAAGCCCAACCGATCGGTCAGATCGGCACAACCGGCAACTGCACGCACCACCCGCCGACCTCGCTGGGTTACCCGAACGGCGACACGCCGTTACAGAACGGCAACGTCCTGATATCGGAGACCACCGGATCCTGGATCAGCGAATACACCTTTGCGAGCAAGCTCGTGTGGACCGTCCATCTGCCGTTGGCCTACCCGTCCGACCCCCAGCAGATCGGTCCGGACAAGTACATCGTCGCCGACTACGCGACCCCAGGCGGCATCGTCGAGTTCGACCGCGAAGGCCACATCCTGTGGGACTACCACGTACCCTCCGGACGCAACATGCTCGACCATCCCAGCCTGGCCGAGGTGCTGCCGAACGGGCTGATCTGCGTCAACGACGACTACCGACACCGCGTCGCGATCATGGACCCTGCAACGAAGACAATCGTGTGGCAATACGGGCTCGATGACACCTCCGGTACGGCGCCCGGATTGCTCAATACTCCGGACGGATTCGACCTACTGGCGCCCGACGGCACGACGCCGACTCACCCGTTCACCGGCTAGACCGCAGTGGCGTCGTCGGCGTCCATAGGATGAGGTCATGGCACCGGCGACCGATGATGTGGCCGCCGTCCGCGTGCGCGGTTTGACGAAGTCGTACGGCGACGTGGCTGCGGTCCAAGGCATCGACCTTGAGATCGCACGGGGCGAGGTATTCGCGCTGCTCGGACCCAACGGCGCGGGGAAGACCACCACCGTCGAGATTCTCGAGGGCTACCGGCACCGTGACCAGGGCGAGATCAGCGTCCTCGGCCTCGACCCGAGCACCCAGCGCGGGGAGCTGAAGAAGCGAATCGGCATCGTCTTGCAGTCGACCGGTGTCGATCGATATCTCACCGTTGCCGAGACCATCGCGATGTACTCGGGCTACTACCCGCACCCGCGCCCGGTCGACGAGGTGATCGGTTTGGTTGGTCTGAACGAGAAGCGTGACGCGCGGGTTGTCACGCTCTCGGGTGGCCAGCAGCGCCGCCTCGATGTGGCAATCGCGTTGGCCGGCGACCCCGAGATGTTGTTTCTCGACGAGCCGACCACCGGTTTCGATCCGTCCGCGCGACACGAGGCATGGGAGGTCGTCAAGAGCCTGGCCGACCTCGGCAAGACGGTGCTGC
>PLCK01000155.1 GCA_003134755.1 Actinomycetota bacterium | reverse complement strand
GACCAAAGCCCATACCCCATACCGGTATCCAATCAACAATCTGAAGACCGAATGCAGCGCAGCCCTCACCACCGTCGATGACCGCGCTCGTCGACGACGGCCTTGCACATCGAGCGTTGGGGCTGGGGGAGAAATGAAGTGATCTTGTCGCGGTTCTGGACTCGGACCCTGCTGCACATACTCCGGGCGACTCGATGTCGGTCGCGGAGACGGTCCGTTTCTGGGTGGCGTCGAGCGCGGTCACCGTCTGTTGCGCAGCGCTAGCCAACCGCGATCATCAACCGCGTCAACGTCGGTCGATAGGACGCACCGACATACGAAAGGATGAACCCGAGTTGAAACCGAGCACGCACAACACCAACAAAACCGTGCGAGGAGCGAGCGCCTCGCGCAACTCCGACCTCAATCCGGGTTGGAGCGCCGCGTGCGGGAGGGGCGAGTTTCGTGGCGACCAACGCGGTGCTTAGGCCTACGCATCAAACGGTCTCTCTGCACAGGTCGCTTGCGATGCGGTGGGCCGTACCCTCGCCCGTTGTGAGCCGACCTCGGTCGTTGTGACAGGCGATGAGAACGCTGCTCCTCAGCTGCTGTCTGTCACTTGCGCGGCGAGCGACGTGGCTTCGGTGTATTGGTCCGCGCACACCGGAGCACAGAAGAAGTGTGGGTGACCGTCAGGTCCCAGCCGGCTGATTGCGAATCGCGGGTCGACGCGCATCCCGCATACGGGATCGGTGACCTCACGGACGTGTTCCTTGCGACGTGTCGGATGCCTCATGAGTACCCCAGCCCTTCTGCCATCCGTCGGCTTAGGCCGACGGCGTCGATTCCAACAGGTTTCATCTGATGGTGCCGTCACCCACCGCTCGCCGCCGGGCGCCGGACGTCCCGAGTGCCAGGACCAACGACACCAAAGCGATGCGCCTGACCCTGGCGTAACCACCGCTTCGTGCGCCCCGCAGCGGGACCGGTCCGGTCCGGGCCGTCGCAACGACGGTCCCGGCCAACCGGAACCCATTCAGCGGTCGGGCCAGCGGTCGACTCGCTCGGGCGTGGGACTGTCGTGCCCGTGGCCGTTCCCGCCCATGCCGCGCATCATCAGCGCCATCATCGCGGTGCAGGCGAGGGCGATGAAGAGGAAGCCGACGCTGACGACGCCGGTGGCGACCAACGCGATAGCGATCACCAGCATCGGGATGCAGCAGGCGATCATCATCCAGCTGTGCCCACCGTGCGCACTGTGGCCGCCGACGGGCGGTGCGGTCTTGCCGTCGGTGGCGGTCATATCAGCGTGCTGCGAGTGAGCGGTGTGGTCGTATTGTTGGGTCATCGGGTCCGGCTCACGGATCGCGGGATGTGGCCGAGTTTTGGTACAGCGGGCAGTGCCCGGTTGCACCCGTGACGACCATGTCCAGGCCGGCAACGACCAGCAGCAGTTCCAACACTACGGCCAGCGCGGACGCGGCGGCGGCAAGGAGCACACCGCCGGCGATGATCGCGGCGACGCCGACAGCTACGCGGCCGGCGCGTTCGGCGACGCTGATGTTGACGGTGCGCCAGGTGGCGAGGTGAGCCTTAGGCGTGTGACTGGTCATGACCGCACCTCCGCGTGAAGTGCGGACAGCTTGGCGTGAAATTCGGTGTCGTCGATCTCGCCGCGGGCGAACCGGCCGGCGAGGATCTGTTCGGGGGTTGGAGGCGGGCCGGATGGTTGGCTGCCACGGCCAGTAGGTCGTACCAGCATGAAGATTGCGGTGCCCAGCAGTCCCCAGAACGCGACCATGCCCAGCGTCATCCCGAGCCAGCCCCACGCGTTGATGTCGTTTCCGTACCAGTGCATCACGGTGATCTCCTCCTTCACTGCCCCCGCCGGCCAGTCCGGTAGATCTATCGGGCCTTACTGTTCGCGTGTCCGCACGCCGAGGGTAAGGGCCGTCGGCCCCAGCTCACGGGACTAAAGGCCATACCCCATACCCGTATCGGGTTGGCAATCTGAAGCCACGCGAGGTTGTCGGAGAGCGCGCGGAAACGGAGTCCGTCATGGGTATCGCTGATGTTGTGGTCGTTGCCGCCGCTGCGGGTGTGCTGGCCTGCCTGGCCTGGTTCTTCTTTGGCCCGCGCCGGTCCGCGACAGCGGCAGTGCAAGACGGCGTGCAGCGCGTGGTCGTGACGGTGCGCGGCGGCTACAGCCCCGATCTGATCCGGGTCCGTGAAGGCGTTCCGGTTGAGCTGATCTTCGACCGTCAGGAGTCTGGGGACTGCACTTCCAGGGTGGTCTTCCCCGACCTCCAGCTCAGCGCGGCGCTGCCCACCGGTGAGCGAACTACGGTGCGGATTGCGTCACCGCGGCAGGGCTCGTTCGGGTTCGCGTGCGGCATGAACATGATCCACGGCACGTTGATCGTCGAACCTGCGGCTCCGGCCGCTCTCAACCCCGGTGCGATAGAGGGAACCAGCAACGACACCGTAACAGCAGCTGAACCATCTCCAGCGGTCTCCGATGGTGCGCTGTCCGCCGATGCGGAGGAGACGCAAGCCACTGAGCGCCGCGCCGAAATCGGCGACCTCACGCGCCGCGTGATCGTCGGCGCCCTGTTGACTGCGCCAGTGCTGTTCGCCGTGATGGCGACGTCACTGGGCGCCGGCAGTTGGGTTCCGGCGGTGCTGCTCAATCGTTGGTTGCAGTTGGGCCTGATCACCCCGGTGATGTTCTACACCGGCTGGCCGATCCACCGCATCGGTTGGTTGACTCTTCGCCACCGCTCTGCGGACATGAACACGCTCATCACGTTGGGCACGGTCGCGGCGTACAGCTACAGCCTGCTGGTGACGATCCTGCCGGGGTTACTGCCATCGCAGGTACGTGACGTGTACTTCGAAACCGTCGGCGTCATCCTCACGTTGATCCTGCTCGGCCGGCTGATCGAAGTGAAAGCCAAGGCCGGCACCGGTCAGGCGATCCGGGAGCTGCTCGGTCTGCAGGCGCGCACCGCCCGGGTGCTGCGCGGCGGTGTCGAGGTGGAGATCGCCATCGACGACGTGGTGGTCGGCGACGAAATCGCGATCCGGCCTGGGGAGAAGATCCCTGTCGATGCGACGGTACTGACCGGCTCATCGTCAGTGGATGAATCGATGGTGTCCGGGGAGTCGATGCCAGTCACCAAGACCGTCGGCGACACCGTCATCGGCGCGACCATCAACGGCACCGGGTCGCTGCGCGTTCGCGCCGCAAAGGTCGGCGCGGACACCATGCTGGCCCAAATCATCAGACTGGTCCAGCAAGCCCAAGCGTCGAAAGCCCCTATCCAGCGGCTCGCCGATGCCATGTCCGGGTTCTTTGTGCCAGCAGTGATGGCGGTTTCGGTGGTCACGTTCGCGGCCTGGTTCGTGGCCGGACCCGCACCCGCGTTCACCTGGGCCCTGGTGGCCGCGATCGCCGTTCTGATCATCGCGTGCCCGTGCGCGCTTGGGCTAGCCACCCCGCTATCCATCATGGTCGGCACCGGTAAAGGCGCCCGCGCAGGCATCTTGATTCGATCCGCCGAGGCGCTCGAAACGGCCCACCGCTTGACCACCATCGTGGTCGACAAGACGGGCACCATCACGGCCGGCAAACCCGCCCTCACTGACCTCTACACGGTCATCGGATGGAACGAAGACGAGTTCCTTGCCTTGGTCGCGTCCGCGGAAGCCGACAGCGAACATCCACTCGCCGGGGCGATCTTGGCCGGCGCCCGCGACCGCGGGTTGACCCTGCCAGCGGCCGTAGGGTTCGACTCGGTCACCGGCAAAGGTGTCCAGGCCACTGTCGGCGGGCGGGCCGTGCTCGTCGGCGCGGCCCGGCTGCTCGCCGACGTCGGGATCGACACGACAGAGTTAGACCCGGTCGCGGCCGCGTTATCGGCACAAGGCAAGACCGCAATGCTGGTCGCCGTCGACGGCAAACCTGCCGGTGTCGTCGCGGTCGCCGACACCATCAAACCTGATTCGGCCGCCGCAATCGCAGCGCTGCGTCGCCTCGGCATCGAGGTGATCATGCTCACCGGCGACAACGCCCGCACCGCCCAAGCGATCGCCGCCCAAGTCGGCATCGACCAGGTGCTCGCGGAGGTACTGCCCGAACACAAAGCCGACGAGGTCCACCGGCTCCAAGCCGACGGCAAACGGGTCGGGATGGTCGGCGACGGCATCAACGACGCCCCCGCCTTGGCTGCGGCCAACGTCGGGTTCGCGATCGGCACCGGCACCGATGTCGCGATCGAAGCCGCCGACATCACGTTGATCTCCGGCTCACTCGCCGGGGTGGTGACCGCAATCGAGCTGTCCCGGGCCACCATGCGCAACATCCGGCAGAACCTGGTGTTCGCGCTGACCTACAACGGGATCGGCATCCCGATTGCCGCCGGAGTCCTGTACCCCGCATTCGGCCTGCGCTTGTCGCCGATGATCGCCGCCGCCGCGATGGCCCTGTCGTCGCTGTCGGTCGTCAGCAACGCCAACCGGCTGCGCCGATACCGCCCAACCGCGCTACCTGCTGCGCACCCCATCGACGTCCAGCCGCGCATTGCAGACGCCGGTGTGCCCGGCATCCCGTCCAAAGCGTCGGTCACGGCCCGACTGCGCCACCGGGCCACGACAGACGGAGGACACCACGCTCCACACGCAACCCGAACTTCGACGATCGACCCGGTGTGCGGGATGGAAGTCGAGCCAGCCACAGCCGCCGAACACCGCTCGACCACCCCAGGTTCAGCTGGATACTTCTTCTGCTGCGGTCGTTGCGCGGCAACCTACGACACCGACCCCGACCGGTACCGCGACGCGCGTACGCACGTGAAGACGACATAACCGAGCAGGCGATGCCACCCCCGCCCGCCAAGCCGTCGACGTTCCCGATCATGCGCTTCTCGATCGGCGGCCGCGGGACTGTGGATCTAACGGTGTTTCTGGCCCGACACGCTGAGCCTGCGGGTTCGGCGGGAAGGTGCCGTGATGACGGAGACACTGCAAGACATGACAGCAGCGAAGAAGAAGCCGGAGCCGTCTGCTGAGGCGGTGGCGGCCCGTGAGCTGGTGCGTCAGGCTCGAGCGCAGGGCTTGTCGTTGACCGGCCCGGACGGGCTGCTCAAACAGTTCCAGAAGAGTGTGATCGAGACCGCGCTGGCGGAGGAGATGACCGAGCACCTGGGTCATGTCAAACATGGCGATCCTGTCGGGGACAACGTCCGTAACGGCACCAGGACCAAGACGGTGCTGACCGAGAGCACCGGCCAGGTCGAGATTGAGGTGCCGCGGGATCGGGCCGGCACGTTCGAACCGCAGATCGTGAAGAAGCGGCAGCGGCGGCTGAACGGGGTCGAGGAGATCGTGTTGTCGTTGTATGCCAAGGGGCTGACCACGGGAGAGATCTCGGCGCATTTCGCCGAGATCTACGGCGCGAGCGTGAGCCGGGAGACGATCTCCCGGATCACCGACAAGGTGATCGAGGAGATGAACGAATGGGCCACCCGCCCACTCGATGACATCTACGTGGCGGTCTTCATCGACGCGATCGTGGTGAAGATCCGCGACGGGCAAGTCGGTAACCGGCCGATCTATGCGGCGATCGGGGTCAGCGTGGCCGGTGAGAAAGACGTGTTGGGGTTGTGGGCCGGCACCGGCGGTGAGGGAGCCAAGTTTTGGATGAGCGTGCTCACCGACTTGAAGAACCGCGGCGTGCGGGACGTGTTCTTCTTGGTCTGCGACGGGCTGAAAGGTCTGCCGGAGGTGGTCAGCAATGTGTGGCCGGCGACGATCGTGCAGACCTGTTTGATCCATCTGATCCGCAACACGTTCCGGTTGGCGTCTAAGAGGGATTGGGACGCGCTCAAACGCGACCTGAGACCGATCTACACCGCGATCAACGCCACCGCGGCCCGGGCCGCGTTCGACGAACTGACCGAGAAGTGGGGCACCCGCTACGCGGCGATCATCCGGCTGTGGGCTAACGCGTGGGAGCAGTTCATCCCGTTCCTGGACTACGACGTGGAGATCCGCCGGGTGTTGTGTTCGACCAACGCGATCGAGTCGCTCAACGCCCGCTACCGGCGTGCGATCCAAGCCCGCGGGCATTTCCCGACCGAACAAGCCGCACTGAAATGCCTGTATCTGGTGACCCGATCTCTAGACCCGACAGGGACAGGCCGGGCACGATGGACGATGCGTTGGAAGCCCGCACTCAACGCATTCGCGATCACCTTCGGCGACCGATTCCCAGCCGCTGAAACCTACTGAAGATGACCGCCAGAAACACCGTTAGTGAGATAGACCCGGTACTCGCGGCATTTGCGGATGTTGGCTGGCAGGGTCAGGCTCGGGCTATGGCCTCTCGCAGGATCGTCGACGGTTTGCTGGATGCGGTCTTCGATGCGTTCGGGCCCGTGGATCCGGGGAAGGTGATGGGCGGCCAACTGTTCGGTGGACGTGCCGTCTGGTGCAGCGCGTAACACGTCGGCTTCGCGCGACGTGAGGGGCGTCGTGCCGTCACGAGAGCAGCTGCAACCAAATCGGCGTCATACATATCTCCTTCGCTTCGCTTAGTGAGGGGAAGTCGTCGCGGCACGCCCCGCGCTGCGTGACGGCCGTCATGTTCCGCTTCCGTACGGTCGGGTGATGATCTCCAAGTTGTGCCCGTTCGGATCCTCCCAGTACAGGCCGCGCCCGCCGTCGGCATTGTTGATCTCACTAGGGCGCAGATGCATCGGGTCCGCCCAGTAGCGGAGACCGCGCGCGTTGAGCCGCTCGAAGATCGCATCGAACTCGGCCTCGCTGACCAGGAACGCGTAGTGCTGGGGCGTGGCCGATGGAAGGTAGTCGGCGAAGGCCAGCGTGACGTCGTTCGCGCAGGCAACGGTGAGGAAGGGATCGCTCACTGATGGCGCGGGGAGTCCGAGGATGTCGCAGTAGAACTCGGCGGCTTCGTTCTTGTCGCGCGTGTGGATGATGGTGTGATTGAGCTGGACGGACATTACGTCTCCTGACCCGGTTGTTGTCGAAGTTTACTCGGTGGTCGCAGTGCGCTTACGAGGACGAAGACCACCACCGACATCACGATGAGCACGCCGGTTGACCAGGTGGTTCCGTCGCATAGCCGCGCACCAGCACGCGCTGTGCGGGTGCCGGCCCGGTGCGTGGCTGGCGAAATGGGCCGCGGTCGAACTGACCGCGACCGTGTTCAGTGCCGCAGTACCGATCGAGCTGCCGATCTGCGCTGCGGTGCTGACGACCGCGGACGCGACGCCTGCGTCGCGACGATCCCGATGAAGGGCGGCAGGACCTGATCGGCAGATCTGTCACCCCAGACCCATCCCGCGGCCCGAACGTGAGCATCCGCTCATCGGCACGACCGAACGTGCGT
>PLCK01000041.1:187-3338 GCA_003134755.1 Actinomycetota bacterium | reverse complement strand
CACCGGTGCGCAGGTGCTCGTCGACCTCGGCGTCCGGTCGATGCGACTGCTGTCGAACAATCCGGCCAAGCGGGCGGGTCTCGAGGGTTGGGGTCTGCGCATCGTCGGCCGGGTGCCGTTGCCGACGCACGCCAACCCCGACAATCTTCGATACCTGACCACCAAACGCGACCGCATGGGTCACGATCTCCAGCTGCCCGACCGTATCGTCGGCGACGAGGTCTCGGTGCCTGCGATCGACGACCAGGGTGATGGTCTCTCATGAGCGGCAGCGGGCGTCCTGATGCGGCCGTCGTCGACGCGACCGGCCTGAAACTCGGCGTGGTGGCCACTCGGTGGAATGCCCAGGTCGTCGACCCGATGCTCGAGCGCGCACTCGCAGCCTCGATCGCCTGCGGAGTGCTCAGCCCTACCGTCGTCCGGGTGGCCGGCGCGGTCGAGCTGCCGGTTATTGCCCAGCAGCTGGCCGTCGACCACGACGCGGTGGTGTGTCTCGGGGCAGTGATCCGGGGCGGCACTCCTCATTTCGAGTACGTCTGCGAGTCGGTAACCGCAGGTCTGACCCGAATAGCGCTGGACGCCGCAACCCCGATCGGCAACGGTGTGCTCACCTGTGACAGCCTTGAGCAGGCACTTGAGCGGGCGGGTTTGCCCGATAGTGACGAAGACAAGGGGTGGGAGGCGACGGTGGCCGCGCTGGATTCCGCGCTGGTCCTGCGCGATCTGCGACATCGCCGCCCCGCTGTCGGCCCGGGCTTCAACACCTCGTCCTGAAAGGCTTCGCCGTGCTGTCCGTCGTCCTGCCCAAGGGCTCGCTCGAACGTGCCACGCTCGAGTTGTTCGAGGCGGCCGATCTCGGCGTGAGCCGCGGATCCGACCGCGACTACCACGCGTCGATCGACGACCCACGCATCGACACCGTGCGCTTTCTCCGGCCGCAGGAGATCCCGACCTACGTCGAGCAGGGTCTGTTCGACGTCGGCATCACCGGCCGCGACTGGATCACCGAAACGGATTCCGATGTCGTGAGTCTCGGTGAACTCGAGTACTCGAAGGCAACCAGCAGCCCCGTTCGCATCGTGCTTGCCGTGGTCAAGGAGCACGCCGCCGATCGCGGTGATCAGCTGCCGGACGGCGTCCGCGTATCGACCGAGTTCCCGCAGCTGACGAAGCGGTACTTCGAGAAGATCGGCGTTAAGGCAACGATCGTGCCGAGTTACGGCGCGACCGAGGCGAAGGTGCCAGACATCGTCGATGCCATCGTCGATCTCACCGAGACCGGCACCAGCCTGCGCAAGCACGGTCTCAAGATCATCGACACACTTCTCACGTCGCGCACCGAACTCATCACGAACGCGGCCGCGTACGCCGACCCCGAGAAGCGCGCGGCGATGGACGACATCATGCTGCTGCTGCGCGGCGCAGTGCGGGCACGCGGAAACGTGCTCATCAAGCTCAACGTTCTCGATGCTCAACTGCCCGACGTGCTCGCCGTGCTGCCGTCAATGGGTTCGCCGACTGTCACCGCACTCGCGTCAGGTGACATGCACGCAGTCGAGTCCGTCGTACCCAAGCGCGGCGTCAACACCTTGATTCCGACGCTGAAGGCGGCCGGCGCGCGCGACATCCTCGAGATCCCGATCTCCAAGATCGTCGAGTAGCGACCGTACCGTCCCCCAGCGTCTGAGGCAGCGCACGCCGCGACTTGTGTGTTCGAGTCGGCGGTAGACCGCCGTTTTCGACGGACACGTCTTTCAGGTCTCATCCACTTAGTCCGGCGTCGTCCGATGCACGCCCGGCCTGAGGCTGACGAACTCAGTCTCGGGGTCATGCGCGACGGAGGGATCGCCCGTCACGACGAGATCAGCTCGCTTGCGGGTGTGATCGACCGCGAAATGAGCTTCTTCGGCTCGGATCCAGTCATTCCAGAATGACCGCAGCTCCTCGCCGTCCCGCTCGATACCGCGGACGAGTCGCAGGTCCGCGGGCGTCTCGATCCAGACGGCGAATGCCAGCTGCTCGGCTATCTCCCGACGCGCGGCGCTCACGCCTTCCAGGATGATCACCGGTGCCGGCGGGACGTCGTGCCACTCCGCCAGCTCGCGCCGCACCCAGTCGTAGCGCTGGTACCGGCCCGGCCGGCCGGCCGTAAGGGGCTCGACAACCTGCTCGCGCAACCTGGGAAACCACTCGATCGGCACATCCCACGCGGCGAAGTCGTCGGTGTGGATTGCCGGAGCGTCGCCTAGTGCCGCGGCCAGCCGCGCGGCGAATGTTGACTTGCCTGCGCCGCCCGGCCCGTCGACCGCGACGAGCCGGACCGGGCCGCATGACGGTGGCAGCCCGACGATGTGCGTCGCGAGAGCCGCGAACGACTGGACGTCGAACGAGCTCGGATCCGTTGTCTCCCGCACCTGCCGATGATCTCAGCCGGAGCGCGGCCGTTGCCGGGTGAAATGCGCCGAGAGGCTCATGTCGCCGAGCCTGGTAGTCTCCTCATGCGACCGGTGCGGCACTCACGTGCCACACCCGCAAGTGGAGGCTTCCTCCCACCTCGCTGGCCCGGATTCTCGGAGCCGGAAGGTTCGGTCGGCCGCCGTGGCCTGGTGCCGCGGTATGGCGGCGTCTGACAACTGTCGGACGACGTCGGGCTTTGCCGTGGGAGCCCCGCATGCACGGCCGTGCGGGGCTTTTTGCGTGTCCGGGCCGAACCAGGCTGCAGAGACGTGAGGCGGCTCGCCAGGTGCGATCACCTGAAATCCACTTCTGTTTGAACAACTGGAGGTCCCATCAGCGTCGAGCCCCGCATCAACGACCGGATCCGCGTTCCCGAGGTTCGGCTCGTCGGTCCCAACGGCGAGCAGGTCGGCATCGTCCGTATTGAAGACGCACTACGTCTGGCCGAAGAGGCAGATCTCGATCTCGTCGAGGTAGCCCCCATGGCGCGGCCACCGGTGGCCAAGCTCATGGACTACGGAAAGTTCAAGTACGAGTCGGCGGTGAAAGCCCGCGAGGCTCGGAAGAACCAGGCGCAGACGGTCATCAAGGAGATGAAGCTGAGACCCAAGATCGACGTGCACGACTACGAGACCAAGAAGGGTCACGTCGTGCGCTTCCTTCGGGAGGGCGACAAGGTCAAGATCACGATCAT
>PLCK01000041.1:0-178 GCA_003134755.1 Actinomycetota bacterium | reverse complement strand
AACATGATCATGGTGCTCGGGCCGCACAAGAAGAAGGCCGACTTCAAGGCCGAGCGAGCCGCGGGTCGCAGTCACGACGACGGCGGTTCCGACATCGCTCGAGCGTTGCTCGAACAACACGCGCCGGCCGCGGCGCAGGCTCAGGTCGCCGCGCCGGCAGCACCAGCACCAGCACCAG
>PLCK01000233.1 GCA_003134755.1 Actinomycetota bacterium | reverse complement strand
AGCCCACCGCCTAGCAGTGGCGGAGGCGGCGGCGGTGGAGGTGGCGGCGGCATCTGCGTACCGATCATCGGCTGCATCGGCTAGTCGCCCGGTCAGTCCAGGTGGCTCTCCATCAGCTGCCGGCCGGCCTCGGTGATGCTTCCGGACAGTGACGGATAGACCGAGAACGTCTGGGCGACTTGGTCGACTGTGAGCCCGAACTGAACCGCCATCGCGACCGGCAGGATGAGTTCGCTCGCCTTCGGCGCGACCACGACGCCGCCGAGTACCACGCCGGTTCCGGGACGCGCGAACAACTTCACGAACCCGTCGGTGATACCGGCCATCTTGGCGCGCGCGTTACGGGCGAGCGGTAACTTCACCGACCTGACGTCGACGCCGCCGGTATCAACCGCGTGCTGCGAGATTCCGACGGTCGCGATCTCGGGGTCGGTGAAAACGTTGGCCGCGACCATCGACAGCCGCAGCGGCCGTACCGCCTCGCCGAGCGAGTGCCACATCGCGATGCGGCCCTGCATCGCAGCCACCGAGGCGAGCATCAAGACTCCGGTGCAGTCACCGGCCGCGTAGACGCCAGCGGCCGAGGTCCGCGATACCCGGTCTACCTCGACGAAGCCGGACGCCGACAGCCGCACGCCGGCATCCTCCAACCCGAGGCCTGCGGTGTTGGGCACCGAGCCGACCGCCATGAGGCAGTGCGTTCCTTCGATGACGTTGCCGTCGGCGAGATCGACGCGGACGCCGTCGGAGGTACGGGTTACCGCAGCGGCACGCGCCCTGTTGACCACGACCATGCCGCGACGTCGAAACACTGCTTCGACAACGCCCGCCGCGTCGGCGTCCTCACCAGGCAGCACCCGGTCACGCGACGAGACCAGCGTGACGTGCGAGCCGAGTGCCTGATACGCGGCTGCGAACTCGGCGCCGGTCACCCCCGACCCGACGACCACCAACCGCTCGGGCAACGACTCGAGGTCGTACAGCTGATGCCAGGTGACTATGCGTTCGCCGTCGGGGAGCGCGGTCGGCAGGATCCGCGGCCTGGCGCCTGTCGCGACCAGCACGACGTCGGCCTCGAGGTCGGTGCGGCCGTTGTCGGATGCCACCGTGATGCGTTGCCCGGCAATGGTCGCGGACGACAGCGTTGCCGAACCCGAAAGTACGGTGACGTTCTCGGCCGCTAACCGGGTTGCGATATCACCGGACTGCGCCTGCGCCAGCGCCCGCACCCGCGCATTCACCTGAGCCAGGTCGACGCTGACGTTGCCTACGTCGCGGTCAGCACCGCCATCGAATCGGACGCCGAGACGTGGTGAAAGCGCCAGTGCGGTCATCGCCTCGGACGTCGCGATCAGGGTCTTCGAGGGAACGCAGTCGGTGAGAACGCACGCGCCGCCGACACCCAGCCGCTCGACGATCGTGACCTCGGCGCCCAACTGTGCCGCCACCAACGCAGCCTCGTAGCCGCCCGGCCCTGCGCCGATGACGATCGCGTCGACCTGGGTGTCNNGCCGCCCGGCCCTGCGCCGATGATGGCGATGCGCGTCACAGCCGCATTCTGTCCTACCGACCAGGCCGGACCGTCTAGCCTTCGGTGGTGGCCCTCTATGCCGCCTACGGCAGCAACCTCGATCCGGCACAGATGCTGACGCGTGCGCCGCACTCACCGGCCCAAGGCACCGGTTGGCTGACGGGCTGGCGGCTCACGTTCGGGGGCGAGGAACTCAGCTTCGAAGGCGCACTCGCGACTGTCGTCGAAGACCCCACCAGCCAGGTGTTCGTCATGGTGTACGACGTCCCGCCATTCGACGAGCCCGAACTCGACAGGTGGGAAGGCAACGCGCTCGGCCTCTATCGCAAGATTCGGGTCCGGGTCGCCACCCTCGAAGGTGACGTGACCGCGTGGCTCTACGTCCTGAACGGGTACGAAGGCGGGCTACCGTCAGCGCGCTACCTCGGGCTGGTCGCCGACGCGGCCGAGACAGCCGGCGCGCCGGCCGACTACGTCGGCGAGCTACGCCATCGGCCGTGCGCCTCCAACGTCGACACCTCGATGTCGGACGACGACCTACCCGGCGGCCTGGCGTAGCCTCGACGCCCGTGGAATCCCAGCCGCCTGATCAGGCAACAGCGACTCAAGCAGCGACCCGGCTCGCGGAACTCATCGGCGTCGCCTCGCACGACGTCGCGATCGTGCTCGGCTCCGGCTGGGTGCCGGCTGCTGACGCGATCGGCACGCCGACCCACGACCTCGCCGTCACCGACCTTCCGGGATTCGCGCCACCAGCGGTCGCCGGTCACGCCGGGCGGGTCCGATCGATCGAGGCCACCNNGGTCCGATCGATCGAGGCCGGCGGACGGCGCGTGTTGGTGTTTCTCGGCCGAACCCACCTCTACGAAGGGCGCGGCGTCGGCGCGGTGGTGCATGGCGTCCGCACCGCAGCGGCCGCGGGTTGCCAGGTGATCGTCCTGACCAACGGGTGTGGCGGGCTGCGCGACGGCTACTCACCAGGACAGCCGGTACTCATCGCCGACCATCTGAACCTCACCGCGACGTCGCCGTTGCAGGGCGCCACGTTCGTCGACCTCACCGATCTCTACAGC
>PLCK01000189.1 GCA_003134755.1 Actinomycetota bacterium | reverse complement strand
CCTACGTGAATCGCGAACGCATCGACGAGGCCGCTCTCCAGCCCGGCGACGAAGTTCAGATCGGCAAGTTCCGGTTGGTGTTCCTCGCCGGCCACCGATCTGCCACCGCTGTCGGCGGCAGCGACCAGGCGCAATGACGGTGGCGGCCATGAACGCACGGTCGGCATCGCGCGCCGCGTTGAGCATCGGCGAGGTGCTGACCCATCTGCGGGCCGACTTCCCCGACGTCACGATTTCCAAGATCAGGTTCCTCGAGGCCGAGGGTCTCGTCGAGCCCGACCGAACCTCGGCGGGGTACCGCAAGTTCTCCCATGCGGATGTCCAGCGACTGCGCTACGTGCTCACTGCGCAACGCGACCACTATCTGCCGTTGCGGGTGATCAAGGACCATCTCGAAGCGCTCGACAGAGGGCTAGAGCCGGCCGATCACCCCAGCGCAGGCCCGCGCGTGCCGATGGCGTTGATCGCGACCGAAGGGCTGCCGGGCCCCGAGGCGTTCGGCAAGGATCCTGGCGACGTCCGGCTGTCCCGCAAGGAGTTGCTCGAGGCGGCCGAACTCGACGAGGCGGCCCTGGGACAGCTCGAGCAGTACGGGTTGGTCGCGACGCGGCCCGGCGGCAATCACTATGACGGCACGTCGCTCGTGATCGCGCGCACGGTCTCCGAGATGTCGAGGTTCGGTATCGAACCGCGACACCNNTGGTTGAACAGGTCGTCACGCCGCTCGTCCGCCAGCGAAATCCCGAGGCGCGGGCCCGTGCCGAAGAGGTCGCGCGTGAGTTGGCCGCGCTGTCCGTCCGGTTGCACGCCTCCCTGGTGAAGGCCGGGCTGCGGCCGGGCCTGAGTCGCTGACACGTCGCCGCAGCTGGTGAGATTCGACCCTGCCGTGGCCCGGCTCGTGCGGCTCGTCGCGGTGTACCGTGAGGCAAGGGCGCCGGGAAGCCTCCCTCGCCAGTTGTGAACTCGCGAAGAGGTCGGTCGCCATGAACGAACTGCAGGTGGTGGGCGTTCGGGTCGAGTTGCCGACGAACCAGCCGATCGTTCTGCTTCGCGAGGTTGACGGCGAGCGATATTTGCCGATCTGGATCGGCGCCGTCGAGGCGACCGCGATCGCATTCGCGCAACAGGGCGTCGTCCCGCCGCGGCCGCTCACCCACGATCTGATGCGTGACCTGCTCGCCGCACTTGGTGCGAAGTTGCGCGCGGTCCGCATCACCGAGATGCGCGACAACGTGTTCTACGCCGAACTCGTCTTCGATGACGGGCGAGAGGTCAGTGCGCGACCCAGCGACGCGATCGCCCTCGCCCTGCGCACCGGCGCGTCGATATTCGGTGCCGAGTCGGTACTCGAGGAAGCCGGCATCGAGATCGCCGACGAACATGAGGCGGAAGACGAAGTCGAAAAGTTCCGCGAGTTCCTCGACACGATCTCGCCGGAGGACTTCGACGCCCCTCAGGGGTAGCCAGGCGGGAAACCGCGGGCTAATCCGCGGCGACCTGACCCTCGAGTTGAGGTTGAGGGTTGTGTGGTCGATGAACTGCCCGCGCGTCGCGTTGACTCGGGTCGACGCCGTCCATAGCGTGACAGTTCGATGCGGAGTAGTTGTGGGTGCGCAGTAGTTACGGATGCGCTGTAGTTCGACCGATGTAGTTCGAGGACGTTCCGGCGAAGGAGGAGCCCACATGGCGACGAACGGTGAGCCCCCGGTTGCCGGAACCCCGTCCGACGGCGTCGCCGGCGGGTCGGTGGCGGAGGCGGTCGACGCGGTAACAACCAAAGCTGCACCGGTGCCACTCGCGGCTCGGCCGTCCGAGCCGCGGCCGTCCAATCAGCAGGGCACGTTGTTCGCCGACGACCTTCCGGTGCACGACGACGGCGTCGGTTACCGCGGCCCGACCGCGTGCTCCGCGGCCGGTATCACGTATCGCCAACTCGATTACTGGGCTCGTACCGGTCTGGTCGAGCCAACGGTTCGGGCTGCGGCCGGCTCAGGCTCCCAGCGGCTCTACGGCTTTCGCGACATCCTGGTGCTGAAGGTCGTCAAGAGATTGCTCGACACCGGGGTGTCGTTACAGAACATTCGGGCGGCTGTTCAGCACCTGCGCGAGCGTGGCGTCGACGATCTCGCGCAAATCACCCTGATGAGCGATGGTGCGAGCGTCTATGAGTGCACGTCCGCCGACGAAGTCATCGACCTCGTCCAAGGCGGTCAAGGCGTCTTCGGCATCGCGGTGGGCCGGGTCGTGCGGGAGGTCGAAGGCTCGCTGGCCGCCCTTCCGAGTGAACGCCCCGATGGCGACGACCAGGTTGTCGAGCACCAGCCCACCGCCGATGACGAGCTGGCCAGGCGCCGAGCGCTTCGTAGCGGCTGACCGGCAGCGGAATCGTTCGCGGCGAGGGAATCGTCAGCGGCCGCAGCGCGCTGCTACGTTTGAACCGCCGACTAACCCCGCACGGGAGAGTTCTCACGCAGCCAGCGCGAGGCGCCGAAGGAGCAACCTCCCCGGAATCTCTCAGGCCCAGCGACCGTGCAGGCGAGGCGACTCTGGAAAGAACGTGCCCGCGCGGCGCGTCACCGACGGTGAAAGCCAATCCTTGTGGTTGGCGAAGCTCTCAGGTGCCCATGACAGAGGGGGAATCCGAACCCGCGTCCGGAGGCCTCTGTGAGCACATCGCATCCCATCGCCAGCAACACATTGGGTGGTCTTCAATCCGGTCGTGGCTTCACCGACCGGCACATTGGCCCCGACGCCGACGAGCAGGCGAAAATGCTTGCCGTCATCGGCTACGGCTCGCTCGACGATCTGGTCGCGGAGGCAATTCCCGCGTCGATCAAGGACGAGCCGGGCCGGGAGTCGGTCATCCCGCAGGCGGCCACCGAGGCCAACGTCGCCGCCGAGCTGCGCGAGTTCGCGGCCCGCAACACTGTCATGACGTCGATGATCGGTCTGGGCTACTACGGCACGCACACACCCGCGGTCATCCGACGGAACGTGCTCGAGAGCCCGGCGTGGTACACCGCCTACACGCCGTTCCAACCCGAGATCTCGCAGGGCCGGCTCGAGGCGCTGCTGAACTTTCAGACCGTCGTCAGCGACCTCACCGCACTGTCGGTCTCGGNNCTGCTCGACGAGCCGACCGCTGCCGCCGAGGCGATGGCGTTGTGCCGCCGCAGCGCCAAGTCGCCGAGCAGCCGTTTCTATGTGGACGCCGACGTGTTCCCCCAAACGATCGCCGTGGTTCGGACCCGCGCGGTGCCGATGGGTATCGACGTGGTCGTCGCGGACCTGAGCCGCGGCCTGCCGGACACCGACTGCTTCGGTGTTCTGGTCCAGGACCCGGGCAGCAGCGGCCAGCTGCGGGACCACGCCGCCCTCGCCGAGCAGGCCCACGACGCCGACGCGCTGGTCGTGGCGGCGACCGACCTGCTCGCGTTGACCAAGCTCCGCCCGCCGGGCGAGTGGGGCGCTGACATCGCCGTTGGTTCGAGCCAGCGGTTCGGTGTGCCGCTGTGGTTCGGCGGCCCGCACGCGGGCTTTATCGCCNNCAGCACATCAGGCGCGAGAAGGCGACCAGCAACATCTGTACTGCGCAGGTGTTGCTCGCCGTCGCCGCCGGAATGTACGCCGTCTACCACGGCCCGGGCGGGTTGACTGATATCGCGGATCGCGTGCATCGGACGGCGGTCGTGCTGGCGAATGGCCTGCGGCGTCAGGGAATTCCAGTACTGACGACGACGTTCTTCGACACGTTCCAGGTGCGCGTGGAAGGTGCGGCGCACGACGTCGTCAGTCGCGCTGCGGCCAGCGGCATCAATCTACGGCTCGTCGACGCCGATACGGTCGCGATCGCGTGCGACGAGACGACCTCAAGAGCTGACGTCCTGACTGTGTGGCAGGCGTTCGGTGTCGAGGCGACCGACGAGCGGCTCGACCGGGTTGACGACGCCACCCCAGAGCTCGCCGATGCGTCTTGGCGAACCTCGACTTTCCTCACCCATCCGGTGTTTCACGCCTACCGGTCCGAGACCTCGATGTTGAGATACCTGCGGACTCTGTCTGACAAGGACGTAGCGCTGGACCGCTCGATGATTCCGCTTGGCTCGTGCACGATGAAGTTGAACGCGACGACCGAGATGGAACCGATCAGCTGGCCGGAGTTCGCCGACATTCATCCGTTCGCGCCGATCGAGCAAGCCGCCGGTTACCTGGCGTTGATCAGGCAGCTCGAATCATGGCTGGCCGACGTGACGGGCTACGACGCCGTGTCGTTGCAGCCCAATGCCGGCTCGCAGGGCGAGCTGGCAGGACTCCTCGCGATCAACGCATTCCATGCCGCGAACGGTGACGTGGGGCGCAATGTCTGCCTGATCCCGGCGTCGGCGCACGGAACGAACGCCGCGAGCGCTGCGATGGCTGGGCAGCGGGTCGTCGTCGTCGCGTGTGACGACGCAGGCAATATCGACCTCGGCGACCTGCGCGCGAAACTCGATCTGCACGCCGCGAAGCTTGCTGCGATCATGATCACCTATCCGTCGACGCATGGGGTGTTCGAATCGACGGTCGCTGAGGTATGTGCCGCGGTTCACGACGCGGGTGGTCAGGTCTATGTGGACGGCGCGAATCTGAACGCCTTGGTCGGTCTCGCGCGGCCGGGTCGCTTCGGCGCAGACGTCTCCCATCTCAATCTGCACAAGACGTTCTGCATACCGCACGGTGGTGGCGGTCCCGGTGTCGGGCCGGTCGCGGTACGCGCGCACCTCGCACCGTTCCTTCCCAACCACCCGTTGGCCGCGGAGGCTGGGCCGGCGACCGGACCAGGTCCGGTCGCGGGCGCGCCGTTCGGCTCGGCGGGCGTGCTCCCGATTCCCTGGGCGTACATCAGGCTCATGGGACTGGACGGGCTGACTCGCGCGACGCAGGTCGCGATCCTGTCGGCGAACTACCTCGCCCGACGCCTTGCCGCCTCCTACCCGGTGCTCTACACCGGCAGAGGCGGACTCGTTGCGCACGAATGCATCATCGATCTGCGCGCCATCACGAAGGAGAGCGGTGTCACTGTCGATGACGTGGCGAAGCGCCTAATCGACTACGGATTCCACGCACCGACAATGTCGTTCCCGGTCGCCGGCACTCTGATGATCGAGCCAACCGAATCTGAAGGCCTCGACGAACTCGATCGCTTCGTCGACGCGATGGTGTCCATCAGGGCCGAGATCGCGAAGGTTGCGTCGGGGGAGTGGAGTCGCGAGGACAACCCACTTCACAACGCCCCGCATACAGCAGAGTCGATCGCTGGTGCATGGGATCGCGGTTACTCGCGCGACCTCGCGGCCTACCCGCTGGCGTCGGTGCGTAAGGCGAAGTACTGGCCACCGGTCTCCCGAATCGACGGCGCGTACGGCGATCGCAATTTGGTGTGTAGCTGCCCGGCACCGTCTGCGTACGAATCGTGAACCCGGCGGCTGCCGCCACTACCTCAGGTCTGGCCCTCGTGCTCTTGCGCGTCATGAAGCAGGTCGGAGCCGAAGAGCGCATCGGCGTCTGAAGGATGGGTGGCTCGACGGCGCGACGGCGTGGGCATCCAGTCGGCCTGCCGCACAGTGAAGCCGGCGGCTCGTGCCGCAGTCACCACGGACGGGTCGTCGTCGACGACCAGGTCGACGGCCGCGGTTCGCCGAAGAGCGCGCAGCGCCTGCAGTTTCATCGCCGCGCTCGGACGGCGGTCGTCGTTGCCGCGCATCAGCAAGGCCCCAGGTGGTAGTGCGTGCATTTCGAGCCAGGTCTGGGTGGCCAGGCGCAGCCGTTCCGGCCGACCCGTCAGATAGAGGACGTCGTGGGTCGCGGCGGCTTGCCGCGCAAACTGCGCGCCGACTTCGAGAACGTCGTCGTCTGTTGCGGCTGCGAAGAAGCCGTCCCAGTCTTTGGGGCGCGCTGCAAGATGGTGCAGCCGGTGCCGCACGTCGGCAAGCACGCCGTCAATATCGAGTACCACCAGCGGCCGCACGACGTCGAGCTTAGGCGAGAACCCGCCTACAGCAGCGACAGTTGGTCACCGGTCTGAGCCGCAGTTGCAGCAACCTCGGTGGCGGGCTGACGCAGCGGCGGCCGGTCGTCGCGGTCGCGGTTCGCGCCGATACCGGCCGCCCGTGCGAGTTCACGGACCTGGCCACAAATCTCGTCGCGATAGCTCTTCAGGCCGTAAGCCGATCGTGCGTACATGCTCCGGTACACGGGCACGAGCTCGGGATGTGTTGCCTCCAGCCAGCCCATGAACCACTCGCGCGCACCTGGCCGCAAGTGCAACACGATCGGGCTCACGTAGCGCGCGCCTGCGGATGCGATCGCCCGCACCGTGGCGGCGAGTTGCTCAGGTGAGTCGGTCAGGCGCGGAAGGATCGGCGCCATCAACACCCCGCAACTGATGCCGGCCGCGTTGAGGGTGCGGCAAACCTCGAGCCGCTTGCGCGGACTCGGCGTGCCGGGCTCGACGGCGCGCCACAACACCGGGTCGACGAACCCGACGGAGACCGCGGTCGTGACCTCAGTTCTCGAGGCAGCCTTCTGCAACAACGGAAGGTCACGCAGGATCAGCGAACCCTTGGTGAGGATCGAGAATGGGTTGCCCTTGTCCGTGAGCGCCTGCAAGATGCCCGGCATGAGTCGGTAGCGGCCCTCGGCTCGCTGGTAGCAGTCGACGTTGGTGCCCATGGCGATCGGCTTGCCCGCCCACGACGGATTCGCGAGTTCGTTGCGTAGCAGGCGGGGCGCATTGACTTTGACGACGACCTTGGTATCGAAGTCGAGCCCGGCACCGAGATCGAGGTAGGTGTGGGTGTTGCGGGCGAAGCAGTACCGGCACGCGTGCGAGCAGCCGCGATAGGGATTGATGGTCCATTCGAACGGCAGGCGTGATGCGGCCGGCACCTTGTTCAGGATCGACTTCGCGTGCACCTCGAAGAAGGTCATCCCGGCGAAGCCGGGGGAGTCGAAGGTGCGCACGACCGCCGGCTTCGCGAACAGGGTCGGGTTGGCCAACGGCATGGGGCCGGACGCCGAGGCGCGCGGGCTCCCGGAGTCACCAGGTTGGACCGGGTCGAGCCGAAGTGATTCCCAGCGCACGGCGTGCCTCCCGACCGGCTCTTCTGGCAAGCAGAGCCTCTGAGTCATTAGAACATATGTTCGAACAGGTAGGTGCACGTTGAACGCGACGCAGCCGGCGGATGAACCGGAGGGAGCAGGGAGCGCGAACCCAGGAACAACCGGCGAGCTCATCGGGCTGGATCGAGGTTGGACGGGCTCGGCGAGCCGGAGGGTGTGAGCGCATTGGCTGTCAGTTCGCCCACCCGACCCGACGTCCGGATCGTCCGCCACGCCAGCTGCGCCTACGAGGGGGAATCGACGGCGTTGCATGCTCCACCGGCGACGACATATGTGAGACTCGGCGCTGTGCCGGACGGTCAGGGTGGGGCGTACGACTCGTACGACGATGCTGCGCTGGGCGACCTCATCGCCCAACGTGACCCTGCGGCGATCGAAGAGTTGTACGACCGGCACGGGGCTGCGTCCTACGGCCTGGCCCGCCGGGTGGTCGCTGACGAGCAACTCGCGCAGGACGTCGTCCAAGAGGTGTTTCTTGCGATCTGGCGTGGCGCGGCGACGTACGACGGGTCACGCGGTTCGTTGAGCACCTGGCTCTTCGCGCTCACGCATCACAAGTCAGTCGATGCGGTGCGCAGATCGCAACGCCACAGCGGGCGCCGCGCACCGGAGGAGGCACTGTCGACCGAAGCCGATCCGGCGCCTGGGGTTGACGAGCAGGCATTTGCATCCGTTCGCCGCGACCAGGTGCGGGCAGCGCTGGCGCAATTGCCGGAGCCCCAGCGCAAGGCGTTATTGCTCGCGTACTTCGGTGGCTTTTCGCAGTCGGAGATCGCGCAGCTGACCGGGACGCCGCTCGGCACGGTCAAGACCCGAACACTTGCCGCGTTGCGTCGCCTGCGCGCAGCACTCGACGACGCGCCACTCGGCGCGGGACTCAGCGAAGGGGAGGGGGTGTGACCAACATGGTGAACGACGACCACGCAGCCTGGTCGGAACTCGCGGCGGGCTACGCGATGTCCTCTCTGGACGACGCTGACGAAGCGACGTACCTCCAGCACGCGGCGTCCTGCACGACCTGCCGCGAGCTCGAACACGACCTCAGCGTTGTGCTCGCCGAGCTGGCCCACGCCACCCCCGCGCTCACGCCGCCCGCCTCGCTGAAGGCGTCGATCATGCGAGCTGTCGAGGAGGACGACTCACACCGGCGGCCGACCACGTCGATCGACAGCCACCGGTCGGTCATCGATCTGACCGGAGCGGGGACGGCGGGCGGCTCGCCCACTTCGCCCATGCCGTCGGCACCAGGCGTCGAATCGATCACCGCGCGTCGAGCACGCAAAATGTCGCCCTGGTGGGCGGCGGTCGCGGCGGGCGTCGTCGCGCTCGCGCTCGTCGCGGTGTGGGTGACACCTAGACACAAGCAGGCATCGATCGCGGCCCGGTGCGCGGCCGTCAGTTGCCCGGTGATCACGTTGACCGGTGCCGGTCAGGCTGTGGGTTCGGTCATGGTGCTGAACGACACCGTCTATGTCGACGCGCACGGGTTGCCGGCGACGCCGGCCGGCGATGTCTACGTGTTGTGGTCGATCTCGACCGGCAAGGCACCGGTCGGACTTGCCGCGCTGCATACGGTGCCGACGTCCGGCCCGGTGCGGGCCGCGGCACTGACCACGCCGATCGGCAGTGTCGCGGGCTTCGCGCTGAGCGAGGAACACGGCGACTCAGTGCCGGCCACGCCAACCCGGGTCCTGGCGTCGGGGACGCGCGCCTAGCAGGTCGATTGTGCGCGGGTAGAGCGCTCGGGTTCGGGTTCGGCGGCTAGGATCTTCGACATCGTGATGCTCCGTCGACGGGCGAGGACTCTGTGGGCAAGGGGATGGCGTCATGATTCGCAGCGCATCGTCTTACCTGGTTGAACGCATCTTGGCGGCGGCCACGGCCGCGGTGGGTGTGTTGGTTGCAGTCGATCAGTTCGTTCGTGACGGTTGGGGTCCGGGCGGGGCGACGGCTTGGCTGGTGTTGTTTGCCGTCATCGCGACCGTCGGGGTCATCGCCGTCTTCACTGCGCGAAGGCCGACAGCTCGAGGTTTGCGTGCGGTGGGCCTCGTCGCCGTGGCACTGAGTCCAACGGTGTTCGCATACGTCCTCAACGTGCTCGTCCTGGCACTGGCGATCGTCGAGGTTGCGTTGCTCGCTCGCGCTCGTCTGTCTGGCGCGATGACACGGCGGGCCTCCGCCCATTCAGGCTGACTTTCGTCCACCCCTGCGGCTTGTCGGTTCGGGGAGTGGTTGAGCTACCCGCAAGTGTGGATTGACATAATGTTTCTTATCGGCACTTGGAACAATTGGAGGATCACGCGGCGGCGATAGCGAGCAGGGACGCAACCTTCACGCTCGGGCCGATGCCGCAGCGCAATGCCTGGCACGACGACGGATTCGCGTTTTTCGCCGAGTGCCGCGTGTTGCGCTGGCTGCCCGAACCGCGAGTCGCCGCGAAGCTCGACGCCATCGACCGAGACGCGCTCGAGCGGCTGTGTGCGGCACTGCCGGAGCTGATGCCGACGCGCCCCGCGTGCCTGACGCATGGCGACTTCTGGAAGCAAAACGTCCTCGCCACCGTCGACGGCACGCCGGCGGTCATCGACCCCGCCGTCTCCTACATGTGGGCGGACGTCGACCTCGCGCACCTGTGGTCGACCCCGCATCCGCCGGAAGCTGAGCACTTCTTCAAGGTCTACGGCGAGCTGACCAACGCCGAGCCCGACTGGACCGACCTGTTCGCCTACGTGCAGCTACGCCAGCACCTCGCCCTCATGGCGATGTTCGATGACGACTGGGGCTCGACCGACGCGGTGCGGGCGCTGATCGCGCCGTTCCGCCGGACGGCGCCCGGGTAAGACCCGATCGACGCGAAGTCACCGCTCGGGCGGCAGCCACCGATCCGACTGATCGATCACTGCGACAACTTCCGCAGCACGGAACGGAACGTCGCCGCGGCCAATGACCTTCGTCACGCGGCCCTGCGATACCAGGACATCGTCCACGTGAACTCCGGAGAGCAGCGTGACCCCGACTCGGTGCACGCCCATCCGGAACTCGCGGAAGTCTGCAACCTGAGCTGCGACCGTTGGATGTAGTTCGTCGTCCTCCACGACATCATCCTCGCATCGAGTGTGTCGAACTCGTTGGCGAACCGAGCGTGATCACCTACCCGAGCAGTACGCAACCGATGGTTGCGCATGGATCGAACCTGGGCTACCGTGACATGCAACCAAACGTTGCGGAAAGCGGGAAGCTATGGAGTTCGGAAGCATTGAGCGCGAGATCCACGTCGACGCCTCCCCCGAGATCGTCTTCGAGGTGATCAGCAGTCCCGAGCACATCCGGGAATGGTGGAACGGCGCAGAGACCGACCTGTCGCCAACGCCGGGCGCGGTCGCCGAGCTCGCATGGGGCAGGAATTCGACGGAGCCGCACATCGAGCACATCACCGTCGTCGACGCCGAACCGCCTCGGTTGTTCTCGTTCCGGTGGGCCTACGAGGGCGCAGCGGTAGCGACCCCCACGAACTCGCTGCTGGTGACCTTCGAACTCGTTCCGTCCGGCGCGGGCACGCTGGTCCGGCTCACCGAGACCGGTTTCCGCGAGAAGGGCTGGGAGATCGCGGCTCTCGAGGCGGCATACGCCGACCACTCGAACGGCTGGGACATCTTCATCCCCAGCCTCGGCGCGTACGTCACCCGATTGGTCTCGACGCCATGAGTGTCGCCGTCGACGACGACTTGTGGTCCGCGGTCGGCGACCCGACGCGCCGCCGAATGCTCGACCTTCTCCTTGCCGAGGGTGCCGGCACGGCCACCACGCTGAGCGAGCAATTGCCAGTGACGCGGCAGGCCGTCTCGAAGCACTTGGTGGTTCTCGATCGCGTGGGCCTGGTTCACGCCGCGGCCGCCGGACGCGAGCGCCGCTATCAGGTGGACGAGGCGCAGCTCGCTCGCGCGGTCGCCCAACTTGCCGACGTCGGCGCAACCTGGGATGCCCGCCTGCGGCGCATCAAGCGGATCGCCGAGGCGATCGAGCGCAGCCAAGAGAAGTAAACCGACACAACCAATAGACGAGAACAGGAATCGAAATGGTGGACATTCTGCACAGGGTCGGAATGAAGTCGGCCTCGCCCGACGACGTGTACGCGGCCCTGACCACGATCGAAGGCCTGTCGGGCTGGTGGGCGACGGACACGAAGGGCCAGACCGAGGTCGGCGAGATCCTCGAGTTCCGGTTCGTGCCCGGCGGCATCGACATGAAAGTGCTCGAGTTGGATCCCGCGAAGAGTGTGCTCTGGGAAGTCACCGACGGGCCGGCCGAATGGATCGGGACAACGGTGCGGTGGGAGCTCAAGCAGTCGGGCGACTACACGATCGCCTTGTTCGCTCACGAAGGTTGGAAAGAGCCCGTCGAGTTCATGCATCACTGCAGCACCAAGTGGGCGACGTTCCTGGTGAGCCTCAAGCAGCTCGTCGAGACCGGCATCGGCGCACCCGAGCCGTACGACCTCCAAATCTCCGACTGGCACTGACGGCGTGCAGCCTTCACGTTGACGGCTCGATGACGACCGCGTCGCCGACGGCGACTCGCCCTGGCGACACGGTTGAGCCGTACACACCGAGGCACGTTTGACGTTCGCGGGCGATCGCGCGCAGGATCGCCGGGTCGCGCTGGATCCCGCCGGGATCGACGTTCACCACCACGCAACGCTGGTCGCGCTTGTCGACGCGCATCCGCAGGTCGCCGATCCACAGCACAGACCCGACCCACTCATCCTCAGGAAACGGCTCGTCGCCGATTGCCTCGACAAGCAGGTTCGGGCGAAATCGCTGGACGTCGAGTTCGCTGCCGACCAGCCCGCCCACGCTGCTCACGCTCTGAGTCGTGATGAGCGAGAGTGGCATGGTGTCGAAGACCCCGCGACCTTGTTTGATGACCCGCACACCTCGGCCTAGTTCCTTGGCCAACGCGGGATCAACGACTTCAAGATCTGCGCCCGATGGCGTCCGAACCATTGTTCTCGACGCATCAGGACGGTCCGGCTCGAAGAACGAAGGGCGATAGGCGCGCAGCTGTGGGCGCTCGCGGATTGTCAGCCAGGGAAAGTTGTTGCGCGCCATGCCAGCTCGGATGAAGGCCCAGCGGCGGTCGCCCGCCAGGCCGTTCCACGAGACCTCGACCTCGTTGAGCGACTCTGCGGCCATGGACTTCACGGGATACCGCCACAGGCCGGCAACCCGTCCGACCTCGCGCCCAGTCATGTCCGCCTCCGCCCGTAAGGTAACGGCACATGACTGACTTAGACGAATACGGCCGGCCGGAGCCTCCGCTCGCGGCCGACGAAACGGCCACCCTACTGGGGTTTCTCGACTTCCAGCGCGCGACGTTCGCATGGAAGTGCGAGGGGCTGGACGCCGTCGGCCTGAACGCGACCGTCGGCGTCTCGACCATGACGTTGGGCGGGATGCTCAAGCATCTGGCCTACGTCGAGAGCGACTGGTTCTGGGGCTCGCTGTTCGGGCGAGACCGACAACCTCCGTGGGACGCCGTCGACTGGAAAGCCGACCGCGATTGGGAATGGCACTCAGCCGCCGCCGACTCCCCTGAGCAGCTTCGTGCCATCTGGCAGGTCGCCGTTACCAGCTCTCGCTCACTCGTTGCCGAGGCGCTCTCGAACGGCGGCCTCGATCAGCTAGCGAAACGCACCTGGCCCGACGGTCGTGCACCGAGCCTGCGGTGGATCGTGGTCCACATGATCGAGGAGTATGCGCGGCACAACGGTCATGCCGACCTGATCCGCGAGTTGGTGGACGGCCAAACCGGCGAGTAGCTACGCGCTCGCGAACTCAGTTAACGGTGCGCACTACTCGGGCGGACGGCGGGGCGGTGGCCCCGCAGCCGAACCGACCTGAGCCTGTCGTCGGCGGCTGCCCGCACCCTTGTTAGCGACGCGATCGCGCTCGGGGAAGCCCCGAGTTCCCTAGCCGTCGCGAGATCCGTCTCGGCACGCCGGGAGTCGGCGAACGCCTGACTGCGTTCAGCTGGATCGGTCATGGTCTCAACGTCGACTTGGGCGACCAGTTGGGCATGGGTCGAAGGTCCCGTCAATTGAGGACCCGATTTGCCTAAGGTTTGCCGTTCCTTGGTCGAGGAAGCCACGGCGTCACGGTGCCTGACCCTGCTGCTGGGGGGCGGCGGCCGTGAGCCCGCCCGCCGTCCGGATCGACTCCACGAGCCGCTCGCCCGCCTCGACCACAGCGCCGGGCCACACGACGCAGCGTTCCGCCGTTCCGTCGATGCGGGCGCCCGCGCCGACGACTGTGTGCCCGCCGCTCGCCACCAGCATCGCGCGAAGATAGTCGGACGGCGTGCCGCAGTCGATGAACGTCGTGTCGGTGACCGCGAAGGACAGTCGGCCGTCGGCCTGCGCGGCGCGCCAGACGACTTCGTACAGGCCGCTCGGTGTCGATGGCAGCTCGCGGACGATCCGCCAAGGCAACAGTGAGGTGCCTGCGAATCGCCAGCGGCCACCGAAGTCGGGCCGGGTCGGGTCGGCGACGACGAGCAGCCGTGGTTCGCGACCGTCCCAGCCGCCGACGAGCTCGGTGACGTCGGTAGGCCCCCACGCGTCGCAGTTGGTGATGAGGACATCGCGCCCGTCGATCCAGTCGCGGATTTTCCCGAGCGCACCCGCGGTGCCGAGCGCTGCGCCGGCTTCCACCGAGACGTGGGCTCGGCTGCCGACGTGACGCTGAACCTGTTCGGCCAGGTGGTGTGCGTTGACGGCGACCGACGCCGGCGCGAGTGCGACGAACGGGGCAACGCGCGCGAGCGCATGGTCGACCAGTGCCAGGTTGTTCACCGGGCACAAGGCCTTCGGTAGTTCATCGGTCAGCGGCGCGAGCCGGCGTCCGTGCCCGGCCGCGAGGACCACGGCGGCGAGTGTCATCGCCGCGTCAACCGACGTACCCGAGCGCGGCGGCGCGGCAATGCGTCCACGCGTCTGACGTGACGTCGATGACCTCGTAGTGACCGACGCCCCGCAACCGGATCTCATCGACCGGGTCACCGCGCGCGTCGGCTAGCGCCTTGTAACGGTCGCTCTGCTCGATCGGCACCGTGTCGTCGTCCAGCCCGTGTACCAACGTCACCGGGACGCCGATGGGCAGCCGCGAATATGGCGACGCCTGCTCGTAGCGGTCAGGAAACTGTTGTGAGCTTCCGCCGAGGAGTCTGGTCACCGCTCCCCCACCCAGGTGCTGTTCGGCGGCGTGCGCGAGGTCGAGAACGCCGGCCTGCGACACCACTCCCTGCAGTCTGACCTGTGGGCCGGCGCCTGGTGCGTCGGGCGGGAGACCGGCNNCAAGCGTTGCAAGCGCGTCGATCGCGGCGCCGACATCGTCGAGCGTCGACGGCCAGCCGCCGCCGCTGCCGAGTCGGCGGTACTCGATGTTCCACGCCGCAACGCCGTGCTGTGCCAGATCGTCGGCAAGCGGCGTCCCGAGTTCGCGTCCGTAGGCCGATCCCCAGAAGCCGCCGTGAATGACGACGACGACAGCAAGTGGCGTCGTGGATTCGTTCGAGGTGGGCAGGTGCAGGTCGGCCACCTGGCTGCGATCGGTGCCGTAGCCGATGGTCAGTCGGGTCACCGAGTCAGTCGGTTCATAGCGACCGACGCACGCGTCTGGTGTCGCGGCGCGACCGCACCGCGTTCCCGAACCGCTGCCAGTGCAGGCGGGCCGCGACCGCGGGCCGGGTCNNAGCAGCACGATGCCGACGAGGATGAGCGCGAGCCCGGCAATAGTCACGCCGATCCGTCTGAACAGAGCGACCATGTATGGCAACCTCGATTAGTCGGCGGAGTTTCAGCCTATGACGGCATTCCTGGGCGGACGCCCGGCATACGAACCGGTGGTTGGGGAACGTCTGGGCATAGCTCAGTGCTCCCGAGCCCGTCTGGAGTTGACGTGAAAGTGCAGACCTCGGCCCATCGGCGTCCGCGAAATGACACGGCGGCACCCCCGCCCTCGGCGTCGACGCGAGGCGGGATCGTGCGCCGGGTCAGGCGCCAGGCGAAAGAGCGCAACATCGCGTTACTCGCCGCGGGTACAGCGTTTTGGGCTGTGCTATCGATCTTCCCCGCGCTCACCGCGATGGTCACGATCTACGGCATCGTGGCAAGCCCGTCTGACGTGACAAAGGCGGTGACAAAACTCGGGGGGTCACTGTCGCAGTCGACCCGTGAGGTCATCCAGAACTGGCTCGCCGGCCTGACAGCGAGCAGGGGTCTCGGCGTCGGACTTGTGATCGGCTTGGTGGCCGTGCTCTGGGCGGTGTCGTCGGGTGTGCAGACGGCGATCAAGGCGATCAACGCCGCGTACGAGCAGGAGGAGGACCGCGGTTTCGTCCGGCTCCGCGGGCTCGCGTTGGTCATGAGCGTCGGGGTCGTCGTCCTCGCGATCGTCGTTCTGACCGCGATTGGCTTGGCTCCGGCGCTGAGCCATCTGGTGCACAACCGGCAGGTCCGGATCGCCATGAACATCGGCGAATGGATCGTCCTGGCCGTGATCCTGACCGGTGCAATCGCCGTGCTGTATCGGTTTGCCCCGGCTCACCCGCCGTCCAGCTCGCGGTGGATCTCACCGGGCGCGGTCTTCTCGACCGCGATGGTCGTCGTGGCGAGCGTCGGCTTCTCGTTCTACGTGCGCTTCTTCGCCCACTACAACAAGACCTACGGCGCGCTGGGCGGCGTCGTCATCTTGATGTTGTGGCTGTACTACAGCATCTACGTCGTCTTGCTGGGCGCAATGCTCAACGCCGAGATAGAGCGTCGCAGCGATCCGGACGCCGTGGCGTACCCCTCCGTTTGAGTCGCCGCTGGTCTCCGTTGTCCACAGGGCGGGACGGCGGCGCGCACAGGGCCTTGGACAGGCTTACCCCCCCGAGGACAGGGTTGCACGCCCCTCTTCGGGTGGGTGGATCACGTAAACGTGATCGACCCACGCCACAAGACCGGGGTGGTTACTTGGTTGCGATCGTCAGGTGGGAGATGTTGGCGGGCAGCTTCGGCTTGCCGTCGCCGGGGCCGTTGCTTTCGTCGGAGCCGGCCGCAGCGATCTTCGCGATCACGTCGAGGCCGCTGCCGATGGTTCCGAAAGGCGTGTAGTGCGGCCCGAGCGTCGTGTCTTTGTACACGAGGAAGAACTGGCTGCCGTTGGTACCAGGCCCCGCGTTCGCCATGGCCACGGTGCCGGCCGGGTACGCGGCGCCCTTGAGGTTCTCGTCAGCGAACTGGTAGCCCGGGCCGCCACTGCCGGTCGCCGTTGGGTCTCCGCACTGCAGAACGAAGATTCCGGCTGTGGTCAGCCGATGGCAGGTCGTGCCGTCGAAGTACTTCTTGCCCGCCAGGAAGACGAATGAGTTGACCGTGCACGGCGCCTTGGCCGCGTTGAGTTTGAGGGTGACGGTTCCCTGGCTGGTGTTGAGGGTCGCCGTGTATGCCGCGACGGTCGACGCCCCACTTAGCGGCTTGCCGACGTTCCTCGCCGGCGGCCCGCCCGTCTTGTAGATGCACACGACGTCGGTGGCGCCACCCGGCTGCGCTCCCGCCTGCGCTTTCGATGACTTGCTTGCGCACGCCGAAAGGCTCGTCGCAAGCAGTGCGGCCGCGACCGACACGAACAGGTAGGTCTTCGTGCGCAACACGTCATGCTCCTCGCGGATTCGTGGTGACCCCGGGCAAGAGCCTAGGCGTCTCGCTTCTCGAACAGCAGCCAGGCCAGACCGAGCACTAGCCCGAGGAACACGATGAAGATGGTGAGGCCGACGTACGGGCTGGGAATCTCGCGGAATCCGGTCGGCGTGGTCGAGTCGAGCGGCGTGTACGCGTAGATCTGGCTGCCGGCTGAGAAGGGGAGAACCTTCGCGAGCCCTTTGATCGATGAAAAGACTGAGAGCCCAAGCAGACCACGAATGATGTTCTCGGCAACGAGCGGAAACACGATCAGGATCACGATCGCGGCCGGGATGTTGCGGAACAGCGATGACAGGGCGAGGCCAACCAGTGCGAACAACACCATGTACACGCACACACCGAACCAGACCCGGCCCATTGGTCCTGGGAACAGCCCGAGGCGTCGGAACGGCTCGCCGACGATGAGCACCGTCATCAGGTAGCGAAGGACGTGGCACAGGATCGCGATCGCCAGCACGAAGCCGCTGATGACGATGACCTTCGCTGCCATCAGCCGCGAACGTCGCGGGATTGCACTGAGCGTCGGACGAATGGTGCCGTAGCGGTACTCGTGCCCGACGGCGAACACGCCGATCATGCCGAGCAGGATCTGCAGCAGGAAGTCGATGGTGCCCTGGCCGCCGGTCAGCATGTCGCCGTAGTCGGTGACTGTGACGGGCTTGTTTCGCAAGCCGAGCGCGAACAGGCCGGACAGAACAGAGAACGCAAGGGTGAGCCCGGTCAGCCACCACGTCGACCGTAGAGTCTTCAGCCGAACCCATTCGTATTGCAGCGCGTCCCTCATGACGGACCCCCCGATTGGCCGAACTCCTCTTCACCGGCGGTGACCTCGAGGAACGCCTCCTCGAGGGTCGCGACGCGCGTAGTCAGCTCGTGAACGAGGACACGTTCGGCGAAGGCGAGATCGCCGACCTGCTCCTGGGTCATCCCGGTCACGGTGAGCATGCCGTCGGCTTCGACGGCGACTTCAGCACCACGGCCCGCCAGTAACTCGGTGAGCCGTGCCGACTCAGGGCTGCGCACGACGACCGTGGTGTGGGATGAACGCGCGACGAACTCACCGATCGTCGTGTCGGCCAGCAGCCGGCCGCGGCCGATCACGATCAGGTGGTCGGCCATGAGTTGCATCTCCGCGAGCAGGTGACTCGACGCGAACACCGTGTTGCCCGCCGCGGCGTATGCCTTCAAGAAGTCGCGCAGCCAGGTGATGCCTTGCGGATCGAGACCGTTCGCGGGTTCGTCGAGCATTAGGACTTCAGGCTCGCCGAGCAGCGCCGCCGCGAGCCCCAACCGTTGACCCATGCCGAGCGAGAACGATTTCGGCTTCTTGTCGGCGACGCTGTCGAGCCCGACGAGGGCGAGCACGTCGTCGGCTCGCTTCGGCGCGATGGCGTTCGCGGCCGCGAGCATGCGCAGGTGGTTGCGCGCGGTTCGGGTCGGATGGAACGCCTTCGCCTCGAGCAGGACGCCGACGCGGCGCATCGGTCGCTCGATGTCGCGGTATCGCTGCCCGGCGAACTTCGTGAGGCCGTCTCCGCGGTCGAGCTCGATCATCAACCGCATCGTCGTCGACTTTCCGGCCCCGTTCGGACCGAGGAAGCCGGTGACCACCCCTGGTTGCACCTGGAACGAGAGCCCGTCGACCGCCTTTCGGGCTCCGAACGTCTTGGCCAGGCCGACTGCTTCGATCATGCCGCTCCCCTGCAGGCGGTATGCCGACGACGCCATCGGCAGCCGCAGTCTAGGTCGTCAGGTGCCCGACCCGGAAAGATTCCGGCCCGGTCCGCGATACTGCTCCGACCATGTCGAATCCCGGCCGCGTGTCCGCGCTGCAGTCGCCGCCACCCGCGAGGGTCGTCATGGCGGTCGCAGCCGGGCTGACCTGGATTTTGGCGCTCACGATCATCCAGCTCATCATCGGTGGCCGGCTGGTCGTCGTCCCGGCCCTGTCGTTGGCCCCGCTCGTGCTGTCGCTCACCACCGGTTGGCGGCCGACCCTGCTCGTCGCGATCGGCAGTACCTGTGCCGTTGGCGTCCTCAGCGAACACGTCAAGAGCCTGGTCAGTACCGATGGCGTGGCCAGAACGACGGGCACGGCAGCACTGGGAACGTTTGCGGTGGCCAATGCGATCCTGCGCCTGCGCCGCGACAACCGGATCAGAGCTATGACCGAGGTGGCCACCATCGCGCAGGCCGCAATCATGCAGTCGGTGCCGGCACGCGTCGGACCGCTCGACATGGCGTCCCGTTACGTGTCCGCGACGGCGGAGGCGCTGGTCGGGGGTGACCTGTTCGATGTCGTCGATACCTCGGCCGGCGTCCGCATCATCGTCGGCGACGTCCGGGGCAAGGGCCTGTCCGCCGTGCGAACGGCGTCCCGGGCACTATGGAGCTTTCGCCAGGTCGCTCCGCACGCGCACATCGGGCTCGTCGGCGTCGCGCTGGCGATCGAGGAGCACCTGCAGCTGGTGCTCGACGATGAAGACTTCGTCACCGTCGTGCTGTGTGAGTTCCACGACGACGGCCACCTGCAGGTCGTCAATTGCGGTCACCATCCGCCGCTGCTACTCGCGCCCGGCCGACCGCCTGTCGCGCTGGCGTCCGTCGGCGTCTCGCCGCCGCTCGGGCTCGGCGCGACGCCGCACATCGAGGAGTTCAGGCTCTCGCTCGGTGAACGGCTGCTGATGTACACGGACGGCCTGGTCGAGGCTCGTGACGGGAGCGGGAGCTTCCTCGACATCGAGACGGCCAGTTCGTCGCTCAGCGACCCTGGCACGAGCCTCGGCGAATCCCTCGACACTTTGATCGAAACCGTGCGGTCCCACGTTGGCGGCGTGCTGACGGATGACCTGTGCGTATTGCTGGCCAGCCAGCACGCCGATGTATCGGTCGCATCGGGGTACGAAAGAAACCATGCGCAACTCGGCACCTCGTAGAAAGCCCGCCCCGACAGGGTCAGCTGCGACCAGCCGCGAACGCGGCGTGCCGTCGACGACGAGAAAGCTCGCGACGTCCCTCGCCATCGGCGTCGTCGGTGCGGTCGTGATGGGCCTGATCGGCGGGTGGCGGTTTGCTGCGCTCGTCGGTTGGGACGCGATGGCGGCCGTCAGCACCACCTGGACGTGGGCGACGG
>PLCK01000175.1 GCA_003134755.1 Actinomycetota bacterium | reverse complement strand
GGACCGACCCGGTCACGGGCTTCTATCGCGACGGATCGTGCGCCTCTGGTCCCGAGGATCTTGGTAGCCACACCGTCTGCTCAGTCGTCACGACCGAATTCCTCGCATACCAGCGCGAGATCGGCAACGACCTGAGCACACCCATCCCTGCCTACGGCTTCCCCGGCCTGGAGCCGGGTGATCGCTGGTGCGTCGTGGCGGCCCGCTGGTGGGCGGCCTACGAGGCGGGTGTCGCGGCGCCTGTCGTGCTTGCCGCGACCCATGAACGTGCCCTCGACGTCGTCCCGCTCGACGCTTTGCGGAAGTATGCCGTCGACGTGCCCGGCGACCCGAGGTCACTGGGCTGACCGCGAACGAGGGTCGGTGCAACCGGTCGGCGACCCGATCCCCTTAGATAGGCACGACTCAGCCCGCAGATGGGGCGCCAGCCACGAAAGGACCGAGCGTGCTCACATCCGAGCGAGCCGAGCCGAGCACGGCCGGCGCCGGCCTGAAGTCGCCCCGGGTTCGGCTCGTGCTGTCGAGTGCGCTGATGCTGTTCCTCGAACTCGCGCTGATCCGCTGGACGGCGTCCAACATCGTCCACCTCGGATACTTCTCGAACTTCGTGCTGCTCGGCTCATTCCTCGGCGTCGGAGTCGGCTTCCTGCGGGCCGGGCGGACGACACGCGACCCGGTGTATTTCCCGATCGTGCTCGCCTTGCTCGTCGTCGGCGTCCTGAAGTTCCCCGTTCAGGTCGATCGGTCGGGCTCCGACCTCATCTTCTTCACGTCGCTGCACACGTCAGGGCCGCCGCCGTGGATCATCCTGCCGCTCGTCTTCGTCGGCGTGGCGGCGATCATGGCCTNNTGGCCGGCCCTGGCGAGCTGGTCGCCCGCTGCTTCGGCCAGCTGCCGCGACTCGAGGCGTACCGGCTCGACCTCGTCGGCAGCCTTGTCGGCATCGCGGCTTTCACCCTGCTCTCGCTGCTGCGGGCGCCCTCGGTCGCATGGGGCGCGATCGCGTCAGCCATGATCATCACTCTGCTCTGGCGCCCCAGCCGCAGCCCGATCCTCGTGCTCAGCGCTGCGGCGATCGTGGCGGCGTTGACCGTCGAGTCGCTCGGTGCCGGCATCAGCTGGTCGCCGTACTACAAGATCTCGACGAAGACGACCGGCACCGGTGTGAACACGGTCATCACTGTGTCGGTGAACGGCGTGCCGCATCAGGCGGCGACCGATGCCGAGAGCAGAGCGAGAAGCGAATCGCAGTACGCCCTTCCGTACGTGCGGACGACCAATGCGACACCCGGCAAGGTCCTCATCGTCGGCGCCGGCACCGGTACCGACGTCGCGCTTGCACTGTCGCGCGGGGCCTCGTACGTCGACGCTGTCGAGATCGACCCGCGCCTGCAACAGATCGGCGCGCAGAAGCACCCAGACTTGCCGTACTCCGACCCGCGGGTGCACGTGCACATCAACGACGGCCGGGCCTTCCTCGAGCGCAGCAACGGCAAGTACAACATGATCATCTTTGCCTTGCCCGACTCGCTGACGCTGGTCGCAGGCGCCAGCTCGCTGCGTCTCGAGAGCTACCTGTTCACCGTCGAATCGATGAAGTCGGTGAAGAAGCATCTGGCACCTGGTGGCGCGTTCGCCATGTACAACTTCTACCGCGAGGACTGGCTGGTCGGCCGGCTCGCGCGCACCGTCGGCGACGCGTTCGGGCACGCGCCGTGCGTCGATCTGCTCGGCGCTGTCGACGCCGTCATCACGTCGGGCCTGACCCCACAGGACCAACGCTGCGGTACAGGTGTCGCGCCCGCCGGCCCGGCGCCGGCTACCGACGACCATCCGTTCGTCTACTTGTACGGACACTCGATACCGGGCTTCTACCTGATCACGCTGCTCGGCATCTTGGTGGCGAGCCTGATCGCAGTCCGAGCGGTCGGCGGTCCCCTTCGCCGGATGCGGCCATACCTCGAC
The DNA here is from genome assembly GCA_003134755.1 of Actinomycetota bacterium. Lineage (GTDB taxonomy): Bacteria > Actinomycetota > Actinomycetes > Acidothermales > Acidothermaceae > PALSA-607. The sequence goes on along the minus strand of PLCK01000175.1, from coordinate 6,944 downwards.
CTTTTCCTTCTGGGTTCGGCGTTTCTGCTACTCGAGACCCGTAGCATCACCGGCTTCGCCCTGCTGTTCGGAACGACGTGGATCGTGAATGCGCTGGTCTTCGCCGGCGTGTTGCTCGCGGTGCTGGCCGCCGTCGAAGTGACCAGGCGATGGCGGACGCCGCCCCTGAAGGTTCTCTACGGAATGCTCGCCGTCGGGCTCGCCATAGCCACGATCGTTCGCCCAGGCCTGCTGCTCGGGTTCCCACTTGTCCCGCGTGCCATTCTCGCCGTCACCGTCGCGTTCCTGCCGATCTTCGTCGCAAACCTCGTCTTCGCGAAACGGTTCGCCGACACTGCCGACGCGACCTCAGCGTTCGGGGCAAACTTGCTGGGCGCGATGGTCGGCGGCTGTCTTGAGTACACGTCGCTCATCATCGGCTACCAGGCACTCCTCGGGGTCGCCGCCCTTCTCTACATCGGCGCCTTCGTCCTGCTGCCGAAAACGTCCGTCGCCGAAGCCTGATCGGGTCGGCCAGCTGCGAACGTGGCCGCCACGAGCGACCTGTCCGTTCAAAATAGCGGTAGACCGCGACCAGCGACCCACACCTTGAGAGGTCTTCGGGTCGTCGCCCCTAGGCTGTCCTGCGACCGCAACGATCGGATGACGCCATGGACAGCAACTGCATCTTCTGTTCGATCATCGCCGGCACCGCGCCGTCCTACCTGATCTACCAGGACTACACCGCGGTCGCCTTCCTCGACATCGCTCCCGTGCGTCAGGGGCACACGCTCGTCGTGCCGCGCTCGCACGTCCCTGACCTGCTGGCCGAGGGCGGTGCGCAAGCACTCACCGATTCGGCCGCAGCCGTTCATCACGTCAGCCGGCAGTTGCGCGACGCCTTCGACGCTGACGGCGTCAGCATCTTCCAGTCGAACGGGGCTGCCGCGGGACAGGAGGTCTTCCACCTGCACCTGCACGTAATTCCGCGTCACACGGGCGACCGCCTACCGGTCCGGTGGGTGCGCGACCCAGAGGCCGCGGATACGGTCGCGTCGACCTTTGCGTTACTCACCGGCGGCTGACGACGGCCGGACAATGGGCCCGACGGCGGGTGCACTAGATTTTCCGCTCAGTGTTACGACTCAGGCGAGCGTTGGGGTGACCGTGGCAGATCGCCAAGTGCCGAAGTGGCATGAGCTCAAGCCGCTCCTGCGCCCGAAGCCGATCGACATCAACCCCACCAAGCGGCGGCTCGCTGCGGCGTTGACGATCAGCGACCTCCGTTCGGTGGCCCGCCGACGCACGCCGCGGTCGGTGTTCGACTACACCGATGGCGCCGCCGGCGGAGAGATCAGCCTCAAGCGTGCGCGCGACCTGTTCAACGAACTGGAGTTCCAGCCCTCGATCCTGCGCGACGTGGCCGAGGTCGACATGTCCACCACGATGCTCGGGCAGCCATCGGCGATGCCGTTTGCCTTCGCGCCGACCGGATTCACCCGGCTGATGAACCACGAGGGTGAGACTGCCGTCGTTCGGGTAGCCGAGCGGCGTGGCATTCCGTACGCACTGTCGACGATGGGGACGACGTCGATCGAGGACGTCGCCGCAGCCGCCCCGAAGGCGCGCAAGTGGTTTCAGCTTTACGTGTGGAAGGACCGCTCGGCCGCGCAGGACTTGATGATGCGCGCGAAGGAGGCCGGGTTCGAAGCGCTCATCCTCACGGTCGACGTCCCAGTGGCCGGCCCGCGGCTGCGCGACACCCGCAACGGCTTCTCGATACCGCCCGCGTTGACGGCGAAGACGGTGTTCGGTGCCGCGATGCACCCGGCATGGTGGATCAACCTGCTGACGACAAGTCCGCTGACCTTTGCAACGCTGTCCGACTGGCGCGGCACGATCGGCGAGATGCTCGACAAGCTATTCGATCCGTCGATGACCATCGCCGACCTCGAGTGGCTGCGCTCGTTCTGGGACGGTCCGCTCGTCATCAAGGGCATCCAGTCGGTGGCCGACGCGCGACGCGTTGTCGATGCCGGCGCTGAAGCGCTCGTGGTCTCCAACCACGGCGGCCGCCAACTCGATCGGGCCCCGATACCGCTGCGCCTCCTTCCCGACGTCCTCGATGCTGTCGGCGATCGTGCCGAGGTATGGCTTGACACCGGAGTCATGTCCGGCGCCGACATCGTCGCCGCGACTGCGTTGGGCGCCCGCGCCACCCTGGTCGGCCGTGCCTATCTGTACGGCCTGATGGCCGGCGGCGAGCGCGGAGTCGAACGGGCCGTGGAGATCTTGTCCCGCGACATTCGTCGCACCATGCAGTTGCTGGGCGTGCGGACGATCGACGAACTCAACGCCAGTCACGTCAAACTGCCCTGACGCTGCCGGCCAGCGTGACTCGCTCGCGAGGGTGATTTCAGGGTTGCAGGCCGTTCCACGACCAGTGCGGAATAGGTAGACCGGTTGGAACAGTCGCATCGTGATCTGAGTAGGTGAGCACGTCGTCGACGGCCCATTGCATGTACGCGCGCAACGCGGCGCGGAAATCGGGATCGTCGGGGAGCCCGGCGTCGTCCGCCGCGAGAACGAAACACTCGACGAATCGCCGACCGAGATCGGTCATGTCGCCGTTGCCCGCGTGCATCTGCAACAGCCCCGACTGATCACCACACGACGCCGAGTAACCCGGTGGCCCACCCATCACCTCGGCCCAGTACGCGGCTAGCCGCTCGACGTGCTGGGGATTCTGATCCGGATGCGAGAAGGGGTGATTCAGCTCGGGATCGTTCACGCACCGAACATGGTGGGCGGCGGCCAAAGCCAGGAACGCAGGCTCTCCGCCGGCGAACTCGAAGAGGGTGGGGCGCACGACCAGAGCCTTGCACGACGTACGACCGACGCGATAGCGCCGAATTGTGGCCCAACCCGTGCCAGATCGGCGTCTCGAGAGCATCCTGGTGTCGCTAGCCGACAGCGGGAACGAGGCGCGGGATGCTGGTCGAGGCCAACGGGGTGCGGTTGTGGTTCGACGTCGACGGTGCCGAGCTGGTCCCTGACGGCCGCGAGATGCGCGCGCGGCCGACCGTGGTGTTGGTACACGGCGGTCCCGGCGGTCACGACCATTCGTACTTCAAGCCCGACTTCGCGCGTCTGACCGACGTGGCGCAGGTGGTCTACCTCGACCTACGCGACCACGGCCGGTCGGCTCGGCACGACCCGGCCGACTGGAACTTCGAGCTCTGCGCCGACGATGTTCGCGCATTCTGCGATGTCGTCGGAATCACCCGACCGATCGTCTTCGGCCACTCGATGGGCGGGATGATTGCTCTGCTCTATGCGGCTCGCCATCCGGGCCACGCAGGTGGGCTGATCCTGCAGTCGACGATGTCGCGATTCGATTTGGACCGCCTCGTGGAAGGTGTCCGAAAGGTCGCCGGTGATGACGTCGCGGAGCTGGCGAGGCGCGAGTACAGCGATGGCTCAACCACCGACTCGGAGTGGGCGGCGGTGTTCGCCGCGTTCGGCCCCCGGGTACCTGACGACGCGCAACTCGCGCGCAGGACGCGCAACCCCGAACTGATCGGGTACGGCATGAACCTGCTCTGCGCCTTCGACGCGGCCGACGCAGCGAGCGGCATCGCCTGTCCAACGCTCGTCTGCGTTGGCCGGCTTGCCCCCGTCACTCCGGTGGCCGCAGCGCAGGAGACTTACGACGCTCTCCCGGCCGAGCTAGCGCACCTCGAAATCGTGGAGGAAGCGGGCCACTTTCCGTGGCTTGATGTCCCGGACTCGTACTGGCCGATCATCAAAGCGTTCGTTGTATCGGCGAAAGATCGAAACGAACAATCGCGGACGCCGATTGGCTCAGGCGCTTGACCAAACCACTTCAGGAGGCTTGACCCAGGCGCACACCGGACGGCCCTTTGCGTCGGTGAGACTGAGGCGAGCGACGAGGCTCCCGCTGCGTTCTGCGGCGGCGAGCACTCGGGGCACGACGTCGGCGAGAAACAGCTTGGCGCGACGGAACAACGTGAACGCGCCGTCCGCGGCGACGGTTCCCCAGCTCAGATAGATGAACCGCCCGCCGGGGCCGCCCTGGATGTACGGGCCACGGACGTCGCGTCCGTTCGCACCGTCGAGAACAACGGCCTCGAAGGTCCAGGTCGCCGACTCCGCATCACCCCGGTGCGGATCGAGCAACTCGTCGCGACGATCTCGCCGCTGCACGCCAACGTGGACGTTGTCGTAGCCAGGAAAGTCGGCGCCGCCCGCACACGTTCGGCCGGGCAGCTCGCGACCTTCGATCCGAATCTGCACCCCACAATGGTGCACCCTGTTTGCTACCAGGCGGACGGCGCGTAGTCCTTCAAGAAGCAGTCGTACAGATCTTCGCCCTGCTCGCCCCGCACAATCGGGTCATAGACGCGCGCCGCCCCATCGACGAGATCGAGCGGTGCGTGAAATCCCTCGTCGGCCAATCGCGCCTTCGTCGGATGGGGCCGCTCGTCGGTGATCCAGCCGGTGTCGACGCTGGTCATCAAGATGCCCTCGTCGAACAGATCGCGGGCGCTCGTGCGCGTGAGCATGTTGAGCGCGGCCTTCGCCATGTTCGTGTGCGGGTGGCCCGCACCCTTGTAGACCCGGCCAAACTGACCCTCCATCGCCGAGACGTTGACGACGTACTTGCGTCGCGCCGGCGACGCGGCCAGGGCCGGCCGCAGTCGGCTGACCAGAACGAAGGGCGCCGTCACGTTGCACAGCTGCACTTCGAGCAGTTCGACAGGATCGACTTCGTGCACGCGGCGGGTCCAGCTGTTCACCGCGTCGAGGTCGGGCACCAGCCCACCGGCATCGATGGCGGTCTGCTCGGCCACCCGATCGAGGGACGCCGACCCGCTGGTGAGTGCGAGCGCGGTCAGGGCATGCGGGGTCAGCTCGTGCGTTGGGTGAGTTGGGTGCGGCGCTCGCGACCCCTGCTCGCCGATAGCGGCAGGTCCGTGGCCCACCGCGTAGCCGAGATCGATCAGCTCCGGCAGTGGACCGTCGGGCAATGGCGCACTCTCGGCCGCGATCAACTGCCCGTAGGCCCCGGGAGTTCGCCGCACCGTCTGTGCCGCATTGTTGATGAGGATGTCCAACGGGCCTGCGGCCGCGACCGCGTCGGCGAGTTCGACGACCTGCGACGGATCGCGCAGGTCGATGCCGACGATGCTCAAGCGGTGCAGCCACTGGGAGCTGTCGTCCATTGCAGTGAACCGCCGCACCGCATCATTCGGGAACCGCGTGGTGATTGTCGTGTGGGCGCCGTCGCGCAGCAATCGAAGCGCGATATACATGCCGATCTTGGCGCGACCGCCGGTGAGCAGCGCACGACGTCCGGTGAGATCCGTCCGCGCGTCACGACGACTGCGGTTCAACGCGGCGCACGGCGGACACAGCTGGTGGTAGAACGCGTCGACCTCGTTGTAGCGCTCTTTGCAGGTGTAGCACGCCCGCGCACGACGCAACGTGCCCGCGGTCGGCGTTGTCGTGTTCGCCGTCAGCGCCAGACCCTGCGTCTCGTCGTCGATACGGCCAGGTGCACCCGTTGCGGTAGCGGCGGTGACGGCTTCATCGGCGGCGACAACAGCAGCACGAAGCTCTTTGCGGTTGCGCGTCTTCACGGTCTTGTACAGCCGGGCCGTCGCACGCCGGACCCGAACAGCATCAGGATGGTCGACGGGCAGCGCGTCGAGTTCTTCGAAGACGCCGAGAGCGACCGCCAACCGCATCGGGTCGATACCCGCCGGCTGGACGTCGTCTTGGACCGAGTCTTCTTCGCTTACCGTCATGCCCCGCTGCCGTCTCATAGCTGGTCTACATCGTTCCGCCAAGGGCGTTCTTCGCCCTCGAGAACTCTACTGGTACGAAATCATCAGCGGCGTCGGCGCCTGCGCCATCGTCTGGGCTGGAGTGAGCACGGGCTGGTCTTCCTTGTAGAAGTTCTTCCAGCCGAAGGGCAGGCCCTTGGGCGCGGTCTGCACGACCGACCTCCAGGTAGCGAACTTGTTTGCCGGTGTGCCCTGGCCATCCATGTGAATGAGAACCGCGACGTCGTCGTAGCGGGTGTTCAGTGCGGATTCGTGGCCGATCATTGTGAGCCTGAATTGGTGGATGACGAACAGCTTCTGCGGCAGGTGCTTCGACGCAGTCAGCTGTTCGAGCCAAGCGCCGACGGCGTTGATGCGCGAACTGTCGATGCTGCCGATCTGCGCGAGCGGCTGCTGACCTAGTGCGAGTGCCCACTCAGGGTCGATAGCAAGGCCCACGTTCGGCAGCTGCAACAACGACACGTACCTCTTCGCCTGCTCAAGCGCATCGGCCGTGCCCGGCTGCAGATCCAGGACGACGTAGAGCCCGGCGGCGTTCGCCTGCTGTACCCATGGCAACAGCGACGCGACGCTCGACTCGTTGGAGAAATTGCCGTCGGAGCCAGCCGATGCCTGCGCGACTGTCGCGATGATTTCGAACGCGGGCACGACCGGCACCTTGCTCATCGGCGCGTACGCGGCCGCGAGCTGCTTGACCCTAACGATGCCCGCCGCCACATCCTGGGCGCCGAGAACTCCAAGTGCAGCGCCGCCGGGGTGCCCGTAGAGGGCAACCAGTCGGCGTCCAGGAAAGAAGATCTGACCGCCACCAGGCAGCTGAGTTCCCTTGCCTGCCACCGCGAGCCGCGACTTCAGTTGCGTCGGCGATCCGAACTCGGCGCCGACGGCCAGCATGTTCGGTCGCGGATCGCGCATGAGTTCTGCGGTCGCCGCCGGATCACGGCGAGGGTCGCCACCTTGGACCGCAACGACGTTCGCGCCTGCTACGTGCGCGCAAGCGGTCGCGGCGGCCGCGCCCGCGACTGACTTCGGATCACCCCCGGCGCGAACGAGCACCGTCAGCGTGGTGTCGGTCGACGTTGCCGACACCGGAAG
>PLCK01000033.1 GCA_003134755.1 Actinomycetota bacterium | reverse complement strand
CCCACTTGGAATGGCCGCTCATGACTTTCCCTTCAACTGCCGGCGAACGATTTCGACGAAGAGTGCGTGCACGCGATGGTCGCCGGTGAGTTCCGGGTGGAACGCGGTGGCCAGAATCGCACCCTGCCGAACCGCGACGATCCTACCTTCGCCGGCACCGGCCCCGACCCGCCCGACCACCTCGACGGAACGCCCAACCTCGTCGACCCAGGGCGCCCGGATGAACACCGCATGAAACGGCGCATCGGGAAACGGCGCCAACACGACGGGCGCCTCGAACGAGTCGACCTGCCGACCGAACGCATTTCGGCGCACGGTGATGTCGAGCCCGCCGAGGGTGACCTGGCCGTCGACGCCGTCGGCGATCCGGTCGGCGAGCATGATCATTCCAGCGCAGGAGCCATATGCCGGCAGGCCCGCTGCCAGCCGTTGACGCAAAGGTTCGAGCAGGTCGAACGCGATCGCCAGCTTGTACATCGTGGTCGACTCGCCGCCCGGGATCACCAGCCCCTCGACGTCTTCCAATTCGGCCGGACGCCGAACAGCGAACGCGTCGGCACCACTGGCCCTCAACGCGGTCAGATGCTCTCGGACGTCGCCCTGCAACGCGAGCACGCCGACTTGCGGCCGGTAGGTATTCACGACTGACGTTCCTGCGAAACGAGCGCTGTCACGAGCCGCGCGTTGCCAGCCGGTGATCGACGGGGACGTCGGCGACGTTGATGCCGATCATCGCCTCGCCGAGTCCGCGCGACACCTTGGCGATCACGTCGGGGTCGTCGTAGAACGTGGTCGCCTTGACGATCGCCTCGGCGCGCTGCGCAGGGTTGCCGGACTTGAAGATGCCCGAACCGACGAACACGCCCTCAGCGCCGAGCTGCATCATCATCGCGGCGTCGGCAGGGGTCGCGATGCCGCCGGCGGTGAACAGCACGACGGGCAGCTTGCCCGCCTCGGCGACCTCGCGTACGAGTTCGTACGGAGCCTGCAGCTCCTTCGCCGCGACGTACAACTCGTCTTCGGGCAATGTGTGGAGCCGGCGGAGCTCGTCGCGCAGCTGACGCATGTGCCCCGTCGCGTTCGAGACGTCGCCGGTGCCGGCCTCGCCCTTCGACCTGATCATCGCCGCGCCTTCGGTGATCCTCCGCAGCGCCTCGCCGAGGTTCGTCGAGCCGCACACGAACGGAACGGTGAACGCCCACTTGTCGATGTGGTGGCTGTAGTCGGCGGGCGTGAGCACCTCGGACTCGTCGACGTAGTCGACGCCGAGCGACTGCAGGACCTGCGCCTCGACGAAGTGCCCGATCCGCGCCTTGGCCATCACCGGAATCGACACCGCCGCGATGATCGCTTCGATCAGATCAGGGTCGCTCATGCGCGCGACGCCGCCCTGCGCTCTGATGTCGGCCGGCACCCGTTCGAGCGCCATGACCGCAACCGCGCCGGCGTCCTCGGCGATCTTCGCCTGGTCGGCGGTGACGACGTCCATGATNNCCGCCCTTGAGCATCTCGGCCATCCCGCGCTTGACGCGCACGCTCCCGGTCACCGCAGCGCCGTCAGAACTGACAACGGGGGACGGCGATGTGCTGGCGCTCTCGCTGGACACGGGGACCTCTCAGCCGCTGGACGAACTCTCAGTCTACGTCCGGCGCGCGCGAGCCCGCCTCTGCGTTACGCGTGAACTCGTCGGCGGCTACGTGCGCTGGCGGCTCGTCGTCCATCTCGAAGAAGGTGGGCGCGGGCACCCGGCCGGCCAGGCGCAGCCAGCGCGCCAGCCGGTGCCGCCGGATCAGGGAGCGGGCCACCAGCCAGATTGCATGGCGGGCGGAATCGGCGTTGTGCGCCTCGGCGTGGATAAGCTCCGCACCCAACGCATTACTGCGCGTAGCCNNACGTCGTTGAAGAAGCGGCGCCCGAGCGGCACCTTGGTCGTCGCGGCCTCGAGTTCGGCGAGCAGTTCGCGTCCGGTGGGCTCGGCCGCGAGCGTCTCGGCGGTGTCGGGGTCGGCGAACGCGGCCCGCAATGCGACGGTGAGGCTGCTCTCGACCACCTCGCGATCGGCGTCGTCGCCAGAGCAGGCGCGGGCCTGGTGTCCGGCGCTGGCCAGCAGCACGCTGGTGGCCGGGTCGAGCAATCCGGACGCCGCGATCTCGAGAGTCACCGCCGCGCGCCGCAAGAGCTGCGCATCGAGAGCCGCGCGATTTTCGTGCTGAACAAAGACAACAGCGTCCGCTACGTCGAGTACGTGAAGGAAGTCGCGGNNGGTCGAGGCGGTTGCTCTTGGTCGCGACATAACCCGCGAGCACGACGAAGAACGCGATCGCCCAGAACCAGGCCGTCAACGTCATCGCCGCCAGCCCGGACCAGGTGGGGTCGGGATCGGCGTCCCATGCCCGGCTGAATCGAGAGCGACGGTTTCGTACACGCGAACGATGTCGCGAGCGACCGTCGACCAGTCGTAGCTACGCGCCCTGACCCGACCGAGCTCGCTGAGGCTCGTTCTGGCGGCGGGGTCGTCGAGCAGCAGGCCCGCTTTGAGCCCGAGATCGTCCGAGTCGCCGTTCGCGAACAGCAGTCCCGACCGGCCGCCGTCGAGGACGGCCCGGAACGCCTCGAGGTCGCTGGCCAGCACCGGTGTGCCCACCGCCATCGCCTCCAGCAACACGATGCCGAAACTCTCACCGCCGGTGTTCGGGGCGACGTAGACATCGACGGAGCGCAGCATCCGAGCCTTGTCCACGTCGCTTACAAGTCCGAGCAGCTCGATCCGGTCGAGCAGCTCAGCGGGGATGCCGCGCCGAACCTCATCGAGATCTCCCGGACCAGCGATGAGCAGCCGGAGCCCGGGGCGCTCGGCGGAGAGGGTCTCGAACGCTGCAAGCAACACCGGCAGACCCTTGCGGGACTCGGTGAGGCGACCAAGAAATCCAAGCGCGCCGCCATCGCCCGGCCAGCCGGGAAAGGGCTCGACGTGTGCGAACGACGACATCGAGACACCGTTCGGAATCAGGACCGCGTCGCCGCCGAGATGCTCGACCAACGTGCGTCGGGCGGCCTCGGACACCGCGATCCGGCCGCTGATCTTCTCCAGCGCCGTCTGCAGGATCGGATAGGCGGCGGCCAGAGTCCGCGAGCGTTCGACCGACGTGTGGAACGTCGCCACGAGTGGGCCGTCGAACGACCAGGTCGCGAGCAACGACAGGCTCGGTGTGGTCGGTTCGTGCACGTGGACGACGTCGAAATCGCCCTCGCGCAACCAGCGCCGGACCCGTCGCGCTGACAATGGCCCGAACGCCATCCGGGCAACCGCACCGTTGTACGGCACCGGCACCGCCCGGCCCGTCGACGTGATGTATTCCGGCAACGCGGAATCATCATCGGCCGGCGTGATGACGGAGACGTCGTGGCCAAGGCCGATCAACGCGACCGCGAGGTCATGCACGTGCGCCTGCACACCGCCCGGTACATCCCAGGTATAGGGACATACCAGCCCGACCCTCACCCGCTGCCCTCGAGCACGCTCGGTGCGGGGCGGTCGTCTGCCGGCCACATCGGCTGGAGCATGTGCCAGTCCTCGGGGTGTTCGGCGATCCCGCCCGCGAAGCAGTCGGCCAGCGCCTGCGTCATGGCAGCTATCTTCGCGCGCTTGTCGCCCTCGGCAGGCGGCTTGATCTCGGCACGGATCCAGCCGCACCAGCTTCCTCCGGGACCGCCGTCGTCGCTGTACCAGAGGAAGGCCGGCAGCAGGGCGGCGCCCGTGGCGAGCGCCAGCGACGCGGGGCCGGCCGGCATGGTGGTCACCTCGCCGAAGAACGAGACCTCGATCCCGCTTTCACCGATGTCGCGATCGGACACCAGGCACAGGGGCTTGCCGGCCTTGAGTCGCTGCAACAGGACGGCGAACGTGTTGCGGCCGCCGCCGGTCAACGGCAGCACCTCCATGCCGACCTTCTCGCGAACCGCGACGAACCTATCGAACAGCGCCTCGGGTTTCAACCGCTCGGCAACCGTCGTGAAAGGGAAGCCGCGTAGCACCAGCCAGGCGCCCGCCTGGTCCCAGTTTCCCGAGTGCGGCAGCGCCATGACCGCCCCGCGACCCGTCGCCAGAACGTCGCGGAGAACGTCCTCGCCCTCGAATTGCATCCGACCCACGATGCGCTCGGAGCCGAGCACGGGCAGCCGGAAGAACTCGAGCCAGTACCGGCCGTACGACCGCATCGCCTTGCGAGAGAGCGCCGACAACTCGGCGTCCGGCATCGTCGGTCCGACAACGCGGCGCAGGTTGCGCTCGAGTTGCACGACGCTGCGGCCGTGCCGGCGCCACGCAACGTCGGCGGCAAATCGGAACAGCCGCCGCATCAGGCCTTCGGGCAGCACCCGCACGAGAGTGTCGGCGATTCCGTACCCGAGTGTTTGCAGTCGCTCGCGCCGCGACACACGTGAGGCGGTCACGCTTCGTCTGCTGGCGTGGCC
>PLCK01000207.1 GCA_003134755.1 Actinomycetota bacterium | reverse complement strand
GTCGAGCACGAAGGTCCGGTGAGCTACACCGGCGACGAGACCGGCCGCACGATCCGCCGCAACGACGCGACCGCGTTCGACGCACCGTGGGTGCTGCGGGCTCTCGGCGCAGGCGGCGTCATGACCGGGTCCGACGACGACCGCCCATTCTGCTCGGCCGTCATCGGTGACGCCGACCACCCGATGGCCGTTCTCATCGCCCACCGGGCAGCTGGCGGTGGCGGCTTCGGCCGTCGCGAATCGGCGCTCGCCGGCGTACTGGTCGGCCAGGCGAAGTCCTGGCTCTCGGTGGCCGAGCTGTCCGCCTCGCGCGACGAAGCAGTCGCCCGCGCCGACGCCGCCGACCAGGCAGCTCGCTCGCTCGGCGACATCGGTGCCGACACCGCACCGGCACTGGGCATGCTGCGCGAATCGGCAACCCGCCTGGCGAAGCTGGCCTCTGTCAGCGCCGCCGAAGACTCAGTGACCGACATCGTCGACGAGTTGCACTCGGTCGAACGTGCGGTCGCATCGTTGCTCGGCGCCATCGCGCTTGCCGCGGACCCGTCGCTGCGTGATCTCGACGCCGAGATGGACGCGAGCATGGCTCCCGCCCGCCGAGTGGAGGACTGGACGACCACCGGTCTCCTGATCAAGTCGGAGCTGGTGCGGTGATTTCACGCAAGACCAAGGATGGCCTCCCGCTCGCAGTCTGGGCGGGGGGTCTCGTTGGCATTGGGTGCATTGCGACGCTCGGCGTCGTCGTCGTCGGGCTAAATGCCGCCGGTCGTCTCGACACGGCCGCGATCCTCACGCTCGCGGTCGCCACCCTGACGGCGTGCGCGGCGACTGCTGTCGGCGCGATGGCCGGCATGCGGTTCGCCCGCACGGTCCGGCAGCTGCGCAACGAGGCCATCCGCCGACTCCAGGATCCTTCGGCGGCGTCCATCGGCGACGCCGAGGATCGCATCGCGGTCGCGAGCAGCGTCGAACTGCTCGAACTCGCCCGCACGCTTGATGCCCTGCACCTGCGGGTGCGGGTGGCCGACGATGTCGCCGCCCGGCACAGGCGGACTGCCGAGACCGCGAGCGCCGGCATGTTCGAACTGCTGTCGGGCCTGGTGGCGGCCGAGGAATCGGCGCGTGGTCAACTGTCGGCCGAACTGCACGACACGGTTGCCCAGACGCTCATGCTCGCCCGCAGCATCCTGTCGGGGCAGCCACTCGACGCGAACGAACTGTCCAACGTCGGCGAGCTGGTGGCCGAGGCCGAGGACCAGGTGCCNNGTCATGGCCCGGACCCGGCCACCGGCGCTGCGCGATGGCGATCTCGCGCAGGCTGTCATTGCACTTCGCGACGACATGGAGATCCGTTACGGACTGGTCGTCGACATCGACTGGCCCGATTCGCCGTACCCGCTGCCGTTGGTTACCGCGGTCACGCTGTACCGCTTCTTCCAGGAATCGATACTGAACGTCGTCAAGCACGCGGACGTCGACGATGCGCGGCTGTCATTGTCCGTCGACGAGTACAACGTCGTAGCGAGCGTCGTGGACTTGGGCCCGGGGTTCGATCCCGACCAGGTGAAGTCGGAGCGCGGCCGGCACGTCGGCCTCGGTCTGCTGCGCGAGCGGGTTCGGCTGGCCGGCGGCTCACTCGATGTGACGTCGCGCCCGGGCCACGGCACCACACTGACGCTGCGGATGGGTCGTGGCTNNCGGTCAGGGCTTCGACGAACCGGCCGGCCGCCGCCGGCTAGGCAGCGCCGCAACACCGGGCGGCAGCGGCGCGAGGCCGGCCGCCGACGCAAGGACGTCGCCCCAGGCTTCGAGATGGCCCCCGAGGTCGTCGGTCGCCGGAGTCCAGGACACCCGAAGCTCGACGTGGGCCACCAGCGGCCGCGCCGACATCGTGCCGTACGACTCCGACGACACTCTGGTCACGGTGCCGCCGAGGGCACGGGCGACCTCACCGGGTAGCCGACGACTCAGCGCCTCGGTCAGCCAGGTCCAGGCGACATCAGCGAGGAAAGGGTCAGCGGCCATTTCCGGCTCGAGTTCGGCCCGCACGTAGGCGACTATCCGGGTGGACCCCAGCCACGCTTCTTGGCCTGCAGGGTCGTGCAACACCACGAATCGGCCGGTGGCGACGTCGTCTCCGGCGGCGTCGGTCACGTCGGCTGTGAGGGCGATCGCGAACGGTGCCAGCCGCTGCGGCGCGGGCGCCTCTGCCAGCCGGATCTCGGCACGCAATCGCACCGGACGCAGGCTGGCGACGGCGTGCGCGAACGCGGTGGGCAACTCGCTGTGCGGATCCCTGGCAGACACATCTGGCACTGTAAGTCGGATTCGCCCGGCCCGGGAGACGGCGCGCCGACCGGTCCCCGGCCGCTCCCCTCCCCGTAGGCTCGGCGGCCATGACGGCTGTCCTCGCCATGCTCGCGAGCCTCGTGTGGGGCACGTCAGACTTCATGGGCGGGGTCGTGAGCCGCCGCGTGCGGCCGCTGATCGTCGTGGCAGTCGCGCACCTCGTCGCCGTCCTCACGCTTGTCGTCGTGGCCGCGGCAACCAACAGCTTCGGCGCCGGCCTCGGCTACCTGCCGTGGGCGGCCGCCGCCGGCGTGGTCGGTTTGGTGTCCCTTGTCGCGTTCTACGGCGCGCTCTCGACCGGCACCATGGGCATCGTGGCTCCGATCGCGGGTACCGGGGCGATCGTGCCTGTCCTGTACGGACTCATGTCGGGCGAATCACCCTCTGGTCTCCAGATTGCCGGCATCGCGGCCGCGGTCGGCGGCGTCGTCCTGGCGAGCGGCCCCGAACTCGCCGGCGGCGGGGTCGGGGGTACCCGGCCCCTCATGCTCGCACTGGTGGCGGCGGTCGGCTTCGGAACCGTGTTCGTCTTGATCGACAAGGCGGCCGCACACAACGTCGTGATGACCCTGCTCGCGATGCGGGTCACCAGTGTGTCGATCGTTTCGCTGCTGGGCCTGGGATATCTGGTCAAGCGACGTCGGTTCGGCCGCGCCGCGCCGTCCGGCCTGCGGTGGCGCGACGTCCCCGTCATCGCGCTCGTCGGCTGGACCGATGCCGGCGCCAACGGGCTGTACGGGCTGGCCACCCGGAAGGGTCTCGTCAGCGTTACCGCGGTGCTCGCCTCGCTCTATCCCGCGGTGACGGTGTTGCTGGCGCGTTTCATCGAGGGGGAGCGGATGCGACGCATCCAGGACCTCGGCGTCGGGCTGGCGATGTGCGGCGTTGTCTTGCTGGCCGCGGGCTGAGGTTGCTGGCCGCGGGCTGAGATGGGCCGCGTGACAGCATGTCCCGGTGACTGCGGCGGACGACAGCGTTTTCCTCCGGGCCTGTCGCCGTGAGCCCGTGCCGCATCCGCCGGTGTGGTTCATGCGGCAAGCGGGGCGGGCGCTGCCCGAATATCGCGCGGCGCGGGCCGACATTCCGATGCTGCAGGCGTGCACGTCGCCGGACTTGATTGCCGAACTCACGTTGCAGCCGGTGCGACGGTACGGCGTCGACGCGGCCATCATCTTCAGCGACATCGTCGTGCCGTTGAAGGCGATCGGCGTCGACTTGGACATCGTCGCCGGTGTCGGTCCGGTGATCGCGAAGCCGATCGCCACCAGCCGGGACGTCGATCTGTTGCGGCCGCTCGAACCAGCTGATGTTGATTTCCTCGATGCAGCAGTGCGGCTTGTCACAGCCGAGCTCGGTGCCACGCCGCTCATCGGATTCGCCGGTGCACCGTTCACGCTCGCGAGCTATCTCATCGAAGGCGGACCGAGCCGCGACCTGCTGCTGACGAAGTCCTTGATGTACTCCGAGCCCGAACTGTGGCACGACCTGCTCGACCGGCTCGCGACGATAGCGATTGGGTTCCTGCGGGTTCAGGTTGGAGCCGGTGCCCGCGCCGTCCAACTGTTCGATTCATGGGCCGGCACGTTGTCGCCGTCGGACTATCGCCACTACGTCCTGCCGCACAGCGCGCGGGTATTGAGCGAGGTCGCCGACCTTGCGGTTCCGCGCATTCATTTCGGCGTCGGAACCGGCGAGTTGCTCGGCCTGATGGGGGAGGCCGGGGCAGACGTCGTCGGTGTCGACTGGCGGGTGCCGCTCGATGTGGCGGCGAGCCGCGTGGGGCCAGGCCGCGCGCTACAGGGAAACCTTGACCCTGCCTTGGTTTTTGCGCCGTGGGAGGTCATCGCCGATCGCGCGAGCGACGTAATCGCGCGCGGACGGTCTGCGCCTGGTCACATCTTCAACCTGGGTCACGGCGTGCTGCCGGGCACCGATCCCGGCGTCCTGACGCGATTGGTCGAGTTCGTGCATCAGGACGCCGCGACGGCTTAGACGATCGGGTCGGGCTGCGCAGGTGGCTCGTGCCCGCGACGTGCCTGGACGACGCGCCGGCGAACCGCCAGCGCACCCACACCGAGTACGGCGAGGATCACGAGGAAGGGCAGGAGGGCGCCAAAGGCGGTGGCGAGGCCACTCGCAGTCTTCGTGAGCGCATGCCAACCGCCGCGCAGGCCCTTCAGGAAGCCGAACACGTGGGCCTTCTTAGGCTGCGGCACAGCGGCGGCCACGGCCGGTGTGCCGACCAGGTTGACGGTGATCGTCGCCGCCGCGACCTGAGCGGCGAGCGTCTTCTGCTGCGAGAGCAGGGAGTCGCGCTCGGCTTCACGTTGCGCGATCTGCTGTTCGAGGCTCGTGAGTTCGGCGACCGATCCGGCGTGTGCGAACAACTCGTTGAGCCGCTTCAAGCTGTTCTGCGCAGCCGTCGCGCGGGCATCGACATCGACGACCTGTGCCGTCACGTCTTCTGCGTGCTGGTTCCTGTCGAGCTCGATGCCAAGCGCGCTGATCTGCGCGAGCACGGAGGCGAGACTCGTCGGCGGTACGTGAATCGTCACGGTCGCACTCGCGAGGCCCGAGCTGTTCGGATCCTTCGGCATCAGATTGACCTGTTCCGCAAAGATGAAGCCGCCGTTGCGCGTCGTGAGCGACTGCACGTCATCGACGGTCTTCTTGATGTCCTTCGTGCGGACCGTGATGTCGGCGGTGTAGATGACCTGTCGTGCTGTCAGCAAGGACTGGGGCACCGAGGTCTGCGCATCGGTCGGTGATGCGGCCGGGGCCGCCACGCCGCCGCCCGCAGGCGCACTGTTGGCCGCGGGCTCTGCCGAGGTCGCCTGCGCGTCTGGCGCTCCGCTCGCGGCCGCGCTCGAGCCGGCGGCCGCAAACGCCCCTGTGCTGCTGCCTTTGAACGACGAACCGCTGCAGCCGGCGACCAGCAGCAGGACGCCCGCGGTTGTCGCGGTGATCGCCACTTTCGCCGCCGTGAGTCTGTTCGGCCCAAGCTCGGTGTTCCACATGGTTTCCTCCGTAGCCGCTCGTGCACACCCAGACGTATCGCGAAGATCAGACGGCCGTCACACAGCTGTAGGTTGCACCCGTAGGTCACGATCGAGCCACGGTCTGCGAAGGTTGCACGGTGAGCCTTCAGCCGACGCATGTTGTCGTGGTCGGTGCAGGTATCGCCGGCCTGGTCGCAGCCCGCGAACTTGCCGGCGACGGGCGCACCCGGGTCACCGTCCTTGAGGGGTCGCCGCGCACGGGCGGCAAGCTGCTGCGAGGGTCCGTCGACGGCATCGAGACCGACCTGGGCGCGGAGGCGGTGCTCGCCCGGCGCCCTGAGGCCCTGGCCTTGATGGCACAGCTCCAGCTGGAGGCGGTACACCCGCAGACCACCAGCGCGGCGATCTGGTCGCGAAAGGCAGTGCGAGCCTCCTCGAAAGAGGTTTTGCCCAGCGGCTCAATCTGGACCCCGAGCGGTCCGACCGACCCTGCAACCCAGACGTCGAAGCTCTTGGCGGCTTCTCGCGCCAGCCGTGCTCCCGCCAGGTTGATCTCATGCACGCGGCTGGCCATGCTGTGTCGAGCCAAGCGGAACGAATTCCCACCAAAAGTATTGGTTTCAATAATCTCCGCACCCGCCTGCAGATACTCATGGTGGATGCCCCGAATCAGGTCAGGCTGCGACATGTTCAACTCGTCATAGCAGCGATTGATGAAGATTCCCTTGGCGTAGAGCAGGGTTCCCATCGCGCCGTCGCACAGGACAGCAGACTGTTTTATCCGCGTCAGGAGATCAGTAGCCATTCCCTTCAGAATACAAGAGGACTGTGGCTTTTGCATCTTGGCAGCAGGCGGGCGCCACCAGCCGCTAAAATTCTTGGAACCTGCTCTGTTATAATCCGCTTTCTTGCATCTAAATCTCTATCCCTCATGCTCTTCGGAGTCCCAGGTTTGAAGAGAACTTTGCTCAGTATCTTTGCGCTTGTAACTGCCTGTGTTGCCATTATTTCCTGCGGAAGTAATAACTCTTCCAGCACTACGCACGCGACTAGCAAGCTTAAGTTCCGCGTCTTCGTTTCGAATCCGCTCTTCCCGAGCGGTGCGGGGAATTCGCCGGTGCTGAACATTGTGGATGCATCGAAAGACGTGCTTTCCCCGTCTCTCGTTACTTTGGCGGCCAGCAGCGTGCAGCCTGGGCTTATGGCGGTTTCTCCCAACCTGAAGTTCACCTTGGTTTTCAGCCCTTCGGGGAACTCTGTCGCGCTCATCGATAACTCGACTGAGGCCATCGCGCAGACCACCAATGGCACTTCTAGTACGCCGGTGCCGGCGATCAACCTGCCGGGTTTTACCGAGAGCATGTTTGTCGGCAACGCCAACACCACTGCCTACGCCGCCGTCCCCACTGCCCCGATCGCTGGACAGGCTCCGGGTGCGGTGGAGGTGCTCAACCTGCAGACCGGCTCCATCGCGGCGTCCATCCCAGTGCCGGGCGCGCACTTCATCGTCCTCAGCCCGGACGGTAACCACATCTTGGTCTTTAGCGATAACTCCGACACGGTGACTGTGATCACGACGATCCTCATCGGGACCCACACTGATCCCCGGAGTTCCATCACCGGCTTCGACCACCCGGTAGGAGGCATATTCACCGATAACGCCACCGCGTACATTTTGAATTGCGGTCCGCAATGCGGCGGCACTGCGGCAGGGGTTAGCCTTCTGGCTGGGGGGTTCCCCGCTCCAGGGACCACGATTCCCTTTAGCGGAACCACGATTCCGGTGAGCGGCGCCACCATGGGGTTGGTCTCAGGAAGCGCGCTCTATATCGCCGGTACTCCCCCGGCTATGGCATGTGGTTCCGGCACCGCGGCTCCGAATTGCGGCACGCTGAGTGTTATCGACACCGCTTCGATGGCTGTTTCTGGTTCGGCCACCATCACCGACGGGTATCATGATCGCATGCAGATAAGCCAGGATGGGCAACTCTTCGTTGGTGCTCGCGGTTGCTCCAATGTCAGCGTCTCCGGGGGCGAGGTTCGCGGCTGTCTGTCCATCTTCAATACGAATCGCTCTAGCGTAGTGATTCCGCCGCAAAGCGGTGATGTGACCGGGATTCAGCCCATCGCTGGCCGCAATGTGGTTTACGTTGTCCAGAATGGCGGGCTTGGAATCTACGACACCACCACAGACAAGCTGCAGGTGAGCCCCACCAACAGCCAAAACAATAACGGCCAGGTGGATATCGTCGGTCAGCTGTTCGACGTGAAGCTGGTGGATTGAGCAAGCTTTCGGTCCGTCAAATTCCAGTTTGCTGTCGAGCCAGCGATTCGGTTACGGCTCCAGCACCAACTCATGCGCACGCGCCTTTTCCACCGCCGGCCCCGAAAACGGCCAGGCAAAGGTGAAGCCCTCGTACCACGCCCTCCATTGGTCCATGAAATACGGGCTGAACAGATTCCCCGCCGCGCCTGTGACCAGGTTCAGAGTAGATTGATCGAGATCAGCAAGATCAACCGTGATTCGCTCCGACGGTCCGTGGCTGCGCGATACTGCTTTCACGGTGTATTCGCTCCCCGATTGGCGCTGCAATCCCGGCGCCGCCCAGTGCCGCAGGAATGGAATCTTCGAAAAGATCGGATGCTGTATTTCTAATGGATGAAAATCTCCCCAGTTCCAAGAATTCAGGTCTTGCGGCGCATCCGAACCGTGCCCTGAATTGGAATCGACCGCGGCCTCGACCGCCGCAGCCAGAAGTTCGTCGTAATTGGCATAGACTTC
>PLCK01000258.1 GCA_003134755.1 Actinomycetota bacterium | reverse complement strand
ACGGCGACCAGATGGCCGTGCACCTTCCGCTGTCTGCGGAAGCGCAGGCCGAGGCCCGGATCCTCATGCTGTCGAGCAACAACATCCTCAAGCCGGCCGACGGCCGTCCGGTGACGATGCCTTCACAGGACATGGTGCTCGGCATCTACTTCCTGACGACGGCACGTGACGGCGTCCTCGGTGAAGGCCGGGTGTTCTCCTCGACCGCCGAGGCCGTGATGGCTCGCGATCTCGGCGACCTGCACCTGCAGGCGAAGATCAAGATCCGGCTCAAGGACCTGCCCGCCGTCGACAACGGCAAGGACGGCTGGACGGCGCCCGAGGGCTGGGAGACCGGTCAGCCGCTGATCGTCGAGACCACACTGGGTCGCGCGCTCTTCAACGACGCGCTGCCCGAGGACTACCGCTTCGTCAACTTCGAGGTGTCCAAGCGCGACCTGTCGACGATCGTCAACGATCTCGCCGAGCGGTACCCGAAGGTCGTCGTGGCAGCGACCCTCGACGCCATGAAGGCGGCCGGATTCCACTGGGCGACCAGGGCCGGCGTCACGATCTCGATCTCCGACGTCGTCACGCCGCCGCGCAAGCAGGAGATCCTCGAGGAGTACGAGGCCAAGGCCGACAAGGTCCAGAAGCAGTTCGAGCGCGGGCTCATCACCGACGACGAGCGTCGTCAGGAGCTCATCGAGATCTGGACCCAGGCCACCGCCGACGTTGCCCGTGAGATGGAAGGCAACTTCCCGAAGGACAACCCGGTCTGGATGATGGTCAACTCCGGGGCGCGCGGAAACATGATGCAGGTCCGGCAGATCGCCGGTATGCGTGGTCTCGTCGCCAACCCCAAGGGCGAGATCATTCCGCGGCCGATCAAGGCGAACTTCCGTGAAGGCCTGTCCGTGCTGGAGTACTTCATCTCCACCCACGGCGCCCGAAAGGGTCTGGCCGACACCGCGTTGCGAACCGCAGACTCCGGATACCTGACGCGGCGTCTCGTCGACGTCTCCCAGGACGTCATCATCCGCGAGGAAGATTGCGGCACCGAGCGCGGCATCATGATGCGCATCGCGGCACCCGGTCGTGACGGCACGCTCATCAGGCCGGCCACGGTCGAGACGAGTGTGTTCGCCAGGACCATTGCCGAGGACGTCGTCCACGACGGCAAGAAGGTGGGCGAGGCGCGCGGTGACCTGGGCGACCTGAGCATCCAGGACCTGATGGAGCACGGCGTCCAAGAACTCAAGGTTCGGTCGGTGCTCACGTGTGAGTCGAAGGTCGGCACCTGTGCGGCCTGCTACGGCCGTTCACTGGCCACCGGCAAGACCGTCGACGTCGGCGAAGCGGTCGGCATCATCGCCGCCCAGTCGATCGGTGAGCCCGGCACCCAGCTGACGATGCGTACTTTCCACACCGGTGGTGTGGCGGGTGAGGACATCACGCACGGTCTGCCGCGCGTCGTCGAGCTGTTCGAGGCGCGCACGCCCAAGGGTGTCGCCCCGATCAGCGAGGTGACCGGCCGCATCAAGATCGAGGACACTGACAAGGCCCGCAAGATCGTCGTCGTCCCCGACGACGGTTCCGAGGAGATTGCCTACCCGGTGTCGAAGCGGTCGCGGTTGCGGGTCGCCGAAGGCGACCACGTCGAGGTCGGCGAGCAGCTGATCGAGGGCACGGTGAACCCGCACGAGGTGCTGCGGATTCTCGGCCCGCGCGCCGTGCAGATCCACCTGGTCCAGGAGGTCCAGGAGGTCTACCGGAGCCAGGGTGTGCCGATCCACGACAAGCACATCGAGATCATCGTGCGGCAGATGCTCAAGCGGGTGAACGTGCTGGAGTCGGGCGACACCGACTTCCTGCCCGGCGAGCTGGTCGAGCGTCCTCGCTTCGAGGAAGGCAACCGCCGCGTCGTTTCGGAGGGTGGCGCTCCGGCGTCCGCCCGTCCGGTCCTGATGGGCATCACCAAGGCCTCGCTCGCCACCGAGTCGTGGCTGTCGGCGGCGTCCTTCCAGGAGACGACCCGGGTGCTCACNNGGCAAGCTCATCCCGGCCGGTACGGGCCTGCCCCGCTACCGCAACATCCGGGTCGAGCCGACCGAGGAAGCCAAGTCGGCGATGTACGCCATGACCGGCTACGACGGCGACTTCGACGGTGACTACGCGAGGTTCGGGCAGGGTTCGGGCCAGGCCGTGCCGCTGGAGGAGTACGACTACGGCAGGTTCGATCCCCGCTGAGGAACGAAGTGGGGAGAGAACCGGCCGCATGACACGGTCGCTTCGACCCAAGGTAGGCGGTTCGAGGCGGCCCGAGGGACGAGGTCAGCCGAGAAGCCGCCCGTGTGGAGGATCCCCGCTAGCTCGTGGGACCAACGTCAGGCCGCCCTTCCGGGGGCGGCCTGACGCTTGTCCGGTCGCGCGCGGGCGAGCTACAGAACCGCGATCGCGTCGATTTCGAAAGAGAGACCCCGGGATTCAACGGACTCCAGGCATGATGAGCCGACACGAACCGCTGACGGGGGACATCGATGACCGAGGACGGCGACACCTCCGAGGGCGAAGCGGGCGGAACATCCTTCGGCCCAGCGTCGTCTGCGACGCCCGACTCGTGGCTGACCAAGTCGCCGAAGCCTCCGGCGGCGTCCGCTCCACCGGCGCCTGAATCGGGCCAAGACGAGCCACCGCAGGGTCCGCCACCCCAGGGTCCGCCGCCGGGTTACGGCGCTCCGGGTTACGGTCCGCCGGGTTACGGTCCTTACGGTCCGCCGGGTTACGGATATCCCGGCTACGGCGTCCCCTCGGCGGAGGGCAACGCACTCGCCGCCTTGCTGCTTGCGATCGGCAGCTTCCTGATTTGCCCGGTGATACCGGCGATCATCGCGCTGGTGCTCGCGCGCACCGCCAAGCGCAACATCGAGGCCTCAGGAGGTGCGAAGACGGGCGAGGGCATGGTGACGGCGGCGCAGATACTGGCTTGGATCAATCTCGTTCTCGTGGCCGTCGGCGTTGTGGCTGCCCTGCTCGTTCTGACCGTCGCCCGTCAGTCCACTTCTTCGTAGCCTTCGCTGTCCCTGCCGATGGCTCGGCACGCCTCGGTCTAGGGATTGTGGAGTCTCAGGGTTGTTAGAACAGCCATGAGATTCCGCAGTGATCGGCGGCCGGTGCCCGGTGAGTGCCAGGCGAGACAAACTGGCCACTGCCCGGCGATGGTTACCGGGGGACGGTAGTGGGTCAGTTTAAACTGACCCACTACCCGGGGGACCCGTTTTTGACCTTCACCCGTTCGATGGGTAATCTGACTCCTCGTGCCTGGGTTCCCCGGGCCGCTCCTGTGTGCCGCTGGCAAGACGAGCGGAACAGGACATGACTCTCGGTCCGATTATTCGGCGGACCGGAGCGCGGGCGGGCGACACACCCGACCGCGTGGGTCGGCGAAAACGGCACGGATCCACCTCATCGCGACACGCTCGAATACCGGCACGGACACTGGAAGGCGCGCATGCCCACGATCCAGCAGCTGGTCCGCAAGGGCCGGCAGGACAAGGTCGATAAGACCAAGACCCCCGCGCTCAAGGGCTCACCCCAGCGGCGTGGCGTCTGCACGCGCGTCTACAC
>PLCK01000167.1 GCA_003134755.1 Actinomycetota bacterium | reverse complement strand
CCCGGCTGCGGCGCGGCCGCCTCGATCTCGGCGAGACCGAACCGTAGGACGTCGGCCTCGCGAGCCCGATCCCGAGCGCGCCTGGTGATCTCATTCAGAGTTGTCTCGACATCGAGATACTTCCGGTAGACCTCCTGATACGCACGCAAGGGCTCGCCTACGTCGTCCCCACCGAAACGATCGATGGAATCACGTTGCCTGCTCGGCGCGCGCAACCGCAACTGATCGGTTTGACCATGGACGGCGATGAGTTCGTCGGCGATGTCGGCCAGCGTTCCGACAGGTACCGAGCGGCCGGCCAGCTGCGCACGCGAGCGCCCGTCGGCACTGACGACACGGCTGAGCAGCAGCGTCTGGCCGTGAACTTCGTCGCCAGGATCGCCTTCGAGGTCGNNAGCTCCTCGACCCGACCGGCGACTGCGCCGCCCGGCGAGACCGTGACCCTGCCGTCGACGGCCGCGCGGGCCGAGCCACTCCTGACGAGCCCAGCATCGGCCCGACCGCCGAACAGCAGGCCAAGACCGGTCACGACCATGGTCTTGCCGGCGCCGGTCTCGCCGGTGACCACCGTCAGCCCAGGCGAGAACTCGAGGACGGCATCACCGATGACGCCGAGTCCGCTGATCCGAAGCTCTTCGAGCACCTTCGCGATGCTAGTGGCGCGGGTGCGCCACGCCGCGCCACCCGCGCACAGGAAGCCCGAACTTTGCCACCAACCGGTCGGTGAATGGACTTCGGCTTAGCCTGGCCAGCTTGAGCCTCCGATCGCTGCCGCGCACCTCGACGCGCGCCCCGAACACCAGTTTGGTGCCGCGCCGACCGTCACACCACACGACGCCGTGGTCATCGGGCCCGAGGACCTCGACCGCGATCGTCGATTGCGGTGTGACGACGACCGCGCGGGAGAACAACGCGTGGGCGTTCAGCGGGACGACCAGCAGCGCCTCGACGTCGGGCCACACGATCGGACCCCCGCCTGAGAATGCGTAGGCAGTCGAGCCCGTCGGGGTGGCCATGACGACACCGTCACAACCGAACTGCGACATCGGACGGCCGTCGATCTCGATGACGACCTCCATCATCCGCTCCTTCGAGGACTTCTCGACCGACGCCTCGTTCAGAGCCCAGGTTGACCACAACACCTCACCGTTGGCGATGACCTCGACGTCAAGCGTGAGCCGTTCCTCGACCTCGAAGTCGCGGTCGGCGATGCGACGCACAGTCGCGGCGAGGTCTGCTGGCTCGGCGTCGGCGAGGAAACCGACGTGCCCGAGGTTGACGCCGAGGAGCGGAACCGCTGCTTCGCGTGCCAGTTCGGCGGCACGCAGGAGCGTGCCGTCGCCGCCCAGCACGATGACGACCTCGGCACCGTCGGCGCATTCGGAGCTGTTCGGGACGGTGATCGTACCGGGAATTGCGAGCTCGACCACCTCGTTCTCGAGAACGCGGACATCGATCGCGTGTTCCTCGAGAAGGCCGGCGACATCGCGCGCGGCAGCAATTGCGTCGGCGCGACCGGTGTGGCAAACGAGCAGGACACTTCGGCTCACTGCGGTCCCTTCGACCCGGTCGGTCCCTGCGCGATGGCTCGCGCAAGCTCATCTTCGTCAAGCGGCGGCGCCCCGGCCCGGAGCCACAAGAAATACTCCACGTTGCCCGCCGGTCCGGGCAGTGGGCTGGCGACGACGCCCCGGACGCCGAACCCGAGCTCGAACGCCGCTGCCGCCACTTGGCGGACAGCGCCGGCCCGAACCGCAGGATCGCGCACCACCCCGCTCGTGCCGACCTGCTCCCGGCCGGCCTCGAACTGCGGCTTCACCATCACGACCAGATCGGCGGTCGCGGCGACGACGCCGACGAGCGCAGGCAGGACCAATCCGAGAGAGATGAACGACAGGTCGCCGACCACGAGGTCGACGGGCTCGCCGACCATCTCGAGCGTCAGGTCGCGCACGTTGGTCCGGTCCACCACGACGACGCGTGCATCACTTTGCAGCGACCAGGCCAGCTGGCCGTAGCCGACATCGACCGCGACAACCTGTGCGGCGCCGGCTCGCAGCAGCACGTCGGTGAATCCACCGGTCGACGCGCCTGCATCGAGGCAGCGCCGGCCGGCGACCTCGAGGCCTCGCGGGACGAACTCCCGCAATGCGCCGGCCAGTTTGTGGCCACCGCGCGACACGTACACCGGCTGGTCGGCGTCCGGCACGATGACGAGAGGGTCGTCCGGACCGATCGCAGTCGCGACCTTGGTGGCTACCTGACCGCCGACTTTGACGCGTCCGGCGCCGACGAGATCAGCGGCCTGACTGCGCGAACGCGCCAGGCCGCGGCGAACCAGCTCGGCGTCCAACCGTGCCCGGCGCACCACAGTGTCGGTCGGGGTTTTCAGGCGCCGTCGAGATCGGCGAGGGCGTCCTGCAACTTGCGGTGAACGGCGTCATAGATCGCGACATGTTCGCCAGTCGGCAGCCGGTCGAGTCCGCTCACGTCGGCAACGGCCTCATCGACCGCAGGGACACCGGTCGGCTCGGGCATCTCCCATCCCGCCGCGTCACTGGCATTGGCGGCGGGGCGACCGGCCGGCTCGTCGTCCGGTGAGTCGTACTGGGATTCGTACTGGCTGTCGGCTTCGCTCACGCGTCCACGCTACCGTCCGTGGCCGCCGCGCCAGCCGCGGGCCGATCACGTTTACGTGATCCAACCCCCCGAAGAGGGGCGTGCAAGCCTGTCCTCGGGGGGTTCCGCCTGTCCAAGGCCCGGCCCGCAGCGCGCCATCCGCGTCAAGCAAAGGCACGGGTGGACGCCGCCCAGCTGGCGTTCGCCGCGAAGTCAGAGCGTTCCCGGCATGGCGTCGTCCGGCAGTGGATCTCTGCTGGGGTAGCCTCCGCGGAGCAGTCGACGCCGAACGAGACCACACCGTCGCAAAGGAACACCGTGGCAAACCCTGACGAATGCAAGGTGGCGATCGGGCAATTGGCAGCACGACTTGCCGGGCCGGGCGATCGCCGAGCTGACGGATTCGACCGCTCGGTGAGCGCCGAGGTGACCGATCTGGAGGTTGTCTTCCGCGGACACCTGCACGACGGTGTCCTCGACGAAATCAGCACCGACGACGGGCCGCCTGCTCAGATCCGGCTGGTCCTCGACAGCGACGACCTGGTGAGCCTGGCGAACGGTGAGTTGTCACTCGGCTCGGCGTGGTTGTCGGGTCGGGTGAAAGTGCTGGCCTCCCTGCCCGACCTGCTTCGGCTGCGGACGATGATCTGACCGCCTCAGCGGTAGCCGGGCGGACTCAGCGGTATCCGAACCGACTCAGCTGTAGCCGAGCCGGCTCAACGCTCGATCGGCGTCGATCGGCAGGACCACATCTCCGAGCGACCACGCGGCCCGCAGGAGCGCCCGCAAACCGTCAATCGCCGACCCCTCGCCGTCCAGCACGATTGTGTTCCGGCCCGCCGAGCCGCGCACGGTCGCAATCCATCCGCCGCAGCCCGCCGTCGGGCCCTCGCTGGTGACCTCAGGCTGGGCTTCGAGCAGACCGACGAGGTCGGGCGACAGATAGGTCGGCCGATGCTGCAAGGGCGCGCCGACCAAGTCGCTCGCTCGGGTCACTCCAGTCAGGACGAGCAGGCTGTCTGTCGCGGCCGCATGCGCCCCCTCGATGTCGGTATCGAGACGATCGCCGACCACGAGCGGGTGCTTCGCGCCGGAGCGCTGGACCCCCTCGGCATGCAGCGGTAACTGCGGCTTGCCGGCAACGAGGGGGCGCAAGCCGGTCGCGGTCGCGATTGCGGCCACCAACGCGCCGTTGCCCGGCAGCAGACCGCGAGTACTCGGCAACGTGCTGTCGGCGTTCGTCGCAACCCAGAACGCTCCGGCCCGAATCGCCAAAGCCGCCTCGGCAAGATCGGCATACCGCAGGCCGGGCGAATACCCCTGCACAACGGCGTCCGGCCGATCGTCAGCACCTGCGACCACGCGCAAGCCGGCCTGCTCGACGGCCGTGCGCAGTGCCGGCGCACCGCAGATCAGGACCGTCGCCCCAACCCCGCAATGCTCGGCGACCACGGCAGCCGCTGCTTGCGACGAGGTGACGACGTCACTTGCGTCAGCCGGCACGCCGAGCTCGACAAGGTGCGCAGCAACGGTCTGCGGGTCGCGCGACGCGTTGTTCGTCACGAAGGCAAGCCGCATACCGGCCGCCCGCGCCTTCGCCAGCGCGGCTGCGGCGCCAGGGATCGGATCCGGGCCGATGTATACGACGCCGTCGAGGTCGAGCAACGCGACGTCGTATAGCGCCGTCAGTGGCTCGGTCGTTGCGACAAGAACCCGGGGCGAGATACCGCTCACGACCTTCGCTCGAGCCGGGCGCGTGCCGCCCGGAGCTCCCGACCGTAGTGCTCGAGGTCGGGCCGCATCGCGGCGGCCAACGCGAGATGCTCGACAGCGGTTCGCAACTCACCGATCCGCGCAGCACTAAGGCCAAGTGCGAATTGGCCGTAGTCNNCGCGCGAGCAACTGCTCGGCCGCCGCCGCGCTGCCCGACTGAAGGAGCGCGAGCCCCCGCGTGTACCAGTCGTACGGTCCTTCGGCGGACGCCGTCATGTTGGCGTCGTCCGAACCGGCTGCGGACTCCTGATTCACTTGATCCTCCTTGCCCGCTCCCGGCGCGACGAACGCCCAGCGACCCCGTTGGCCTGCGGCTGAACCCGCTCGTGGCCCTGCGCACTAGCATGAGGCCGCGCGACGCCCGGGCGTCGGAAGCATCCGTTACACACTCAACCGCTTCGCACCCGCAAGGAGCACGATGGCCGGGCCGAACTCCGCGACGTTGCAACTACTGCCCTTCCGGGCGGTTCGCTACCGTGCGAGCGACACCGAACTGGCAGCTCTGACGGCGCCACCGTACGACGTAATCGACGAATACGAGCGCCGCGCGCTCGAGGCGACAGATCCGCACAACGTGGTCCGGCTGATCCTGCCGCGCGACCCGTTCGAGACGACCGAGCCGGCGGATGGAGAGCCAGCCGTTCCACGCGGTTCGCACCCCGCGTCGGACAGGTATGCGAGCGCCGCCCAGACGTTCGATCGTTGGCTGGACGACGGGATCCTCGGTGTCGACGAACAGCCGGCGCTCTACGTCTACCAGCAGAGCCGGGCCGGCGCGGTGATCCAACGCGGGCTGCTCGGCGCGGTCGTGGTGCTGCCGCTGGACGGCGGAGTGATCTTGCCGCACGAAAACGTGCGCACCGGCCCGGTCGAAGATCGGCTGGCACTGATGCGGGCGATGGAAGGAAACCCCGAGCCGATCTTTCTCCTCTACGACGGCGGCGGTTCAGCGACGACCATCAGTGCGGCCACGGTGACCGCGCAGCCCTTGGCGTCGGCTCGGACCGCGGACGGAATACTCCACCAGCTGTGGTCGATAACGAGCACCCCCGAACTCGCAGCGATTGCCGCGGACCTCGCACAACGCCAAGCCGTGATCGCCGACGGCCACCACCGCTACACGACCTACGGCTACCTGCGCGACGCACTGCACGCCACGGGACGCGGCGCCGGACCTTGGGACGCCGGGCTCGCCCTGCTCGTTGACGACAGCGTCGCGACGCCCGACATCAGGGCGATCCACCGAGTCGTGCCAGGACTCTCGTTCGACGCGGCGATCACGGTCGCCGCTTCAGCGTTTCGGGTGGAGCGGCTGCCGGACAGCGCCGATGTCAGTGCGGCCGTTGCGCTCATGGCAGCCCAGCACGGGCCCGCGTTCGTCGTGACCGACGGCGACGCGTTCGCCGTCCTGCGCGACCCGGACGCCGACCGGCTCGAGGCGGCGAAGCCCGCCAACCGGACGGCCGCCTGGTGGTCACTCGATGCAAGCATCGCCGGCATTTTCGTCA
Organism: Actinomycetota bacterium; assembly: GCA_003134755.1. Classification (GTDB taxonomy): domain Bacteria; phylum Actinomycetota; class Actinomycetes; order Acidothermales; family Acidothermaceae; genus PALSA-607. The sequence continues at coordinate 2,268 of PLCK01000167.1, read as the reverse complement.
TGGAGACGCTTTGGGGAGTGTCGGACGCGGCCGGACAGGTCGAAGCCGAACACGACCCGGAAGCCGCTCTTCGGCTGGCCAAAGCGAGCGCCGGAATCGCCTTGTTGCTCAACCCCGCTCCACTCGCCGGGATCATGGCAGTCGCGGCCGCGGGAGAGGCGATGCCGCGTAAGTCGACCTTGTTCCTCCCCAAGCCACGATCGGGCATCGTCATGCGCTCGTTCCGCTTCGACGCCTGACAGCTCGCCCAGGCTCGGCTCCAGGCTTCAACTTTTTCGCCTCGAGCACCTCGACCTCGCACCGGCTCGCGGGACCTTGGGCGCCCCGCCAGAAGCGCCTGCGCAAGGCGCCTCTGACCTCGAGAACTTCGCCGCCTATCCATTTTGCGGCGAGTCGCCGGACCGCGGCCCGACGTGCGACGCAGTCGATCGTGTCAATGGTCGGTGACCGGCCGCCGTCTGTTCGGCCCGCCGCCCGGTTGTCACGACCGACCACCAGCCGCCAGCTGAGCAACTCATCACCGCTCGGAAGGGTGCGGCTCGTCGGAAGCCCCGAAAGGCGCCCGACCAGCACGACCTCGTTGTGGGTGGCGGGTTCGGTAGCCACGGCGAGGTCGTCAGGGGACGGAGACTGGGTGCGGGCCGCCATCGTTTCCTCCTACGTCGCGGCACGAGGGCCGAAGCGCCGCCGACGCGGGCTGTAGGGGAAATATCGCGCGCAGCGTTGGCCGTAGACGCCACGAGCGCGGAACTGTGGATTCAGCCGTCGAACTCGGGGCTGTGCACAAAGGTCAGGATCGTCGTCGGGGGCTGGTCGGCAGCATCTCCGTCGAGGTCGATGTCGGCGTCCTCGTCGCTCTCCTTTTCGTCGACAGCACCTCTATCGAGCTGTTCGACACGTTCCGCCGCGTCCGTCGCGCCCTCGTCGTCTGCGAGCGCCGCCGCCACGAACCACTGCCTGGCCTCGTCGAGACGTCCCGCTGCCATGAGCGCATCGGCATAGGCGTAGAAGAGCCGAGCCGACCATTCGTCACGGCGCTCCGGGTTCAAGTCCGCACCCTGCAGGGTCACTACGGCAGCTTCGGGCTGACCGAGATCACGGCGCGCGCCCGACGCGACGATGCGCATCTCGACCGCTCCGGCGCGATCGAGTTTGTGCGCCTCGGGACTCGCTGCAAGTGCCAGCGCCCGCTCGGGCCGACCGAGGCCGCGCTCGCAATCGGCCATCACCGGTAGGTGGTCGACCGACCCGTTGATCCGCCGACTTGCACGAAGCTCGGCGAGCGCCTCCGACCAGTTTCCATTCGCGTACGCACACAGCCCGACGGCTTCGCGAACGACGGCGATCCTCGGCAGCCGGCGGCGGGCGGCCTCGGCATGGGCGAACGCCAGTTCCGGGTCGTCCTCGATCAGCCGGCCCGCCATCACGAGGTGCCGGGCGACAAGGTCGGCGGTCTCCTTCGAGACGGTCCGTAGCTCCGACCGGGCTTCACGTGGCAATTCGGCGGGCTGGACGTCGTCCGGCAACGGCGGATCGACAGATACCGGACGCCGAACCCCGCGCTCGACCCGACCGGCTACCGGTGCGCCTCGATCGTCACGTCGCGCAACCCCAGGCGCGGCCGGCCGACTCGGCGCGCGGCCGCGGTCGTACGCCGCGCCCCCAGCGGAGCGGCGCGGCCCGGAGGCGGCAGAGCTATTGTCGCGCCGCCCGCCACGAGGCGCAGGGGCGCCGCGGGTGGCGTCTCGCTCCGGACGAACCCAAGCCTCCCGGGATCCGCCCTGCCGCGGTGGCGCCGACCGTGGGGCTGTTGCGGAGCGCGATCCCGCCCCCGAGCGTGGTGCAGCCGAACCAGTCGCCGGACGCCGGTCAGCTGGCGCACCTCGCGACCACGCGCCCGTTGGCGGCCGATCGTCGACGCGCGGTTGGAAACGACCGCCGCTGCCGGATGGCCGCCGCGTAGCAGGCTGCGGCGCGGGTGACGAACGGGCAGGGNNGGGCAGGCGCGGCCGTTCTCGAGCGGGCGCCAGCGCCCGGGCCACTTCGCGGGCGGGAGCTGGGTCCAGCGCCCGCAGTGCTCCGGGGGCTCGGGCCTCCCCGAGCATCGGGCCTGCCGCCTCGATCCGGGGTCGGGCCGCGCGGTGGCGACCCGTCGCGACCGAAGCCGCGTGCATCGGGGGATCGTTGCGCACTGCCACCAGAAGGCCGCGACTCTCGCGGGTCGCCGCTCGTGGGCCTGCCGGCAGGCGATCTGCCGGCCGAAGTCGA
>PLCK01000002.1 GCA_003134755.1 Actinomycetota bacterium | reverse complement strand
AACCCGCACTGTCAGCTTGGGAACCTGATTAGACCGCGCAAGCTGCGGGCCAGGACGGCGCTTCCGCAGCTCAGCGAGGCATGTCGTGTTGACGATTCACGATCGAACATCCGACCCATGCTCGTTGGCTCGCGAGTCGCTAGAACTGGTTCGTAAAGAAGACTGGAGCGAGCATGCGCTGACGCTCCATATCTGAGTCGAACGCCATCTTCAAGTTCTCGCGCCCGTGTGGCCAACCCGGGCTGTGCAACACAAATCTGCGCGCGTTGTAGATGGTGGTGCGGTTGAACGTAGGGGCGCTGAGACGCTCAGGCGAACCAGTCGGAGTGAGCAGTAGACCGAGTCGCGGAGTCAACGCAACTGTGAAGCGTGCGGCGTCATTTAGCCCGACTCCGATGCCGTGTCGCGCCCACGCCGTGTTGTACATCACTTCGCGGCCGGGGCGAGCCCCGTACAAGCAGAGTGTCTGGTCACTGAGAACGAGGGCGTCGTCTCGGAATCGGCACAGCGACCATTTCATTGACTGCAGCATCGTCTGCACCGAGTCCCAGCGATCCTTTGGCCTGACGCTCAGGTCATCGCGCAGTTCCCATGCGCCGAACAGTGGGACTAGCGAGGCTCGGAGAATCGACGTTTGCACTTCCTGCCGTGACAAACTGCCACTGTCGACGCTCTTTGCCACTGCATCCAGGACGTACCGACTCCGCCGCCATTGCAGCGCCAAGAACCATGACAGCGCAGATCTAAGTTCGTTGGAAAGATGCTCGCCACTCGCAAGTAAGCGAACGGCCCCGGCTGCGTTTCCTTCGATCTTGGCCATCGCCCGTTCGAGTGTTTCGCGGTCAGGGGCGCCACTGCGGCGGTACAGCGTGTGCCCATCGTTTTGGTGTCCGACGGCGCTCACACTGGACTTGTACTGGGCCGGCCGGTCGAGGCTGTGGACGACAAGCGACTCCTTCTCGTCCGCGAAGCCACGAAGCAGGAACCGAGGAACGAAGTGGTGCTTCCTAGGTGACGGCACAAGGTCGAGGCTAAGCTGCCCGACGAGGCCGTGCCATCGATATGTCTCTACTGGAGAGACTCCGCAGTGAGATGCAGGTCGGCAGCATCCCGCTTCAAACGATCGCGCTCGAGCGTGGTGCGATCCCAGTGTTGAGACAAGCGCCAGACTGATTCAATATGCGTCGAGTTCTTCAAGTGCCGCCGCGGCCCCTGTATGTGCCGTGCGGCGACCGAAGTAAACGTCTTGTGTCATCGATGGGGCGGCGTGTCCGAGCTGGTCTGCGGCAGCGCGCGCGCTCAGTCCTGCCTCATCCATAAGGGTTGCCACCGTTTTGCGAAACACGTGGGCGGTCACCCATGCGAAGCCTGCCGTATCGAGTGCTGCTCGAAGATCCGCGCTGGTGTTACTCGGATCGCGCAGCCCACCGCGCGGCGCAGAGAACACGGGTTCGTTGAGACCGGGACGACCCGAATCGAAACGACGTTGAAGAAGCTCGGTGCACCACGTGGGCAAAACGAGCGTGCGAAATCCAGCCTTGGTCTTTGGCGCGGGTGTGATGGACAGTCCCTGTCCGCTGAGTCGCACCACGGTCCCAGCTATCGAGGCAGTTCCCGCAGCGAGGTCGATTGAGTTCCAGGTCACAGCCGAAGCCTCGCCGATTCGCAGGCCTGTGCCGAGCATGAACGCAACAAAGTCCGGCAGGTCACGGCCAACTGCTCGATCGTCATACGTGAGCATCGCGCGGAGCTGGCGAACCTCTGCAATGGACAACGCGCGTGGCACTCGAGCTGTCTTCGACGCTAAAGTCCCGGCGTCGCGCGTTGGGTTGCGGTCTAGCGCGTCATAGCGAGCTGCTAGTTGACACATACCCGAGAGGACGGACCGACAGACTCGAGCGACCGCAACGCCGCTTCGCTCCGAGACTGCTCGCAGGAAGCGGTCTGTTGTTCCGACTGTTAGCTCGCGAACTCGCAAATCTCCGAGCGAAGGTACGACTTGAGAATCCAGCCGATTCCGATACGCCTCCAACGTCGTTGGCGCACGATCTTGGAGCGAGGTGAACCATAAATCCGCGAGCACACGTACTCGAGTATTTGCGGTGATCGCCCCTGCTGCTTCCGCTCTTGATCGATCGCGAAGCGCGAGCTTCAATGCTGACTCGGCCGCTGATCGACTGCGACCGCTTCGTTCGACCGCACGAGTCGCCCCGTCATAGTCCCGGTACAGAGTCCGGGCTCGAAAACCTCCCGTCGTGCGATAAATCCGTACCGCGCCATGGGTGCCGAGTGGAAGCGGAGGTCGCGCCATGCCCCCACTTTATCCCCATGAAACGACGGTCACTGCGGGTTCCCGTCGGCGACCATCGGTCAGTCGGAGTCGTCATTAACGCAGCTCAGGGGACTTATTAGTAGCTGTCGGTAACTGGCGGTTAGGAGGTGTCGGCAACTCGGGAGGTTAGGGGTTCGATTCCCCTCGCCGGCTCCCTCGTGATGTCTCGAGACATCGTTGGCACCTGTCTCGGGACATCGAGCTCGCGGATGAGCATCAGGAGCGGGGTGCCCGGCCCATCGGATGCCGATCCCGATGTGGTGCAGCTGGCTCCCGTGGCGAAGGCCGCTTATGCGGTTGCGGCGTGACGAAGCCGCGCCGAGACAACGTCCGGCAGATGGTGGCCGCCGTCGGGCACCGCTGCCCGCGATCGGCCAGGTGCCAGGCGACCATTTCCGCGGCTCGTCGCGACGGCTATCCGCACTGCGGTGAGAGTTTGTTCGCCTCACTGATCGCTTGATTCCAGCTGAACTCACCGTTGTCGCTGAAGTAGTAGTAGGTCGCTCCGTTCGGCATCATGGCGACGGTGATGCCACCGTAGCCGGACATGAAGGGAACGTAGAACGTGCACGTGTAGCTCGACGAGTCTGCAGGCGTAAAGACCCGGCCCCAGAAGCCGTTGTTGTACATGTCAGCGCTGTCGTCGTTGCTCACCAGTCCGCGGTTCGCCGCGTTCTTCTGCATGGACGCCGACAACAAGCTCGGATCGAGCAGCTGCGTTGTCCCGGCTTTACCGGCATCGTTGTTGAGAAGTTTCGCAACCTTGGCGATGTTGTCTTGGTTCCAGAACATCCCGTAGCCGCCGATTGGTTTGCCTGACGCACTGTTGTCCGTGCGCAGCGTGGCGAGCGAGTCAGGGCTGAGACGGATTGGCGTGTAGACGTTGTCGCGCAACGTATTGAAGACGTCGGCGCTCGACCCCGCCTTGCTTTGCAGGTACGAGTTCATCGCAAGTGTGGCTATGTACGTGTCGCTGCTGTGATACACCCACGTCGTTCCGGGCGTCGACATGTACGGAAACACGAAGGCATCGGAGGTCTTGGTGGTGTACGGCTCAGCGAGAAAGAAGTTCGACATCGCGGTGCCGCCTTCGTCGACCTCGAAGCTGCTCGACGTGTAGTTCCCGGTTGCCATGTCGAGAGCGTTTCGGATGGTCACTGCAGACCAGTTCCCGGCCGCTGACGACGCCTGACTCACATAGTTCTTGATCAGCAGCGCGCCAACACCTGACCCGTACTTCTGCGTCAGATACATCAGGCCGACGGACGCCATGGCGGATTTCGACGTCGAGTATGACGGCACTGCCATCTCACCGCAGTACGCATAGGAGCCGTACCTGGTACCGCAGGCCGAGACGTAGTTCACGCCTTTGTAGTAGAGACCGTATGTTGTCATGTCCGCGGCCGTGATCCCGCTTCCAAACACAGCCGTGTTGACACCTGAGGCGGGGTAGTCGGTGGCGAGCGCGGCGATCGGCTTGGCCGGCAGGCGGTTATTGAACTCCGTCACGAACGCGTTTGCGATGGTGTCGGCGTTTGCGATCGTCATCTTCGCATAGCTGCCGGAAACCTGGCCCCACATATTGAACTTGTAGTACTCGCAGGTCTCCTGGGTGACCTGATACCTGACCTTGGTGGTCGACGTGTCAGTGAAGAGGAAGGTCACGATTCCGTTGTGCACACAGTTCTGATTTCGCTCCACCAGGGCGAACGGGAACGATGCACGCGTGTAACCATGGTCTGCAGTTTCGTTCCACGCTCGGCCCGGCGACACAATGAGATTCCAGTAGCTGCTGCCGGTGATGGTCAGGCCCCGCGCCGTCGGGATGAGGTAGCTGCCGTTTTGAACAAACTGCACGCTCATCGCAGGCATGTGACGCCAGCCGGCGATCGTACTGTAGCGATCGGGGTCGTAGAGGCTGGTGAACCCACCGCTGCTGGCAACGCCGTTCAACGCGACCGTGCCCTGGAAGGTGTGCGTAGGCGCTGCCGCCGCTGCTGGGATCGCGAACGCACCATCGTCGACGGGTCCCGAGCTCGAACCGGTCGTGAGATCGGCGTAGGTGAGCACGGTTCTCGAAACGACTCCCGAGCCAGTCAATGGGTCACCCGGCACCGGCACAGTGCCTGCGGCTTGGCTTGACGCGGCCGCGGTCACGATGCCGGCGATCAACGTCGTTGTTCCCAGCAACGCTGCATAGAGTCGTTTGGTCCGTTGCCTCATGTCTCGGCTCCCTCGGGTGTGCGTCTCGTGGTGCACGCAATGGGCGACCCCTCGCGAATCAGCATCGACGCGCAGAACCAACGGCGTCCAATGCCTTCTGCGGAGGTTCGCTATGCCTGGAAGGCCTCGACTGACTACCGAGCTGCCTTCGCAGCGATCGGCAGCACCTGGCTGCCGTATCGCTCTTCGCAGAAGTCGGTCAGGCGGCGCATCAAGGCACGGATCGTCTCCGTAGCAAAATGGTCGCGGTGCCATTCGGCGTGCAAGGGGATGCGGAGAATGCCGCCCGGACCTTCGATGAGCAACCCATGCAACCCGAACCTGGCGTCGTCGCTGACGACAGCGATTGCCGTTCCTACCGCCGCAAGCGCCTGCGCCATTTGTGGCGACTCGCACTCAAGCTTCACATCGTAGGTAATGCCGGCATCAGCCAGCGCTTGGTCGAGCAGACGGCGGGTGCCATGGTGCCGAGTGAGGACTGCAAGAGGTTCTTTCACGAGCTCCCCGACCGTGACGACCTGGTCATTGTGCCAGCGGTGCCCCGCCGGGACATACGCGAAGAGGGGTAGGCGTGCAATGGCCTGCCACGCGTGATCTTGGCTCGGCACTCCAGAAAGGATGACAACATCCGCCCCACGTTGCAGTGCGTCGTCCGCAGATTGCGGTGTTTCCTCCCAAACGTCGATGAGTGGATCGAGAGGGTGGCCGCGTGCAACATAGGGCGCGATAACGTCGGAGATCGTGACCGCTGGCGCAGCGATGGTGATGCGTTGTACCTGCCCCGCAGCGATAGAACCCGCCGCAAGAGCCGCCTGGTCCGCGCGGAGCACGAGGTCACGGGCGATCGGGATGAAGCGCTCGCCCGCAGCTGACAGCAACAGCCGATTCCCGGGCCCATGCCTGAAGAGCTCGATGCCGAGATTGCGCTCGAGCGCACGTAGTTGGCGTGACAGCGACGGTTGTGCGACTCGCAGATGTGCCGCCGCCTGCGTGACCGACCCGCAGTCGACGACGGCAACCAGGTAACGCAGGACACGAAGATCCACCGGCGGTCTCCTATACCCCGCGAGCATGGCGATGCGCCCAAATCAAGTATTGGACGCGTGGGATGACGTGCTGAAGGATGCTCCGACATCGACCCAATCCGCAAGCGTTCGATCGATCGTAAGTCTGTCGAACTCGAACCTTTGGAGGAGCTGCGTGCACAGTCATCGGGTTGCTCCCGCGACCCTTGAGGCGCGCAGGTTGCCGCGGTGAGCCGGCTGCTCGGCATCGCGGCGGTTCAGATGGCTCCGGTTGAACTCGACCAGGCAGCATCGTTCGCAAAGTTGGCGGCCGAGGTGCGTCGGCTGTCGGCGGCTTCACCCCACTTGCGCCTCATCATCTTCCCGGAGTTGTTCCTCACAGGCATGGCGACGGCCGCGCGCGCTGTGCCGACGGGATATGTCGACGTTGTCGCGGAGACTATCCCTGGACCGCTAACCACGCAGCTGTGCGCGCTCGCAAAGGAGACCGGCCGCTGGCTGGTGCCCGGCTCGCTCATGGAGCGCAATGGTTCAGACCTGCACAACACGGCGATCGCCATCTCGCCGGCAGGGGAGATCGTCGCGAGGTACCGAAAGCTGTTTCCTTGGATGCCCTACGAGGACATCGTTCCTGGTACCGAGCACGTCGTGTTCGACATTCCAGGTGTCGCCCGCATCGGGCTGGCAATTTGTTACGACGGTTGGGTCCCCGAGATCGCTCGAACGCTTGCCTGGATGGGCGCGGAGATCATCGTTCAGCCCACGTATACGCCGACCGCTGATAGAGATCAGGAGGTCGTACTCGCTCGCGCAAATGCCATCGCGAATCAGCTGTACGTGATCAATCCCAACACCGGCAAGGCATTCGGCTCGGGACGAAGCGTCATCGTCGACCCAGAAGGTCGCATCCTCGCCGAAGCGGGCAGTGGTGAAGAGGTTCTCACCCTCACACTCGACCTCGACCTGGTTGGCGCGGTGCGCGAGTACGGGACCGCTGGCCTCAACATGCTCTGGAAACAGCTCCGCGACTTCCCGCCCCCCTTTCCTCCCGCATCGCTCGGATACGCGGCCGGCGAAATCATGCGCGGCCTGGGCGACCTGCCTACCAACGCATCGGTAGTCAAGTCCCAAGTGCGCGACGACCTACCCGGCCCAACCCAACCGATCAACGTGACCGCACAAACAGGGAGCCCGCTGTGACCACTCGCTACTCAGGCAGAGGACTTTGTGCAGGCATTGCCGCGCTCGGACTGGCGGCTAGTGCGTGTGGTAGCTCGCATTCGTCCGGTGGCGGTGCCTCGAGCATCCTCGACGTTGCCTCGACTGCAGTCGTGACGACGTGGGACCCGATCCAATCCTTCTCCACCGAGGTCGCCTACATGGCCAACCTGTACGAGCCGTTGCTCTATGCCGATAAGGCCGACGCCAGTGGCTCGGTGACGTTCAAGCCTGCACTTGCAACGAGTTGGACCCACAGTGCCGATGGCAAGACGTGGACATTCAAGCTGCGCCAAGACGTGACGTTCCACGACGGTGAGCCGCTGACAGCCGCCGCAGTCGTCTCGTCACTTCAAGCGTCGGCCAAGAACGGCGCCGCATCGTTCATCTGGGGCGACCTCGCCGGCATGACGGCGCCTGACACGCAGACTGTCGTCATCACGATGAAGAACCCCCAACCAGTCGACTTGATCGCCTCGTCTGAATACGGCGCGTACATCGTTGCGCCGAATGCGTTGGCTGCCGAAGCTAAGAACCCGAAGTATTTTGATGCAGGCATTGACGCCGGAACAGGTCCGTACGCCGTGACGACCTATACGGCGGGCAAGCAGATCGTCATGAAGAAGTACCCCAAGTACTGGGGCGGCTGGTCAGGGCAGCACTACGGCACCGTCGTGGTTTCGATCACCTCAGAGGCCATCGTGCAGCAGCAGATGCTGCAAGGAGGACAGGCTCAGCTAGCTGACTCGGTGCCGCTCGTCAATCTCGCCGGCCTTGCCAAGACTTTCAACGTCAATGCGGCGCCCTCCGCGTTCAGTTATGTCGGGTTCTTCAACACGCTCAAGCCTCCGCTCGACAACGCCACCGTGCGCCAGGCCTTGTCGTACGCGATTCCGTACGCGGACATCATGACGATCGGAGCGTCCGGCTACGGCACACAGGATCGCGCGTCCGTGCCGGCAGGAATCTTCCCCTACAGCACCGACGTGCCCACGTACCAGCAGGATCTGGACAAGGCCCGTGCGTTGCTGACGCAGGCCGGCCACCCCGGCGGCAAGTTCTCGATCAACCTCACCTACGCGGCCGAAAATCAGGGTGAAGCCCGGTTCGCTCCTCTGATCAAGGACGCGTTCGCCAAGATCGGCGTGACTGTCAATCTGAAGGCGATCTTGTTCGACCAGCAATGGGCGCAGGCGAAGGCTGATCCCACAACCGCGCAAGACATGTTCCTCCTGCTGTACTGGCCGACCTATGCCGACGCCGGCAATGACAACCTGCACACGCTGTTTCACAGCAGCGACAAGCCATTCTTCAATCTCAGCTATTGGAACGACCCGACCTACGACGGGCTGATCGACAAGGCACAGGCCCAGACCCAGACCGATCGGGCACAATCGCTGTCGCTATACGTGCAGGCTCAGAAGCGGCTCGTCGGCCAGGCGCCGGCCGTGTTCTTCTACGATCAAAAGGCGGTTGTGGTGACCGCGAAGAGTGTTCAAGGGTTGCAAAACAACATCAACTACCCATTTGTGACGTTCTACTACCCGCTCCACAAGGGCGCCGCGTGACGGTGTCGATGCACTGGCAACGCCAGGAGGACTGACTTCGTGTTTCGATTCCTCTCGCGTCGCTCGATGACGTCGATAGTCACGCTCGTTCTTGTGGTGTTCGCAAGCTTCTTCCTCTCCCACGTCGTCCCTAGTAACCCCGCGATCATCTATGTCGGGCCAGAAGCACGACCCGACGAAGTCGCCCGCGTCGTACGCCAGCTCGGGCTCGATCAGAGCCTCCCGGTGCAGTTCTGGCGATATCTCACGGCGCTGCTGCGAGGCGACTGGGGGACGTCGATTGCAACCAAACAACCTGTGCTTCACGAACTCGCGAGCCGACTGCCCGCCACGCTCGAACTACTGACCCTGGCGATCGCGGCGGCGGCCGTTGTCGGCACAGCGCTTGGCGTCGTGGCGGCTCGCCGACAGGGTCGGCCGATCGACGCGGCCGTTCGGCTGTTCTCCATCGCCGGCGTCTCGATGCCGACGTTTTGGCTCGNNGGTCGAAACGACGTCAACTTGCAATTCGACGACCCGATCTCGCGGATCACCGGCTTCAACCTCATCGACTCCCTCGCCACCGGAAACTGGACCGCCCTTCACGACACGGTGGTCCATCTCATACTCCCCGCGCTGACACTCGCCGCGTACCCGACCGGTTTGGTGGCGCGTATGACTCGTGCGGCAATGATCGACACGCTCGCCCAAGACCACACCGGTTACGCCCGGATCCAGGGGCTGTCGGAGCGAGTCGTCGTCTGGCGACTCGCGCTGCGCAATGCTTTACCGACGACGATCACCGTGCTCGGTCTCTCACTGGCGTTCCTCCTGACGGGCACTTTCTTCGTCGAGGTCATCTTCAACTGGCCAGGCATCGGGCAGTTCGCGACCGACTCCTTGCTGAACAGCGACTATCCAGCGATTCAAGGAATCACCCTGCTCGGAGCGATTGGCTACCTGCTGATCAACCTTGTCGTGGATCTCGTGAATGCACGTCTTGACCCCAGGGTGCGGTTGGCATGACCCACTCGGACTCCGCGGCGGCAACGGCTGAGGATTCTCCTGGCCGCAGCCCGCTCTCCGACGGGTTGGTGCCCGGACGCCGGTGGACGCCGACCCGTCTGCTTGGTCGAATCACAGACGTCGTCAGCGGAGATCTCTTGGTGGCTGTCGGAGCGGCGATCCTCGGTTTGGTCATTCTGATCGCGCTGACCGCGCCGTGGGTTGCTCCCGACGCAGCACAGGGTCGTGGCACAGCAGATGTCGCCAACCGAGATCTGGCTCCGAGCACGGCCCACTTGTTCGGCACCGACCATCTCGGACGCGACATCGTGAGCCGGGTGATGTTCGGGACGCGGCCCGCTCTTGCCGTCTCGTTCGTCGTCGTGTTCGCAGCGATTCTGATCGGAGTGGCCATTGGCTCTGTCGCCGGCTACCTCGGCGGTTGGGTCGACGAGGTATTGATGCGGATCACCGACGTGTTTCTTTCCTTTCCGCCGCTGCTGCTAACGATGATCATCGCGTCGCTGCTCGGGCCGAGCCTTGTGCATGCAGCGATCGCTCTCGTCGTTTCATGGTGGCCCTGGTACGCGCGACTTGTCCGCACCGTCGCGCAGTCGATTCGGCAGCGCTCGTATATCGAGGCTGCCCGAATCAGTGGCGCACCCGTCTATCGCATCCTTCGTCGACATGTCTTGCGAAACAGCTGGAGTCCGGTCTTCGTCCAGGCAGCTATTGACTTCGGCACCGTCATCCTCGCGGCCGGATCGCTCGCGTTCTTGGGTCTGGGGGCTCAACCACCGACGGCCGACTGGGGCCTGATGGTCGCCGATGGGCGAACCACGGTGACCTCGGAATGGTGGATACCCACGTTTCCCGGGCTCGCCATCTTTGTCGTCGTCCTCGGCGCCAACTTGCTCGGCGATGGCATGCAGAATCTGCTGAAGCCTGGGTCAGGACGGCGGTGACAGACCCGCTGCTCGACGTCCGCGATCTGGTAGTTGAGTTCTGCCGCAAAGGTGCCGCCGCATCGACTCCACTTCGGGGCATCGACCTGCGAGTCGAGCGTGGCGAGATCGTTGGCCTGATCGGCGAAACTGGCTGTGGCAAGACCCTAACTGGGCGGGCGATTCTTGGCGCCTTGCCGTCAGACGCGCGTACTGATGGGCAAGCCATCTTCGATGGTCGAGACCTCCTCAGACTCGGATCGGCGGAGCGAAACCGGCTGCGCGGCAGTTGCCTCGGTCTCATCCCGCAGAATCCGGCCAGCAGTCTGAATCCGGTGCACAGCATCGGAGTCCAGCTTGGGCTTCTTGTCCGTCGGCACCTCGAGCTGCGCGGTCGCGACGCGATCGCCCGAATCGACGAAGAGCTCGTGGCTGTTGGGCTCGACAATCCGGCCAGGATCAGAGCGGCGTATCCGTTCGAGTTGTCGGGAGGCATGCTGCAGCGCGTGTGTATCGCAGCTGCCCTACTGCCGAGACCTCAACTCGTCGTGGCGGATGAGCCGACCACTGCGCTCGACGTCACTATCGAGCGGCAAATTCTCGAGCTCATCAGGCAGCGTCAACGCGAACTCGGCGACAGCGTGCTGCTCATCACGCACGACATGGACGTCGTTGCTTCCATCTGTGATCGGGTTGTCGTGCTTTACGCCGGCCGCAGCATTGAGTCGGGCCCGACCTTGCAGGTGCTGAGAAGCCCGCGCCACCCCTACACAGTCGGGCTGTTGGCCGCACTGCCATCGAGTTCGCGGCGTGGTCAACCGCTGGCAGCTATACCGGGGAGCGTGCCTGCACATGTCGCGGCTATGCAGGGCTGCGCCTTTGCGCCGCGTTGCTTCAACCGTCAGCCGGATTGCAGCGACGGCATTCCGCCGAACGCGCTCCCCGAGCTCGGGCATGCCGTTGAGTGTCGGCACCTTGCGGTGATGGGGCAATGACCGACCGCCCGACGGTGCGAGCGATCGACGTGACGAAATCGTTTGGGCGCCGGCGTCGAGCCGGCGCGGCCGTGCTCGCCGTGAACGGCGTGAGTCTGGCAATCCCGGCACGCTCGACGTTCGGATTGATCGGCGAGAGCGGAAGTGGCAAGAGTACGTTCGCCCGATGTCTGCTGCGACTGGTCGACGTTGACAGCGGTTCGGTCGAGCTCGAGGGGATCGACGTCACTCGGCTACGCGGACGGGCGTTGCGCAGCATCCGCTCGCGGATGCAGCTCGTCTTTCAAGATCCGTATTCGGCGCTGGATCCTCGCATGACTATTGCGGACTCGATTGCTGAACCGGCTCGCGAGTTGAAAGGTCTTCGAGGTCGGGTCCTCGAGAGCCGAGTCCGTCAGTGTCTCGACGATGTCGGTCTTGGCACCCATCTGCTACGGCGGTATCCGAGCGAACTATCCGGCGGCCAATGCCAACGTGTGGGGATCGCACGCGCGTTGACAGTCGAGCCCGCACTCCTTGTTCTCGACGAACCAACCTCAGCTCTAGACGTCTCCGTGCAGGCGCAGATCCTCAATCTGCTCAACGAACTCCAGCACGAACATGACCTCACCTACTTGCTGATCACGCACGACCTCGACGTCGTCCGATATATGGCCGACATGGTTGGCGTCATGTACCGCGGTTCTCTCGTGGAGACCGCGGCGGTGACCACCCTTTTTGCCGATGCGCGCCACCCGTACTCGCGAGCGCTGTTGAGCCTCGGCGTCGCGACGGATCCAGTCTCGCCGCCGTCCAAGCGCCCTCCCTTCCTCTCATCGGCGAGCGGGCCTGCTTGATCAACGGGGTTTACGACATCGATGCGCCGAGTCCGGGTTAGGGGTTCGAATCCCCTCAGCTCCACCATGTGATGTCTCGAGACATCGTTAGCACCTGTCTCGGGACATAGTTCACACCCTCGGGGCTTGTGGTTGGTAGTCGCGGGTCGGGTCGAGGGTGAGTTGGCGGATGAGTTCGCCGGTGTCTTCGGTGATGATCCGGATGTCGAGCTCGCGGATGAGCATCAGGATCGGGGTGCCCGCCCAGCCGATGCCGATCCCGATGTGGTGCAGTCGGCTGGCGTGGCGCAAGGTGAGTTTCCCGTCCCGGTCGACGCGGTCTTTGCGGACGCGGAACTGTTCGCTGATGCGGATGCCTTGTCGGGTTGGGGTGGCGCGGGGTCGGGCCGCCCAGGCGGTGGCCGGGGTGGTGCGGCCGATCGCGCGGTGCGGGCGGCGGTGGTTGTAGTAGTCAACGAAGGTGTCGAGCTGGGTCTGCAGCTCGGTCACGGTGGCCGCGGCGGGCTGTTTGGCTAGCCACTTCTTCAGCGTTTGGTGGGCTCGTTCGACCTTCCCGCAAGTTTGGGGGTGGTAGGGCTTGGAGTGCTGCAGCCCGATACCGAGCGCGACCAGTTCGCGTTCCAGGGCGACCCAGCCGCGGCCGCGGTAGTGACCGGTGAAGACCGCACCATTGTCGGTGAGCATCCGCTCGGGCCGGCCGTGGCGACCCATCGCGGCGGCCACATCGGTGACCACATCACCGGCTTTGAACACCGACCGGGCGGTGGATCCGGCGAGCAGCCGGGAATGGTCGTCGATGATGTCGAGGATCTCCACCTCACGGCCGCCCGCCAGCGGCCAGTGGGTGATGTCGGCTTGCCAGACCTCGTTGGGCAGATCAGCTTCGAACCGGTGCCAGCTCGAACGCGGGCGTTTATGCGGTTGCGGCGTGACGAAACCGCGCCGCGACAGCGTCCGCCAGATCGTCGCGACTGACGGCGCGGGGAACCCGGCTTGCCGCAGGTGGAAGGCGATCGTTTCGGCGCCGGCGTCATGCCCGGCGTCGGTCAACTCCTTGCGCAGCGCCACGATGCGGTTCTCGGTCTCGACGTCGACGACCCGACGCGGGTTGGTGTGCGGGCGTCGAGACCGCGGCTCGAACGCGGCGTCGCCTTCGGCCCAATACCGCTTAACCAGCTTCTGGACCCACACCCGCGACACCCCGTAATCGCGGGCGACCTCGCTCTTGGAACGGCCTTCCACCACGACCGCCGCGATCACGACCCGGGCCATCGACATCGCCGGCTACCACCCTTCTCAGGGTGCTAACGATGACGCGAGACACCTGCAAACTATGTCGTGAACTCAGACA
>PLCK01000005.1 GCA_003134755.1 Actinomycetota bacterium | reverse complement strand
CTTCAACCGGTTGTTCCGGTTGATGACGCGACGGTAGAGATCGTTCAGGTCGGACGTCGCGAAGCGGCCGCCGTCGAGCTGCACCATCGGGCGCAGGTCGGGCGGGATCACCGGCACGCAGTCGAGCACCATGCCCATAGGCGAGTTGCGGGTGTTGAGGAATGCCGACACGACCTTGAGCCGCTTCAGCGCGCGGGCCTTCTTCTGACCCTTGCCGTTGACACACAGGTCACGCAGCAACGTCGCCTCTGCTTCGAGGTCGAACGACTCGAGGCGGTCCTTCAGCGACTGCGCGCCCATGCCGCCCTTGAAGTAGGCTCCGAACCGCTCGCGCATCTCGCGGTAGAGAACTTCGTCGCCCTCGAGGTCTTGGACCTTCAGGTTCTTGAAACGGCTGAGCACCTCGTCGAGACGGTCGATCTCGCGCTGTGCCCGCTCGCGGATCTGTCGCATCTCACGCTCGGCGCCTTCACGAACCTTGCGCTTCACGTCACTCTTGGCGCCTTCGGCCTCGAGTGCGGCCAGGTCTTCCTCGAGCTTCTTCGCCCGGCTGTCGACGTCCGCATTCTTGCGGTCTTCGATTTCCTGGCGGTCGACCGAGACCTGCGCCTCAATACTCGGCAGGTCGCGATGACGGGCGTCATCGTCGACCCACGTGATCATGTATGCGGCGAAGTAGATGATCTTCTCGAGGTCCTTGGGGGCAAGGTCGAGGAGGTATCCGAGACGACTCGGAACACCCTTGAAGTACCAGATGTGGGTGACTGGAGCGGCCAGCTCGATGTGACCCATCCGCTCACGACGCACCTTGGCGCGAGTGACCTCGACGCCGCAGCGCTCNNCGGACCCGCTTGTACTTCCCGCAGTAGCACTCCCAGTCGCGGGTGGGACCGAAAATCTTCTCGCAGAACAGCCCGTCCTTCTCAGGACGAAGCGTGCGGTAGTTGATGGTCTCCGGCTTCTTCACTTCGCCGTGCGACCACTGGCGGATGTCGTCAGCGGTAGCAAGGCCGATGCGCAACTCATCGAAGAAGTTGACGTCGAGCACAGGTTGTCTTCTTTCTCCTGGTGTCCATGACGGACGGGGGCGGGGGGCCGGAGGTCGGGCGTTCCAGGTTCAGCACCTGTGACGCCCGACGGTCACCCGCCCTAGACCTCTTCTACGCTGCTCGGCTCACGCCGGGACAGGTCGATACCGAGTTCTTCCGCGGCGCGGAAGACCTCATCGTCGGTGTCGCGCATCTCCAAGGTCATGCCGTCGCTGGAGAGCACCTCGACGTTCAGGCACAGCGATTGCATTTCCTTGATGAGCACCTTGAACGACTCGGGAATGCCGGGCTCGGGGATGTTTTCGCCCTTGACGATCGCCTCGTAGACCTTGACCCGGCCGAGGACGTCGTCGGACTTGATGGTGAGCAACTCCTGCAGCGCGTAAGCCGCGCCGTAGGCTTCCAGCGCCCACACTTCCATCTCACCGAACCGCTGACCACCGAACTGTGCCTTACCACCCAGCGGCTGCTGCGTGATCATCGAATACGGGCCGGTCGAGCGCGCGTGCAGCTTGTCGTCGACGAGGTGGTGCAGCTTCAGGATGTAGATGTAGCCGACACTCACCGCCTCGGGGTAGAGCTCGCCGCTGCGCCCGTCGTAAAGCCGAGCCTTGCCGTTCTCTCCGACCGGACGCTGCCCGTCGGCGTTTGGCAGGGTCGAGCCGAGCAGGCCGGTGATCTCGTCTTCACGAGCGCCGTCGAAAACCGGAGTCGCGACAAGGGTGTTCGGCGGAGCCTCGAGCGCGCCGATATCGGCGAGCCGTTGCTGCCAGCCGTCCTTCGTGCCGTTGGTCTCGACCTTCCAGCCACTCTTCGCGGCCCAGCCGAGGTGCGTCTCGAGGACCTGGCCTACGTTCATCCGGCCAGGGACGCCGAGCGGGTTCAGCACGATGTCGACGGGCGTGCCGTCTTCGAGGAACGGCATGTCCTCCTCGGGGAGGATCTTCGAGATAACACCCTTGTTGCCGTGCCGGCCGGCCAGCTTGTCGCCGTCGGTGATCTTGCGCTTCTGCGCGACGTAGACGCGCACCAGCTCGTTCACGCCGGGCGGCAGCTCGGCGTCATCGCGAGTGAACACCTTGACGTCGATGACCTTGCCGGACTCGCCGTGCGGAACCTTAAGGCTCGTGTCACGAACCTCGCGCGCCTTCTCGCCGAAGATTGCCCGCAGCAACCGCTCTTCGGGCGTCAACTCGGTCTCGCCCTTGGGCGTGACCTTCCCGACAAGAACATCACCAGGGACGACGTCTGCACCGATCCGGATGATGCCCCGCTCGTCGAGGTCGGCGAGGACTTCCTCGCTGACGTTCGGGATGTCGCGGGTGATCTCCTCAGGGCCGAGCTTGGTGTCACGGGCATCGACCTCGTGCTCCTCGATGTGGATCGAGGAGAGCACGTCGTCCTGCACGAGCCGCTGGCTCAGGATGATCGCGTCTTCGTAGTTGTGTCCTTCCCATGGCATGAACGCCACAAGCAGGTTCCGGCCGAGGGCCATCTCGCCCTGGTCGGTACACGGACCGTCGGCTATCGCCGCACCGGCGACGAGCCGCTGGCCTTCGCTGACGATCGGGCGCTGGTTGATGCAGGTGCCCTGGTTGGATCGGCGGAACTTCGCCATCCGGTAGGTCGTGCGGGTGCCGTCGTCGTTCATGACGGTGATCGCATCGGACGAGACCTCTTCGACCACGCCGTCCTTCGCCGAGGTGACGACGTCGCCGGCGTCGACCGCGGCACGGAACTCCATGCCGGTGCCGACGAGCGGTGCCTCGGACTTCAACAGCGGCACCGACTGGCGTTGCATGTTGGAACCCATCAGCGCCCGGTTGGCGTCGTCGTGCTCGAGGAACGGAATCATCGCGGTCGCGACCGACACCATCTGGCGCGGTGAGACGTCCATGTAGTCGACCGCCGCGGGGGTGACGAAGTCGACCTCGCCACCCTTACGACGAACGAGCACGCGGTCTTCGGCGAAGTGACCGTCGTCCTTCAACGGCGCGTTCGCCTGGGCGATGACGAAACGGTCTTCTTCGTCAGCGGTCAGGTAGTCGACGTCGTCGGTGACCTTGCCCTTGACGGCACGGCGGTACGGCGTCTCGACGAAACCGAACGCATTGATGCGGCCGTGCGTAGCGAGCGAACCGATCAGGCCGATGTTCGGACCCTCAGGAGTTTCGATCGGACACATCCGGCCGTAGTGGCTCGGGTGCACGTCGCGCACCTCGAAGCCGGCTCGCTCACGACTCAGACCACCCGGGCCGAGCGCCGACAGTCGGCGCTTGTGGGTGAGACCTGCGAGCGGGTTCGTCTGGTCCAT